>MGEH01000015.1 GCA_001791275.1 Candidatus Uhrbacteria bacterium RIFCSPHIGHO2_12_FULL_60_25 | reverse complement strand
TCTGTTCGATCTCCGGGCGCGTGAGCGGACCGCGGTACGCGAGGATCGTAAGCGCTTCGAGACTCGGACGCGTGAGCTCGCCCATGATTTCATCTCGGACAACCTGCTGGACAAGTTTTGCGTGTTCCGGACGTGTGACGAACTGAACTTCATTCCCTGCTCGCTGGACCATGATGGCAGTCTTCTCGAATCGATCCTCGAGTTTCTCTAGTGCCTCTTCCACGTCTTTGGACGATGCCTCGCACAACTCGGCGAGACGCTTCACGGAAAACGGCCGCGCTCCGGCGAACAATACGGCTTCTATTTTTTCTTCGAGTTTCATACGAATTCAGGCTGAAGGTCTGCGAGACGATCAAGGTCAAGCGCCGCAATTTCAATGTCATCAAACATTTCTGATTGCTCAACCGTGACCACGCGCTGCTTCACAAGTTCGAGAAGTGCCAGAAACGACACGACTGCCTCGCTCTTGTCCTTCACGCGTCCCATGAAGCTCGCGAACGTGAGTTTGGCGTGCTTGCGCAGACGATCGCCGAATTCCTTGATCTTGTCCTGGATCGTGATGACGCGTTTCAGCGCCGCTTCCGGCAGCTTCGCGATGGGCGCGAGGCGGTCAATGACCGTCTGCATGACCTCGCGGAGGATGGACGAGGTGACGCCCAGCGGCGGTGAGAACGTCGCGGTCAAAGACCGCACCGGGCGGCGCTCGCGCGGGAACGACACATGGCCCCGATTCCACATCCGGTTGATCTCGCGCGAGGCGTGGACGAACTGCTGGTAGAGACGGAGCTGCGTTGCGAGGTCCGGACCCTCTTCCAATTCCTGATCCAAGAACTCCGGAAGCAACATGCGCGACTTCATGTAGACCAGACGCGCGGCGATCACGAGGAAATCCGCCAATTCTTCCGGCAGGATCTTGTCCTTTTGCTTTCTCACGTACGCCACGAACTGGTCCGCCACTTTCGTGAGCGAAACCTCCGTAATATCAAGCTCCTCCTGCTCAATCAACTGCAGCAGGAGATCCAACGGCCCCTCGAATTTGTCGACCTTATACGTTACGGGCACGGGGATAGTTTATCCCCTTTTCTAGACGAAAACAAGCACAAAAAGACCTGATTGACACACCGCGCGATCCTTGAGACTGAATAGATATGACCTCACGACAAATCACTTTCTCCCACGATCATCACAACCCCCCAGGGGTCATCCCGAGCGTAGCGAAGCGGAGCCGAGGGACCCCTTTCCCGTTATGCCTCATCCCTGCCGGAACAGCGTCGCGCATCGACTCACTCCTCACTCGTCAGAAAGGAATGAACGGGGGCTTCCATGAGAACCTCATTGCTTCCTTCAACCCGAAATGGATCGATCTGGCCCCGCAGCTGTTACGGGAAAGGGGTCCCTCCACTCCGCCCCGTCGGACGGGGCTACGGTCGGGATGACACGAGGGGGGGTTGAGGCTCGTGAGGGGTGACGCTTGAAAAACACCTCGCCCCCGATCCAAGTTTGGACAGGGGGCGGTGAGCTGTTGCGAGACAATCAGGATTCTTCGATCCAGCCCTTGCGCGTTCTGGACGAGTAGTACCCCGTGATCCTCCGCCACGGTACGTTGACCACCATCATGTAGCCATGGATCAGCCAGGACTCGCCGGATCCGTCCTCTCGCTCGACGCCACCGATGGTGACGGCTTTGCTGGCCTTGCGACCGTCGGCGTCTTTGACCTCGAACTGCACCTGGCGGTGCTGATCTTCCGTCTCCCCATGGAAGAGGGACGTCATCAGGTCGAACTTCGAAGGACCGTTCACGATTTCCAGACGCTGTGCCATACGGCACCTCTCTTTCTGAATGATTCCTGAGTTGGTGCAGGGATCCGACACCGTTGTCCCTTTTGACGGGGACCACCTCTCCATACGAAGAGGAATTCAAATGAACCTACATTAAAATTGAGGTTTTGTCAACCCTTCTTCACCTGTATATTCGCCTCGTTCAAGGTCTTGGTCGGAAGGGTCGACGGGGCGCCCATCATGAGGTCGCGGGCGTTGCCGTCTTTCGGGAAGGCGATGACTTCGCGAATGTTCGGCTCGCCGGTCATGAGCATGACGATGCGGTCGATGCCAGGCGCGAATCCGCCGTGCGGCGGCGCGCCATACGTGAACGCCTCGAGCATGTGCCCGAACCGCGCCTTCTGTTCAGACTCTTCGATCCCGAGCAGGTCGAAGATGAGCTTCTGCAGATCCTGCTCATGGATACGGATGCTCCCGGATGACAGTTCAAAGCCGTTCAGGACGAGGTCGTACGCATTCGCGCGGATGTTCATGAGGTCCTCGCCCTTCATGAATTTCTCCTTGTCTTCCTCTTTGATCGAGCAGAACGGGTGGTGTTTCGCCGCGATGTTCCCCTGCTCATCCGTTTCGAACATGGGGAAGTCCACGATCCATGCGAACGCGAGTTCGTTGGGATCGTTTTTGTTCTTTCGCAGATCCGGCTTGTCGTTCCCGTGCGTATTCATGCACTCGCCGTAGGTCATGCGTGGGAATGGCGTGGACGTGACGGTCTTGTCCGGGAAGAGTTCCTTCACGAGCGCGATGAACATCGCTTCCGTGTACGCGAGCACGTCCTCCTGCGTCACGAAACTCATCTCGAAGTCAAGCTGCGTGAACTCCGGCTGCCGGTCCCCGCGCTGGTCTTCGTCGCGGAAACAGCGGGCGATCTGGAAGTAGCGCTCAAACCCCGCGACCATGCAGAGTTGCTTGAACTGCTGGGGCGACTGCGGGAGGACGTAGAAGTGGGCCGGGTGCAGACGCGACGGAACGATGTACTCGCGAGACCCTTCGGGCGTCCCCTTCATGAGGATCGGCGTCTCGATCTCCACGAAGTTATTCCGGTGCATGTAGTCGCGGAAGAACGTAATGATACGGTCGCGCAGGCGGATGTTCGTTTGCATGCGCGGCGTGCGCAGGTCGAGATAGCGGTACTTCAGGCGGACCTCTTCGTTCACGTCGCGCGTGTCGCGGTCGAGCTCGAACGGCGGGGTCTTCGCGGTGTTCAGAATGACGAGGTTCTTGGCCAGAACTTCGACCGTGCCTGTGGAAATATTCGGGTTCACCTGCTTCGCGTCGCGCTTTTTGACCTCGCCCGTGATCTCGAGGACAAACTCCGACCGCAAATCCTTTATGAGGTCGCGCTGACCCTCGGACAGTTCGGACGGAACGAACACGACCTGGACGATCCCGCTCCGGTCGCGGAAATCAATGAACACGATCTTCCCCATGTCGCGGCGCGTGTTCACCCAGCCGTTCAGTTTCACGGTCTTGCCAGCGTGTGACGCGGCTTCGCCAATCATGGTTCTTTGCATCATAGTTTACGGTTTCGATGGCGTGGTGGATGTGGGTGAGACGCACGTGCCTGCCGCCACGCCTGTGCGGTCGCAGACAAGTCCTGGCGCGCACCCGCGTTCGTTGTCACAGGCGTTTCCGGCAGAACCGGGTGGATAGACGGGCCGAGTGTCCGTGACGCACTCCCCGGTCTTCGTGGTCCATTCGTCAGGCGCGACAGTGCAGACCAACCCAGGCTTGCATGGCCACCGGCCGGGTCCGCCGCACGACGTCCCACGTTCACCCAATGACGCGGGCGCAGGCGGTACATACGGACGAGGGAGGTACACCGTGAGGAAGAACGCCGCAAGAAACCCAAGAATGATGGGCGAAATAATCCCCAAAACGATCAGGATGTACAGGAAACGCGGGAACTCGGGCTTCGTTGACATGGCCGATATGTTACTTGGTTGATGTCATGGCGTCGAGGGTTTAGCGGACGATCCATGCGGCGCTGACGTCCGCGCCGACCGACCCGTCCGTGAGCGCCCGTGAGATCCCTTCTTTCGACACGACCCATGCGCTCCCGTTCCGATTCACAAGAAGACCATCGTCCGTCCACCCGAGCGGGATGCCCGTACCCGCGTTCACGACCTTGCCGTCCGCATTCACGCGCATGAGCGTCCCACCGGCAACGTATACCGCAGTTCCGTCCGGACCGAGCGAGACGCGTTCGATGACCGATCCACCCTCTGTGACGACGATCGTGTCTGTCGCGTCTGCCGAGACGCGATGCAATTCCGACGGCCCTCGCGGTCCGAGTTCGATCCCCTCCCCGGGCGTGACCGTCACATACCAGAACGATTCCGCGCCGGCCTTGAATTCGACCGCGTTCTCCGGGAGTTTCAGGAGTTCCGTGATGCGCCCGGTCGTCTGGACCGTGAGCGCATACCGCGCATCGCCCTGGAACGCGGTGACCGCGAAGACGTTATCGTCAAGCCACCCCACGACTTCCGGGTCGCGGTACGGCCGCGAGTTCTTGCCGCGAAGCGTGATCTCTTCCGTGATCTTCCCGTCAGACACTTCGAGCACCCCCGCTCCGTCGCGACGCTTGCCGGACACGTTTGCCGCACGCAACCCGGACGGATTCGCGAGACCGGGAACGAGCTTCGGATCTTTCACAATGCACTCGAAACTGACCAACATGCGCGCGCCCGTTGCGTTCCGGACCGTGAACCCGTCCTTGTCCGCACGGTCCACGTTCGCAAATCCGTCCGGGAGTTCGCACTCGCGGCGGTCTCCTTGGTCGTTCGTCAGTGACAGCTTCCCTCCAGACTGCAACACGGTCCATGTAGCCGACGCAGCTGCTCCCGGCGCGGACGGCGGCCACGCCGTAGCATCTTGCTTCTTGACGTTCAGCCTCGCGATCGCGACCACTCCGAGAACGACCAAGATCGTCGCAATCACGGGCAGGACCTTCTGAACGGCATTCCGCTCGGCCATATGGGAAGGATGTTAGACCGCAACCCCATAAAACTCAACGCCCCCACCAGGAGTAACCCGGTGGGGGCGAGGAGAATTGAGAGCGCTGGTCGGCCTTCCTGTGATGGATAGGCCGCCGGCTCAATAAGTAACGAGCGTTTGCGTCTGGGACAGATCTTCCAGGTACAGATCGTGCGTCCAGTCGCCGGACTGCGTGCTGTGAGGCACCTCGCTCAAATCCGACCACAGGGTCACTCCCTCCCAGCCCGGCACCGTGTTGTATGGATACTGGGCGTCTGCCGGATTCACACTGTAGACGGGGCCACCGCCTGGATTGTGAAGGGATCCCGTCACGGGCGTGGTCGACGGGGTACGATCGAAGCCGATGGTGATCACCGACGGGGTGGTTGCAACCTGGTAGGTCACGGTCCCATGCAGCGTGTACACCGACCCCGATCCGGCAACGTACTCCTCAAAGGGGAACTTGATGAGGAGTTTCCCGACCGTCTCGCTTGCCACGAGCGGCGCTCCGCCCGGGCCCGAACCCATCACGTAGACAGAACTCGGGTCCATGTCGGTGGCGCCCCTGCGCAATCGGAGATCGCTCACCGCGAGACCCGCGGTCTTGTCGGTTGCGAGACCGATCTGAACGAACGACACGGAACCGTTCACGTCCGGCGTCACCTGGAACTTGAACAGATCCTGATCAACACCGATTGCGACCGGCCCCGAAGGGACCAGCGGCAGCACGGTGATGGTTGGCTTCGTCTTCCGGAGCTGGTGGAATGGCGCCTCATGCGGAACGACCTCGGCCGTAATCGCCCCGTCGTTCGCCTTCATGCTCTCGATCTCGAGCGCCGGGGTGTGGCCCGAACGTGCGAGGTTCCCTGGAATCGAGGTTGGTTGAGGAGCGGCCGGTCTCGCGACGAGGCTGATGAAGACCGTTTCGTTCGCCGGGACTACGAATCCTTCGATCCCCTGAACAGGGAACGTGAGAACGACCGGCAGATCCTGATCCGGTGTCGCGCCTGGGGTCGTATCCGTATCGAGCGAGGAAATCGGACCGACCGACGAGGATCCCAGAATGAAGACCTTACGCAGGTCCGCCATTGAACCGTTCGGGTTCGTCTGACGGATCACGACTTCATCGACCGCGATTGCGGCGTTTGTCGCGTTCGTGACTGCGTAGTTCGTGAAGACCGGCACCGGACCGTTGTCCGCCGATGACACGACGATCCGGCTAAGCGGTGAGCTGTATTCTTCCACCTTGAGACCCGACGCACCGCACACCTGCTTCACCTTCACGGCCTTGGTCGGGTCCACGTTGTTCTCCACGACGTAGGGAGTGTTTCCATCTCCAACGTCCACCCCGAGGAGATGTGCCTGGTAGCGCGTCTCGGCGAGGGAGGACGTGAACGACTCGGAGACGTCCATCTGAAGGATGAGGAGTATGAATTCCCCCGCCTTCAGGGTGAACGAATCCGAGAACGTGAGATGAGCCAGATCGTTCGAGGTGTGTTGGCTCGGCGTGTCGATCGGACCCATGAGGACCACACCCGTGCTCGTGGTGAGCTTGAGATTCCGGAAGTACCAGTCGCCCGGGCTCGTGCATGGAGCTGCACAGAACGGAGTTGAGTCCGTCGCCGCGAAGTCCTGTGATGCGAGCTTGAGCATGATCCGATCCACAACCATATCCTGACATTCCGCGGTGAGCGTGAACATCAGGGTCTGGATAGCCACATCACCCGGACACACCGTCGTGTCGAAGTGCTGGTTCAACTTCGCGATGAGACGGGGTTGGCACCCCCCATCCGTACCGCCGTCGACCGCGCCTTCATCAACGACTCCATTGCAGTTGTCGTCGATGCCGTTCCCAGAAACTTCCGGGGCCCCGGGATGGACGTCTGGATTGCCGTCGTCGCAATCATCGTTTCCGGTGATCCAGTTGACGTACCCGTCTTCCCAGGGCGCGCACACGTTCACGAAGATGTAGTTGTTGGGATCTCCGTAGCTGTCGTCGTCGAGATCGCGGAGACGTCGCTCGTTCGTGGTGCAGTAGGGCGGGTAGGCATCCGCTGCATCTCCGTCCGTTCCGGCATCTACGTCGGGTGAACCGGCTCCGCCGCCGATACCCGCCTGTCCGTTGCCTGCGGCTCCGGATGAACCTCCGGAACCGGACGAGCCACTGTTGCCGCCCGTTCCACCGCCGTCTGCGGGGCTGCCGGCGAATGAACCGCCGTCGATTTCGAAGCTGCCTGCCGCGCCAGCCGAACCGTAGTCCGGCACGCCGGTGCTGTCTGTCACCACACGGCCGCCACAGGCGACCAATGCGATGCATGCGATCATGAGGAGCGTCCACTTCAGGTTCTTGTACATCCGATGTACTCCTAGGTTTGGTTGTCGAAGTTGCTGTGGCGCGACGGGATCATTCCCGCAGCGTCAGAATCTTCGTACCTGCCAAGTACGGTACTGGCAGAATACACAAATAGAATAGCACAAAAAGACGAATATGTCAAGATAACTTGACTGCATCAAACGCCCGAATAATTTAGCTTAACAGAGCAAAAATCGTCTCGGAACCATGCGGTTCTTTTGAGAGCGGCGCTTGTTGCAACGTCACGGAAACGGCATGAGAGGCGGCAGCAAAGACGTCCGTAGACGCGGTCAGAAGCAACACGCGGCCAAATGGTTCGCGCCGGAGAAAGCGCAGTAACGTCAATGCCGTTGGCGCGAGACACGTCGCGTTCGGATGCGCGGTACGCAAGCCTCGATAGCAGTCCGCGCAGGCGACCGTCCCGTCAAACGGCAGCATCCAGGCATCCGACTCCCCGACGTTTTCGCGGCAGGACACGCAGTGAGACAACGCGGGTGCGAGTCCGATGCGATCGAGGAGTTTCAGCGCGGCGGCGGACCAGAGCAGACGCGCACGTTCGGCCGACGGTTCGTCCGGAAGACTCTCACCGATGGATAACACGTCGAGCAGGAGCTCGTAGAGTCCGGGATCCACGATGCCCGGGCGCTGGAGACGCTCGAAGAGATCGAAAAACGATCCCACGAACGCGAGCGCGCCCAACCGGTCGCGGATCGCGCGATGTTGTTCGACGAGACGCGCGACCGCGAGCTTGTCGTAGACCGCGCCTTTCGCGATCAAAACCTCGATCTCACTCATCGGCACGATGTGGCCCGCCTGTTTCGCTTCTTTTCGACTTGCCCCGCGCGCGACCGCTTCCAGGAGTCCGTGCTCAATGCCGAACAACACGACTTTGCGGTCGTGCTCCTTGAACGGTTCGTTGCGCAATACGATGGCGCGATCGCGGAGATAGGGCATACTTCACAAGTGTCATCCTGAGCGTAGGGCCGTTCGACGGCCCGAAGCCGAAGGACAGTTTTCAAATTTTCACCATGTTCGAAAACTGTCCCTCGGCTCCGCTTCGCTCCGCTCGGGATGACGCTTTATAGTGAATCCAACCACGTTTGTAATATCGCCGCCGCCGCCAAATCGTCCCGCTTCTCCCGCTCCCCCATCTCCTCTGCCTGCTTTGCCGCGAGCCGGCTCGTGAGCGTCTCGTCGGCTTCGACCACATCGACGCCGAGACCCTTCAGCGACTCGATGAACATCCTCACGGCGCGGACCTGTTCGTTCTCCGCGGACGTGTCGCGCAAGGGGCGAGGGATGCCGACGATGATGGTCTTCACCTCATCGCGGTCCACGATCTCTTTCAGCCGTGCCACAAGCGCGAGCGCCCCTTCGTTCGGAACGACTCCCCACGGGCTCGCAACCTTTGAGTCCGTATCACCAAGCGCAACGCCGACGCGCTTCGATCCGTAATCAATGCCGAGCGCTCTCATACATCCGGCCACGGCGTCACAAGGTCGTACCCCGCGTCCGTGACGACGACCGTGACCTCAAAGTGCGCGGCCGTGGACCCATCCGCCGTCACGATCGTCCACTCATCGGGTTTCATTTTTACCTTCCACGTTCCGAGAGTGACCATGGGCTCGATCGCGAGGACCATCCCGGTCTCGAGCCGGACTTTGGGAGCGCGCGGTTCGCGGTAGTTCGGAATGGACGGCTCTTCGTGCACAGCGTGCCCCACGCCATGGCCCACGAGATCCTTCACGATCCCGTACCCCTTCGGCTTCAGATAGTCTTCGACCGCCGCACCGATGTCGCCGACCCACGCTCCGGCATGGATCACGTCGAGCGCTCGCACGAGCGACTCTCGCGTATCCGCCACGAGCCGCCGGACTTCCTCCGGTGCAGACGGTTCCCGGTTCCCGGTTCCCGGTTCCCCGACAATGACCGTCGTTGCCATATCGGTACAGAATCCCTTGTACCACATGCCGATGTCGAGACCGACCACGTCGCCCTCCTCGAGAGCGCGTGGCGGGACAGCGAGACCGTGCACGACTTCGTCGTTGATCGACACGCAGAGCGCGCCCGGATACGCCGGATCCTTCGGTGAGATGCGGTATCCCAGAAAAGACGGGGTGCCGCCCGCCTCGCTGAACCGCCGCCGCGCGAGCGCGTCGAGTTCCTCCGTGGTCACGCCGACCACGCACGTCTCGCGGATCTCGCGGAGCATGCGACTCAAAATGGCGCCTCCTTCTTTGAGGACTTTGATCTCTTCCGGAGTCTTGATGAGTGGCATGACCGTTGTTTTACGCGACAAATCCGAGTTTAGCCAGCTTCTTTATGAGGTCGTCAAACACGTACGGAATCGGCTGCTCTCCGTTCAGCATGAGGAGGATGCCGCGCTCGCGGTAGTAGCGCGTGAGCGGTTCGGTCATGAAGTGGTAGGTGGCGAGCCTTTCGCGGATCGTATTGTCCGTGTCGTCCGTGCGCTTCACGAGTTTCGTGCCGCAGAGCGAACATCGGCCGGGTTTCATGGGCGGCGCGTCCGTGAGCGAGTAGACGGTCTTGCACGCCGGGCACTGGCGGCGGGATAAGAGACGTTTGACGGCAGTTGCGTCCGAGATCTTGATACAGACCGCCACGTTCAGGGGCAGGATCCGCTGCAGGAATACGGCCTGATCCACGTCCCGCGGGTACCCGTCCAGAATGAACCCGTGCGACAGGTCGAGCGTCTTCAACTGCCTGCTCATGATCCCGTTCACGAGTTCGTCCGGCGCGAGTTTCCCGTTCGAGACGGACTCCTCCGCGAGTTTGCCGAGCTGCGTCCCACGAGCGATCTCCGCCCGGAACAGATCGCCGGCGCCCACGAGCGGAACGTCAAAACGATCCGCGAGGAGTTCTCCCTGCGTTCCTTTCCCGCACCCCTGCGGGCCAAAAATGACGGCCTTCAGCCGTTTCGTTTTCATACCAGGCGAAATGCGACCAAAAGGAGATACGGAATCGCAGACCCGGCCGCGAGCGGCACGAGCGCCGGGAACGGTTTCGAGGGTCCGCGACGTCCAAGCCAGGCTGCGGCCATCAGGACTCCGACCGTCACGACCAGTGCCTGCGGAATCCCCTGGACGGCTGCGCGCGACACGAGCGTCATGGGCAGGATGAGGTCGCCCACGCCGAGAAATGACGCGTCCAGCCGCCGGATCGCGTCATGGATCGGGGCCCACGCGTCTCTCGCGCGACCGGGGACGATGAGGCCCGGGATGACCCCGCGATGGACGAGGCTCGCCGCAACCTCCGCGATGACGCCACCAGGCCGTCCGGCAAAACTATCATAGATGGCAAGCCCGACCAAGATCAGGATGAGCGCCCGGTCCGGGAGCATGAACGCGAGATTCAACGCCGTCCCTGCCGCGCCCGCGAGAATGAACACGTTATGGATCAATGAACGACGGACCGTGCCCTGAAGCAGGGTCAACGCGGCGGCAACCGTGACCGCAATCGCCGTCGGGAGGAGCAACCAGGCGTAGAACCAGACGCCGAGAAAGAGCGCGACGCCGAGGAGCAGCTCCCACGCGAGTCGCGCCCGAAACGTCCGCATGAGGATCGTAACAACGAGGGCTCCTGCAATGACGAACGAAAACCACTGCCACGTCACGAGCTCCTCCGGGAGTCCGATCGATCCCACGGTCGGACGATCACGCACGGTCCGGACGGCGACCGTCACGAGTGCCGAAAGGATCGCGTACGACGCGACAAAAAAACCCATCGGGAACCATGTGATAGGCTTGTTCTGACCCTTCGTGTCCATGCGGTCAGTATACCGAACTGTTAGTAAACGTCGTACTCACGCATCGTCGCCTGACTTTCGATCTGTTTAACGCTTTCAATCACGACCGAGACGACGATCAAGAGCGACGTCCCGCCGATGGCAAAATTGCTCGAACCGCTGAACCCCTGGATCATGACCGGGAGCACGGCGATGACGCCCAAGAAGAGCGCGCCCGCGAGCGTGATGCGGTTCAACACGTTTGTGAGATATGAGGACGTCGGCGCGCCAGGCCGGATCCCAGGGATGAAACCGCCCTGTTTCTGGAGGTTCTCCGCGATCTGGTCCGGTTTGAAGATCACGGACGTGTAGAAGTAGGTAAACCCGACCACGAGCACGAAGTACAGCGCGCCGTAGATCGTCTGATTCTGAAGCGCGGCCAAGAGCCAGTTCGCGGCATCGGCGATCCACTGCGTGCGCGCACGCACGAAGAACTGTCCCACGACGCTCGGGAAGAGGATGATGGAAATGGCGAAGATAATGGGGATCACACCCGACATGTTCACGCGGAGCGGGAGGGTGGATGCCACGCCGCCGCCCATGGCCGTCCCCCGGATCTGCCGCGCGTACTGCACCGGGACGTTGCGCTGGCCTTCCGTGATGAACACGACGCCGACGACGGTGATGATTGCGACCGCCACATACGCGAGGTACGTGATGAGCTGCGAGGAGTCGTAGGTGATGAAGGCGCGCTGGATGATGGACGGGAGGCTCGCCACGATCCCCGCGAAAATGAGGAGCGAGATGCCGTTCCCCACCTTCTTCTCCGAAATGAGCTCGCCGATCCACATGAGGAAAATCGTTCCGGCGGTCACGGTCAGGATGAGCGTCGTGAGATGGAGGAGGTCTGAACGCGTGAGGATGTTCGCGCCACTCGACCGGAGCACGGAAATGAGCGCGAACGACTGAACGATCGCGAGCGGGACCGTGGCGAGCCGCGTCCACTGGTTGATCTTCCGCTGACCCGCCTCCCCTTCCTTCTGGATCTCCTCAATGGCCGGCACGATCATGCCGAGCAACTGGAAAATAATGGACGCGGTGATGTAGGGCGCCACGCCGAGCGCGACGACCGAAAAGTTTTCGAGCGTACCGCCTGAAAACAGGTTCAGAAGCCCCAGCACCTGGTTCGCTTCAAAGAAACGACGGAGCGCCACCACGTCCACGCCCGGGAGCGGGATGTGCGCGGCCACGCGGAAGAGCACCATCATGGCCATCACGAACAACATGCCGTTCCGCACTTCAGGAATCTTCCAGGCGTTTTTGAGTTTATCCCACATGACGATGGACAGTTTACTTCTTCACGGGCTTCTTGGCCACGGGCTTGGTGACAACCGTGCTCTCGAACGCCCCGCCCGCCTTTTCGACCGCAGCCTTCGCCCCAGGCGTCGCGGAGACGTCGACCAGGGTGAGGGGTTTCGTGAGTGATCCGGTGTTCAAAACCTTGAGACCGATCAGGTGCCGGGGGACAAGGTTGCGCTTCTGGAGCGCTTCCAGCGTCACGCGTTCACCTGCTGTGCACCACCGCTCGAGCTGTTCAAGCGTAATAGCGTACGCATGAGGGATCGCGCTCGTGAACCCGCGGTTCTTCGGGATTCGAAGAAGCATCTGCTTCATGCCTTTCAGCGCAAGCCGGTTGCGTCCGCCTGTGCGTGCCCGTTGGCCTTTCGTCCCCCGCCCGGCCGTGGTGCCGCGACCCGTGGCATTCCCGCGACCAACGCGAAACTTCCGGATCTTCGACCCATGCGCGGGTTTGATGGTGTGGAGAGTGAGTGTCATACGCTATTGTTTCTCTTCAATCGCTTTTTCCTTCTTCGGCGGCATCTTCAACCGCTTCAATGCCTGGAACGTCGCTTTCACATTGTTGATCTTGTTCGCTGACCCCAAAATTTTGGATGACGCGTTCGGAACACCGGCGAGTTCCAGCACCTGACGGACGGCGCCTCCTGCCTTAATTCCGCTTCCCTTCGGAGCGGGTTTAATGAGAATCCGGGCAGCCGCAAACTTCGCATGCACCGGGTGCGGGATCGTCTCATGAACGATTGGGACGGTCATGAGACTCTTCCGGGCCTGGGCGTTAGCTTTCGCGGTTGCTCCGGCAACGTCCACGCCCTTGCCGATCCCGAATCCCACGCGGCCTCTGCGATTCCCGATCACGGCGAGCACGCGGAAGCGCATGCGCTTGCCGCCCTTCGTGACGCGCGTGACGCGGGCAACTTCAAGGTTCTTTTCCTCGTAATCGGCCTGTTCCGGGATGTCTGCACGGGGTCCGCGATCGCGACCATGACCGGGTCTGCCGCGACCGTGCGGACCGCGGCCGCGACGGATCACGAAGCTCCGCGCGTCGCCGCGTCCGGCCGCTGCGGGTTCGTCGACGGCTGTTGAGCCCACGACCGTCGGTTCGACAACGGGAACCTCCGGCGTCACTTCTGGCGCCGCCTCGGCGGGTGCCGTGTTCGGGATTGGATTGAGTTCGTCCATAGAAATAGTGTTAGAACGTGAGTCCGCCGGCGCGTGCGCCGTCGGCGAGCGCCTTCACGCGGCCGTGATACTTCCTGTCCCGGCGGTCGAACACGACCGCGGCGATCTTCTTCGCCTTCGCGCGTTCCGCGAGCGCCGTGCCTACCTCGGTCGCGACGGCGATGGGTTTCTTCCCCTTCGCCTTCACGTCCTTGTCCGAGGCGGCGACGAGGGTCTTCCCGGACGCGTCGTCGATGATCTGCGCGTAGATATGCTTCAGCGTGCGCGCCACGGCGAGCCGGGGACGTGAAGACGTCCCGCGGACGCGGGTCTTGATCCGCGCGATGCGGCGCTCGCGCTTGGCTTGTTTCTTAAGCGATTGGCGTTTCATATAAGTTGCGTGTTATGCGGCTGCGGCCTTGGCGGTCTTCCCGGCCTTGCGACGGATCGTCTCCGTCACGTATTTAATCCCCTTCCCCTTGTACGGTTCCGGCGGCCGGATCCGACGGATCTGCGCCGCGGTCTCACCCACGAGCGCCTTGTCAATGCCGGTGAGCGTCAGAACCTGTTTTTCGATCTTCCCTTCGATGCCATCGGGCAACGTGAATTCGACGGGGTGTGAAAAGCCGACTTCCATCTTCACGGTCTTGCCCGCGAGCGAGACCTTGTAGCCGACTCCCACGAACTCGAGCGCCTTCTCATAGGGCTTCTGCACGCCCTGGACCGCATTATTCAAAAGCTGCCGCGCAAGGCCCCAGATCGCGCGCTCGGGAACGACGTCCGGGTGCTGGACCGCGACGTTCAAGACGCGTTCGGGCGTGAGCGTGACGGACGCCTTCGGAGGAATGGTGACCGTGAGCGTGCCTTTCGGCCCTTTGATTACGACCGAACTGGCCTGGACGGTGGCGTCCACGCCCTGGGGCAGCGGGATGGGTTTCAATCCGATTCGGGACATAAGATCAGGTGATTTCGCACAGGACTTCGCCGCCCAGTTTCCGGCGACGCGCGTCCTTGTTCGTCATGATGCCGGCCGAGGTCGACACGATCGCGATCCCGAGGTCCGAGAGCACGCGCGGCAATTCCGTGGCACGGCGGTACACGCGCTTCCCGGGTTTCGATACGCGCTTCAGGCTCCGGATCATGGGTTCGCTACCGTCGTATTTAAGCGCAACCGTGAGGGTCTTCTTCGGACCGTCGGCGCGTTCGGACACGGCCGCCACGAACCCTTCGCGTTCGAGGATCTTCGCGATCGTGTACTTCATGCGGGACGACGGAACCTCGACCGTGTCGTGACGGGCGGCCTGCGCATTCGCGATGCGCGTGAGGAAGTCGCTGATAGGATCGGTGATCATACGAGTGTTACCAGCTGGATTTCGTGACGCCGGGAAGTTCGCCGCGGTTCGCGAGTTCCCGGAAACAGATGCGGCAGATGCCGAAGTCGCGCATGAAGCCGCGCTTCCGACCGCAGCGCCAGCAGCGCCGGACGATGCGGCTCGAGAACTTCGGCTTGCGACGCGACTTGGCCATTTGTGAGGTGGTTGCCATAGGAGTGTTATGCGTTACGGAACGGGAAGCCGAGCGCTATGAGGAGCGCCAGGCCCTTTGCGCGGTCGCCGGCGGTTGTGGTGAGCGTGACTTCCACGCCATGGAGGCGCTCCACTTCGTCCGGCCGGATCTCCGGGAATGCCAGGTACTCGTTGAAGCCATAGGAAAAGTTCCCGGTCTCGTCGATATTCTTCGGCGAAATGCCGCGAAAGTCGCGCACGCGCGGATAGGTGATACTCACGAGTCGCTCGACAAAATCCCACATGCGAGCGCCGCGGAGCGTCGCCTTGAGTCCCACCACCTGACCCTTCCGGGTCTTGAAGTTCGAGATAGCCTTCTTCGCGAGCGTCTGGACCGGTTTCTGGCCCCCGATGCGCGTCACGACCGTCTCCGCGGTCTCGAGGAACTTCGGATCCTTCTGCTTCGCGGACAGCCCCACGGAGATCGTGACTTTCGTGATCGTCGGAACCGCCAGGATATTGGTCACGCCAAACTCCTTGGCCAGTGCTGGCGCAATCTGTTTCACGTACCGTTCTTTGAGATTCATAGCAGGTTAGACGGTGGCGCGCTTCCCATGGCGACGCGTCTTCCCGTCTTCACCGAGAAGTTGAACGTTCGACGCGTGGATCGGCATGAAGAACTCAATGATCTGACCCTTCTCACCGCTCTTTCGCGTCCTGAGATGTCGCTTGGCGGGTGCGACGCCTTCCACGACCACGCGGTTCAGTTTCGGGAAGGTCTGCATGACCTTCCCCGACTTCCCTTTGTGGGCGCCCGTGACGACCTTCACCATGTCACCTGTTTTAATGCGTAGAGACATATCGTTACAGCACTTCAGGCGCCAATGAGATGATCTTCGTGAACCCGCCGGCGCGGAGTTCGCGCGCGACCGGTCCGAAGATGCGCGTTCCTTTGGGTTCCTTGGTCTTCTTGTCTACGATGACGCCGGCGTTGTCGTCGAAACGGACGTACGTGCCGTCGGACCGGCGCGTCTCCTTGTGCGTCCGCACGAGAACCGCGTGCACCACGTCGGACTTCTTCACCGTGGCGTGCGGGGTCGCTTCCTTCACCACGCACGTCACGATGTCGCCCACGCCCGCGGCACGCTTCTGATACCCCCCGAGCACGCGAATCACCTGGAGCTTTCGGGCTCCGCTGTTATCGGCGACGACGAGCATTGTTCGGTGTTGCACCATAGAGGTTATGACCGTTTCGGGACGGTTCGGACGTAACGCCAGCGTTTATCCTTCGAAAGCGGGCGACACTCTTCGAACTCCACCAGGTCTCCCACGCGCGCCTTTGCGTCCGGATCGTGGATTTTGAACTTCTTCGACACCGTGAACATCTTCCCGTACTTCGGGTGGGCCACGCGGCGGTCAATCCGAACCACGGCCGTCTTCTGCATTTTGGTCGAGACGACAGTGCCCTGGAGGAGTCGATGAGTTCGTGGAGTCATAGGGGTGGAGTTTAGACGGAGGTTCGCATCTTCTCATTCCGGATCGTGAGGATCCGTGCGAGATCGCGCTTCGCCTTCCGGAAATCGCGCACGTTCGCGCTCTGGCGCGTGCCGACCGTGAATCGAAGGTCGCGAATTTTTGCGCGTAGTTCATTCGCGAGTTCAAGGAGCCGCACAGGAGATTGATTTCGGAGATCTTTCACTTCCATATTATTTGGTGACGATGACCGTCTGACACGGGAGCTTATACGATGAGATCCTCAAGGCTTCGCGAGCCTGGTCCGGCGGGATTCCGTCGATCTCGAACATGATCGTACCTGGTTTCACCGGTGCCACGTAGTGCTCGACCGCACCCTTGCCTGAACCCATCGGCACTTCGCTCCCTTTCTTCGTGATGGGTTTATCCGGGAAGATGCGGATCCAGACCTTCCCCCCGCGGCGCATGTATCGCGTGAGGACGCGGCGGCACGCTTCGATCTGTCGGGCGCTCACCCATGCGGGCGAAGTCGCCTTGAGCCCGAAGGAACCGAAGGCCAGCGTCACCTTGTCGGTGGCGTGTCGGATGTTCCGCGCGCGGCCCTTGTGCCACTTACGGTGTTTGACCTTCTTCGGCATCAACATAGGGATTAGGCCTTTGCCGGGGCTTCCGCCGGAGATGGAGACGGAGACGCGCTTCGATACGGCCGTTGTTCATAGCCGCCGCCGCGACGATCCGACCCGCCGGCGCGTCGGTCTCGCGGACCTCGCACGGGGGTGGTGGGCTGGTAGATCGAGAGCTTGTCCTGCTCGAACACGTCGCCGCGGTAAATCCAGACCTTCACGCCGATCGTTCCGGCCATCGTCTTCGCAAAATCCTGGGCGTAGTCGATGTCGGCGCGGAGGCTCGTGAGCGGAATCTTCCCCCAGCCGAGCCACTCGCGACGCGCGATTTCCGCGCCGTTCAAGCGCCCCGCGACGGCGATTTTGACTCCGAGCGCCCCGGACTTCTTCACGCGTTCGATCGACATCTTGAGCACGCGGCGGAACGGCATGCGTCGTTCAAGCTCCGCAATCACCTGCTGGGAGACGATCCGCGCATCAAGGTTCGCTTTCGGAACTTCGACGACGTCGAGACGGAGCGTGACCTTCTTGCCGCGGTAGAATTCTTTCAGGATCTTCTTCCGGAGCTCTTCGATGCCTGCGGCCGAACGTCCGATCACGAACCCGGGTTTCCCGGAGTGGATCGTAACCGCCACGACCCCGCGCGAGCGTTCGATCGTCACCTTGCTCACCTGACCTTCCTTCAAGCTCTTCATGATGAACTCTCGGATCGACAGGTCCTGCCTCAAGAGCTTTCGGTACGCTTCATCGCGCGCAAACCAACGACTGGGCCACGTGTTCGTGGTCCCGATGCGGAATGCGTATGGATGGACTTTGTGACCCATAGAGTTAGTGCCCTTCAACTTTGCTTTTGCTCAGGACATGCTTGGTTCGTGGTGCTTTGTGCGACTTTGCGGCGAGGATTCTTTCTTTCTTCTTGCCGACCGGAGCGGCCTTGTCATCCGACAGCACGAGTGAGATATGCGTGGTCCGCTTCCGGATGGGCGCGGCCCGGCCGAACGCGCGCGGACGCCAGCGCTTGAGCGTTGGGCCCCCGTCGGCCATGACCGACTTCACGCGGAGCATCGTTGGATCGAGTTTGAAATTGTGCTCCGCGTTCGCCATGGCGCTCTGGAGGAGCTTCAGGACCGGACGGGCCGCATCCTTGCGGAGGAACTCGAGGTTTGTGACGGCGATCGGAACGGACTTGCCGCGGATCACGTCAATCACGAGTCGTACCTTGCGGGGCGACATGCGGAGGAATCGGAGGTGAGCGTGGACGTCCATAGGATTACTTCTTTCCTGCCGGAGCGGCAGCCGCAGGCGCGGCCGCGACCTCGGCGGCCTTCGTTTCGAGCTCCTTCTGCATCTTCCCGCCGTGGCGGACGAATTTACGCGTCGGTGAGAACTCGCCGAGCTTGTGGCCGACCATGTTTTCGACGATGGTGACCGGGATGTGGATGCGACCGTTATGAATTCCAATCACGAAGCCAACCATCGCCGGCGTGATGGTGGACGAACGCGACCAGGTCTTGATCGGCGTCTTATCCCCTTGCTTGAGCTTCCCAAGCTTCTGGAGGAGTTTCGGATCCGTGAACGGACCCTTTTTCAAGCTTCGTGACATAGGTTATTTCGTGAGTGGTTTACCGCCGCGGCGCGTAACGATGAGCGCGTTTGATCCCTTGTGCTTTTTGCGCGTTTTCACTCCCATGGCGTGCTTCCCCCACTTCGTCTTCGCGTACGGCAATCCGATCGGGTGCTTGCCTTCGCCGCCGCCGTGCGGGTGGTCCACCGGGTTCATCGCCTTGCCGCGGACGGTTGGCCGGATACCGCGATGCCGCATACGACCGGCCTTGCCCCAGCGCACGAGACGCCAATCCGGGTTTGACACGGTGCCGATGGTCGCCATGCAGATCTTCGGCACGTTTCGGATCTCGCCGGACGGAAGTTTGAGCGTGGCATATGAACCTTCGACCGCCATAATCTGGACGCTGTTCCCCGCCCCGCGCGCGAGCTGTCCGCCTTTGCCGGGCTGTAGCTCAACCGAGTGGACGATGACTCCAACCGGCAACTTCTCAAGCGGGAGGCGGTTGCCTGTCGTGATGTCGGCCTGCGTTTTTGATGAGACGACCGTATCACCGACCTTCATGCCATCCGGTGTGATCATGTAGCGCTTCTCGCCGTCTTTGTACACGAGAAGCGAAATACGCGCGCCGCGATTCGGATCGTATTCAATCGTAGTGACCTTGGCCGGGATGTCAAACTTGTCGCGGATGAAGTCAATGACACGGACGAGCGTTTTATGTCCAGCACCGCGATGGCGCACGGTGATCTTGCCGCCCGAACGCCCGGCCATCTCCTTCTTCGAGAGCGTGAGCGACTTCTCCGGCTTGAAACGCGTGATATCGGAAAAATCCTGCACCGAGGAGATGCGGCGGCCTTTTGTGACGGGTCGGTAGATCTTGATCGGCATACGATTAGACGCCCTCGACGAGGTTGATAGACTGCCCTTTTTGGACTTCTACGAGCGCCTTCTTCCAGTCGCTGCGTTTCCCGGCCACGCGCCCGCGGCGGACGATCTTCCCGATGCCGCGCTCCGTGCGGACGTTCGTGACGTTCACCTTGTAGAGTGCTTCAACGGCCTTCCGAATTTCCACTTTGTTCGCGTGGAGCGGCACGTCGAATACGTACACGCCGCGATCCGCGAGGTACGCGGCCTTCTCGCTCACGTGCGGCTTCATGATCACATTCACGTGTGACGCCTGGAGGATCACGGCCGACGGCGTGACGGGCACGCTCTTCTTCTCCTCTGATTTCACTTCAGCCGAAGCCGCGGCCGCTTTTGGGGCCTTGGGCGCGTGGGACTTCTTCGTGAATCGATCGAGGAATGACATACGGTTATGCGTGCTGGTACACCTTCTCGAATGCGGGGATCGCCGACTTCTCGAACACGAGCGATCCGGCATGGAGGACGTCGACGACGTTCAGGCTGTTCGACGTGACCACATGAACCTTCTGGAGGTTGCGCGCCATGCGCACGAGGGACGGGTTGGACTTCGCGATCACGTACAGCGCCGAACGCTTCACGGGCAGGCGCGAGATCAGACCGGCCATCTCTTTCGTCTTCGGAGCCTTCGGTTCGAACGCCTCGAGGACGATGAGGCTGCCGTTCGCGACCTTGTCGGACAACGCCATGAAGAGCGCCTTCTGCTTTGTCTTCTTGTTGATCTTGAGCGCAAAGTTTCGGTTGGACCGGGGACCGAACGTGATGCCTCCGCCCACCCAGATCGGAGAACGGGACGACCCGGCGCGCGCGCGACCCGTGCCTTTCTGTTTCCACGGTTTCTTGCCGCCGCCGGAAACTTCCCCGCGCGTCTTCGTGTGCGCTTTCGCGTGGCGCGCGTTCGCCTGCTGGGCCACCACGGCCAGGTGGACGACCGACGGGCGGGCTTTGACGCCGAAACGCGCAGCCGAGAGTTCCATCTCGCCCGTCACCTTGCCATCCTGATTGTAGACTGGGACATTCGGCATATTATGCGGCGATGATTTCGACCACGCTGTTCCGCGCTCCTGGAATCGCGCCCTTCACCGCAAGGACGCCTCCGTCGCGGACTTCCACGATCTCAAGATTTTTGACGGTGACCTGGTCGCCGCCCATGCGACCGGCCATGCGGAGCCCCTTGAAGACGCGCTGGACGCCGCCCGCGCCGATGGATCCCGGCATGCGGAGCTGGTCTTTGTGGCCGTGGCTCGCCGGGTGCCCATGGAAGTGGTGGCGCTTTACGACGCCCTGGAACCCTTTCCCCTTTGAGATGCCAGTGACCTGAACCACGTCACCGGGCGTGAACACGGACGCTTCCAGCTTGTCGCCGCGCTTCAGCTGCGGCGCTTCGTCCGTTCGGAATTCGCGGAGAACCGACATCGCATCCAGATTCTTCACATGACCTGACTGCGGTTTCGCGAGTCGCTTGCTCGGAAGGAAACCGAGTTGGACTGCCGTGTAACCATCTGTTTTGGACGACTTTATCTGGGTCACTACGCACGGTCCCGCCTGTACCAAGGTGACAGGAACCACCGTCCCATCGGGACGGAAGACCTGTGACATCTCGAGCTTTTTGGCGAGAATGAATTTCATGGGGTCTCTGACTGAAAAGCCAGAGGCTCATCTGCGACACCTGTCGCGGACAAACCTCTGGCCTCGCAACGAACAAGGCAATGTCTGGAATGAACCCGTACCGTCCGAATCACAGCAGGGAGGTTATGCGGTCATGCCGTTCGTTTGCGGCACTCATTCCGACCGTGGCCGGAAAGCAACTTTCTCCTTGGGATCGTGAGGAACGGGGTACTTTTTACATTTTTATTTCGACATCGACGCCTGCTGGCAAATTCAGACTCGTCAGGGCATCGATCGTCTTCGCGTTCGGATCCATGATGTCCACGATCCGTTTGTGGATCCGCATCTCGAACTGCTCGCGGGCGTTCTTGTGGACGAACGTGGAGCGGTTCACCGTCCACTTCTTCTTCTCCGTGGGGAGCGGCACCGGGCCGACCACATAAGCGCCCGTCCGTTCCGCCGTATCAATGATAGTGCGGGTGGACTGGTCGATGATCTTGTGATCGTATGCGCGGATCTTGATCCGCACGCGGTGAGCGGTTTCTTTTGCGACCGCTTTCGTTGCCGTTGCCATTTATTTGATAATTTTCGTGACCACGCCCGCGCCGACGGTTTTGCCTCCCTCGCGGATGGCGAAACGCATCTTCTCTTCCATGGCGACCGGCGTGATGAGCATGACCTTGAGGTTCACCGTGTCTCCCGGCATGACCATCTCCGTGCCTTCCGGAAGCGTCACTTCGCCCGTCACGTCCGTGGTCCGGATGTAGAACTGTGGCTTGTATCCCTTGAAGAACGGCTTGTGGCGGCCGCCTTCCTCTTTAGTCAGCGCGTAGACCTCGGCTTCGAACTCCGTGTGCGGGGTGATGGAGCCCGGTTTCGCGAGCACCATGCCGCGTTCCACTTCGTCCTTCTTCGTGCCGCGAAGGAGAACCCCGGCGTTGTCGCCGGCGCGACCTTCGTCCAGCTGCTTGTTGAACATTTCGACCCCCGTCACGACCGTCTTCCGCGTGTCGCCCAAGCCGACGATCTCAATCTCTTCGTTCAGCTTGACCTTGCCGCGCTCGATACGCCCCGTCACGACCGTCCCGCGGCCTTCAATCGAGAACACGTCTTCAACCGGCATGAGGAACGGCTTGTCCAGATCGCGCACTGGTTCCGGGATCTGTTCGTCGAGCGCCTTCAAGATCTCCATGATGGGCTTGGCTGCCGCTTCATCCTTCGGGTTCTGGAGTGCTTTCAATGCGGACCCACGAACGATCACCGCCTTGTCGCCGTTGAACTGGTACTTCGTGAGAAGATCGCGCACTTCCTGTTCCACGAGGTCCACGAGTTCCGCGTCGTCCACCATGTCCACTTTGTTCAGAAAGACCACGATGGCCGGAACGCCCACCTGGCGGGCGAGCAGGATGTGTTCGCGCGTCTGCGGCATGGGACCGTCCGTGGCCGAGACGACCAAAATCGCGCCGTCCATCTGGGCCGCGCCCGTGATCATGTTCTTGATGTAGTCCGCGTGTCCGGGACAGTCCACGTGCGCGTAGTGGCGCTTGTCGGACTCGTACTCCACGTGCGCCGTGGCGATCGTGATGCCGCGGCTCTTGGACTCCGGCGCCTTGTCGAGATCGTCAACGCCCTTCTGCTGGGCCTTGCCGCCGTGCGCGTTCAAGACGGCCAGGATGGCGGCCGTGAGCGTGGTCTTGCCGTGGTCCACGTGACCAATGGTGCCGACGTTGACGTGCGGCTTGGAACGGTCAAATTTGTCTGCCATAGAGACGGGCGCTTGAGAGACAAAAAGCTGCTCGCAGAGCGCTTAAAGATTAATATGCTTATTTTCGAGCACGGGGAGTATAACAGAGCCTAAAAATGGGCGCAAGGGTGAGGGTGTTACGGAATTTCTAATGACGAATTTCTAATTTCTAACGCTAAAAAATCGCTTCATTGAGCTAAATTGTCTTTTCATCGTCGAGCGGCTCCAGGTAGAACCGGTCTTCGAGAAACCCCTGATCGGTCTGACGAACGCCTATGTCGCGTTCGAGACGGTCAGCGGCCTCTTTCACCTGGTCCGTGACGCGTTCGAAGGTTATGTCCGCGAGCGCCTGGGCGATCTCGTCTTCGTCTTTGGCCTTTTTCACGACACGCGGTTTGTGCGGTGCCGGAGTCGCATGCCCCACCATGGCGGCAAAATCCTCATACGGCATCACCACCTGCGCCGCTTCTCCTTCCTCATCCATGATGATGATGGGGATGCCGAGACGCTTTGCGGTGTCGAGGACGTGTTTCATGGACATAGTGGCGATATGTCATCACGTCTGATGAGACGTTGGCAAGTACGAAGAGCCCGCCGACTGGAGACAGTGGCGGACTCTGGAGGCGGGCACGTGGGCCTAGGCCCAGGCCGGGTGGTGCATGATGAGGGTCGCGATGTCCTCGCGTACCCATTCGAGCGTCGTGAGCGCCCGACCTCGGAGTGGTTCCTTCAGGTGAGGAAACAGGTCCGGGTCTTGCGACAGCGTGGCGAAGTCGTAGCGGAGCTGGACCTGGTCCCCGCTCAAATCTCCGCGACGGAGCTGGGCGAGAATGTCGACGAGGCGCTCCTCGTCACGCAAAAGCGCACAACCGCACTTGGGCTCAGTCATCAACAGTGCTCCTTTCTTGAACAACCGATTTGCGGAAGATACATCAAAAATTCCAATAAGTCAAGTTGTCTTCCTCAACACGAACTCCATGTCTTCGATCACGAGCTTCTTGTCTGATCCTGGCGGAGTTGTTTCGATCCGGACAGGAAGTTCCATAAATGGAATCTTCATTTTTGTGAGTTCGAATTGTAACAGATTCAAGTCCACACGGAACGTGCCCGGGACCGGAATGTAGTTCGGAGGCGGGTCGTAGTCCTCCACGCCGAAGAGGTGGATGGCGAGACCGCCCGGCACAAGCGCGTCGAAAGACTCTTTCAGCGCCGCGATCTGTTTCGCGGGTTCGATGAAACGCATGAGGATGTCGGAATACGTGATCTCGAAGGGTCCGCCCTGCAATGGCAGCGTGGCGTCGTGCTGGATCACGCCCTTCTCCCCTGCCAGATGTTCGACGGTGATATCGAATGTCGTCTGCGCGACGGATTTCTGGAGGAGCGACGAGAACATCTTCTCATGGAGACTTACGTAGCGCTTGTCCGCACATCCGAGGACCGCGATGCGGACGGTCGGACTTGAGAACTGCGGCATCCCCAGCGTCATGAAGAGCTGACGCAACTGCAACTCTTTCACGTGCACGCGATGCGCGATGTCGGCGTCTGTCTTTTTTGCGTAGGCTTCGTGGTAGGCGGAGGGCATGAGGGGAGTATAGCAGACCTTGGCTTGACCCGACGGTCACATGCGATTAACCTGCCGCGAGCACATTGGAGGAAGAACCGTGGGAGAGCTCAACTGGAGAACCGAAGTCACGGTGTACAACCTGCCTGATACGGAGGAGAAGCTGTGGGTCGTGTTCCACCACGACGCGCCAGCCGGGCATTCCCCTGCCACTCGAAAAGTCCTGCGGTATCGTGGCGACGTCTACTGGAGCCTGTGGGTTCCACTCGATGTCGTCAAGCGATTCATCGCGAATCCGTCGAGAGAAGACGGGTACTACCGTCTGCACGGCCGTTACAACAGCCAGAACGGTGATCCGTACAGATACATCTTGACCCAGATCAACGTGGATCAGTTCGTACCCGCGATGACGGGACTCATCGCTCTCCTAGAACAGGCGACGATCGAACCGGGCAAGAGCGTTCGGTTTGAGCGCGTTCAGCAATCGGACGAATGGCTGAACGCGGCTACGCATCCGCCAAAGCCGCGCGACGCGCCGCCGTTCTTTCCATCCAAACGGCGACACCGACGCCGCTGGTAAACTGAAAACCCCGCCTGCTTCTCGCAGACGGGGTCGGTTTTTATTACGTTTAGATCGTTATTTCTTCGTCCGTCCTTCGATCACGGCCGTGGCCACGTTGTTTGGTACTTCCGCGTAGTGGTCGAATTCCATGGTGGACGTGGCGCGGCCCTGCGTCATCGAGCGGAGACTCGTGACGTAGCCGAACATTTCGGCAAGCGGGACGAAGGCGTCAATCACTTTCATGCCCATGCGCTCGGTCATCTCGTTCACCTGGCCGCGCTTGGAGTTGAGGTCGCCGATCACGTCGCCCATGAATTGTTCGGGGACCACCACTTCGATCTTCATGACCGGTTCCAAGAGGACGAGCTTGGCGCGCTTGCACGCTTCCTGGAACGCCATGGACGCCGCGATCTTGAACGCCGCTTCCGATGAGTCCACCTCGTGGTACGAGCCGTCGAAGAGCGTCACGTCAATGTCAACGAGCGGATAGCCGGCCATCACGCCGCGCGTCATCGCTTCCTGCACGCCTTTGTTGATCGGCGTGATGTACTCGCGCGGGATCACGCCGCCCTTGATCTCGTCGTGGAACTCGTAGCCCTTGCCGTGCTCCTGCGGCTTCACGCGCAGGTAGCAGTGGCCGTACTGGCCGCGGCCGCCGGTCTGACGGATGTACTTGCCTTCGGCCTCGGCCTCGTTCTTGATCGTCTCGCGGTAGCTCACTTGCGGCTTGCCCACGTTGGCTTCGACGCTAAATTCGCGCTTCATGCGGTCCACGATGATGTCGAGGTGGAGCTCGCCCATGCCGCTGATGATGGTCTGGAGCGTCTCTTCGTCCGTCTTCACGCGGAAACTCGGGTCTTCCTCGGCGAGCTTCTGAAGCGCGATCGCCATCTTGTCCTGGTCGGCTTTCGTTTTCGGTTCGATCGCGATCGAAATGACGGGTTCCGGGATCACGATGGATTCGAGGACGATCGGGCCGTCTTCGGCGCAGAGCGTGTGGCCCGTGAACGTAGACTTGAGTCCCACGGCGGCCGCGATCTCACCGGCGTACACGTCCGATACTTCCTCGCGAGCGTTCGCGTGCATGCGCACGATGCGGCTGATGCGTTCGCGTTCACCGGTCGTCGTGTTCAAGACGTATGAACCGGATGCGAGGTGACCGGCGTACACGCGGAAGAACACGAGCTTTCCGACGAATGGGTCGCTCATGACTTTGAAGGCGAGCGCGGAGAACGGTTCGCTGTCGGATGCCTTTCGTTCAATGATGGTTTCCTTATCATCCACGGCGTGACCTTTGACCGGAGGGATATCCATCGGCGATGGAAGATAATCCACAACGGCGTCGAGCAAAAACTGCACGCCTTTGTTCTTCAACGCAGACCCACAGAGGATCGGGACGACTTCACCACGGATCGTAGCCCAGCGGAGCGCTTTCTTGATCTCATCGATCTCGAGCTCCGTCCCGGCCAGGTACTTATTCATGAGCGCTTCATCCGTCTCGGCGACCGCTTCGAGCAATTCCATGCGATATTTCTTCGCCTTCTCCAGCATCTCGGCCGGGACGTCGGACTCTTCGAAGACTTTGCCTTCCGCGTCTTTGTACATCTCCGCTTTCATGCGGACGAGGTCAATGATGCCCACGAAGTTGGACTCGGTACCGATCGGGAGCTGGATGGGATACGCGCGCTTCGTGAGACGGGTCCGGATCGACTCGACGTCCTTGTAGTAATCCGCGCCGGTCCGGTCCAGCTTGTTCACGAAGCACATGCGCGGCACGCCATACTTGTCCGCCTGACGCCAGACGGTTTCAGACTGCGGTTCGACTCCCGCGACGCCATCGAAGACCGTCACCGCGCCGTCCAAGACTCTCAAAGACCGTTGCACTTCAATCGTGAAGTCAATGTGTCCCGGCGTATCAATCAAATTGAGACGGTGGCCTTTCCAGAAACACGTGGTCGCAGCCGCGGTGATCGTGATGCCGCGTTCCTGCTCCTGCGCCATCCAGTCCATGGTCGCCTCCCCTTCATGAACCTCCCCAATCTTGTGCTTTCGGCCGGTATAGAAAAGCACGCGCTCGGAGACGGTCGTCTTCCCGGCGTCGATGTGAGCGATGATCCCGAAATTGCGCGTCAGTTCCAACGGATATTCACGGGGCATAACCGGTTAACGTGCGAAGTGCGCGAACGCGCGGTTCGCTTCTGCCATCCGTTGCACGTCGGCTTTCTTTTTCACGGCTTCACCCGTGTTGTCGGACGCGGCGATGAGTTCGGAGGCGAGTTTTTCTTTCATGGGCTGGCCTTTCTTCCCGCGTGCAGCGACCAACAGCCAGCGGTACGCGAGCTGCGTGCGGCGTTCGGCGCGCACTTGGATCGGGATCTGGTAGTTCGCGCCGCCGACGCGACGGGATTTGACCTCGAGCGTGGGGCTGATGTTGCGGAGCGCGGTCTCGAAGACTTCCAACGGATCCTTCTTCGTCTTCTCCTTGATGATCTCGAACGCGCCGTACACGATCTTCTGCGCCGTGGACTTCTTCCCGCTGTACATCACGTAATTGATGAGCTTCGCCACGTTCAGTGACGAGTACATGGGATCCGCGTTGATCTTCCGTTTTGGCGCTTGCTTTCCTCGCATACTTAAGACTTGGGACGCTTATTCCCGTACAGCGATCGGCTGCGACGGCGGTTTGAAACGCCCTGCGTATCGTACACGCCGCGCACGATGTGGTAGCGCACGCCCGGAAGATCCTTCACCTTACCGCCGCGGATGAGCACGATCGAGTGTTCCTGGAGGTTGTGCCCTTCGCCCGGGATGTACGCGGTGACTTCCTCGCCGTTTGAAAGACGCACGCGCGCGACTTTCCGGAGCGCCGAGTTCGGTTTCTTCGGGGTCATGGTTTTGACTTTCACGCACACGCCGCGCTTGAAGCTCGCGCCCTTTGAGAGCGCGGTACGGCGGCGATGGAGCGTATCCATCGTGTACTGCATGGCCGGGCTCTTCGATTTCATGCGAGGAGCCTTGCGTCCGCGGCGGATGAGTTGGTTGATCGTTGGCATGGATGGTGGACGAGAAACCCCGGGGACCCGGGGCGGTTCTATAACGAATCCCCTGTAAATGCGGCGGAACTATAACAACGAACCCCATGTACCGTCAAGGATTCAACCTCTCGAACGATTATCGCCGGGAAAACCAAGGATTCCAAACGAATTCGACGAGCAAACGGTGCGCGGCCGCCGCGCAACAGATGATGATGGCAAGACCCGTGAGCTTGTTCGTCTGCGTGACGAAAAACAGTCCGCCGAGCGCAAGCGACGCGGCGCCGACCGCGCGAAAGACCGATGCGGACCAGGGCCAGGACGCCCACGACCGGTCGCGCGTGAGATGTGACGCGGCAAGGTACACGAGAACGGCGGCGAAGACCGGCCAACCAAGAACCCATGCGGCGATGAGGACGTAGAGGAGCGCGATCGTGATGACGTCTTCCGCCGCGTCAGGGCTCATATCGCCGCGCGCGACCGGCTGGTCGGCGCCGGATCGTTCGTCCTGCGGCAGACGGTGCAGACTGCGCTGGAGCGCAGACGCGAGACGGAGCGCGGCGAGAAGCAGCGCGGCCACGCCGAGCGCGAACCAGCCCATCCCCGCGACAGACCCCGTTTTCGTGAGGACGGCGTAGAGCACCGCGCCGCCGACGGCGTAGAGCGCGAGATCAAACATGCTCCAGAATCGGTGGACGTGCGCGAGGATGCGTCGCCACGCCGGGACCTGCCAGATAAAAATCAAGACGAGCAGAACGCCGAGACCGAAGACGAAGAGTCCGGCTGTCGTCATGCGAAGCCCGATCGCCGCCTGCACGTCCACGGCCGTCGGAAAACGGTCGTACAGGTTGTTCCACCAGTAGCCGTTTGAGATTGCGAGCAAGACGGACCGCGAAATCTCCGGCTCCCCTGCAGTCCACGGCATCCCATGCGTGATGCGGTACCAAAGCCCAAGCGCGGATCCGAAATAGACCGTCTTCGTGACGACGGCGCTCGCTACGAGACCCGTCACGGCCGTCCGCCACGCGTTCTTTGTCACGATCCATACCACGAACGCGGCCGTGACGACCGTGGCGAACATGCCGAGCCGCATCCCGGCCGTGATCCCCGTGTCGAGCGGCAAGAGTCCGCCGGTCGCGAGACTCGTGAGGAACCCGTTCCCATCCACGACCGGCGCGCCGACGCGGAACGCGAGGCCGATCGAACGGACGAGATCGAAGAGCGGGACGGCCCATGCGAGCGGCAGGAGTTTTGCGACGAACGCGAGACCTCCGGTGAATGGAACGCCTGCGAGCAACGACCAGAGCGCTGCGATGATGAGGACTGCGACCATGAAACTGACCGGGACCGTCACGAGCGCGGTCGTGAAGTCCGGAAGCGTGTGGCGTTCATTCTGCCAGGCGAGCACGGACAGGAGCTCGTACACCGCAACGGAGCCGACGACGGATGCGAGCCATGGCCGGAGTCCTGGCCAAGAACGAGCGGACAGAAAAGACGGGATGGTCATATTTCGATGCCTAAGAGACGGAAGAATCCGTGTCCGAGCGTCTGGAACAACGCCGAGAAGATGCCGACGCCGGAAAATGAGTCGACGAGAATGAGCATGATCAAGATGAATGGGCCCTGTGTCTCAAGGGCGTAGCGGAACCGCGCGTACTGCGGAGCAGAGAAGACGGCGAGCAGCGCTTTCGAACCATCAAGCGGCGGGATGGGGATCAGGTTGAAGACCGCGAGGTTCACGTTGATGATGGCGGCGAAGAACAGGAACTGGACCAGGAGATTTTCTTCCCCGAGTGAGGGATACACGGCCTTGATCACGAACGCGAACACGGTCGCCATGATCACGTTCGACGCCGGCCCGGCCATACCGACCAGGACGGATCCGACACGCGGGTTCTTGAGAGAGGCGGGGTTGTATGGGACGGGACGCGCATACCCAAACCCAGCGATGAGGAGCATGAGGAAACCGACGGGATCGAGATGTGCCAAAGGATTCAGGGTCAGCCGCCCCATGCGTTCGGCCGTCCGGTCGCCGAGCCAGTTCGCCATGAGGGCGTGCGAAAACTCGTGGACGGAAAGCGCCACGATGATCCCGAGGATGAGCGCCGCAAAGAGGAGGGGCTGGGAGAAGAGGAGAGAGAGGAGCATGGGAGAAGAGTGCTTGAGTGCTTGAGTGCATGCGTGCGCGCACTCAAGCACTCAAGCACTCTGCTACAACCCTTGCAAAATAGTGAATGCTAGAGTACCATCACGTCACTTCAGATAC
>MGEH01000014.1:4513-12067 GCA_001791275.1 Candidatus Uhrbacteria bacterium RIFCSPHIGHO2_12_FULL_60_25 | reverse complement strand
TCCAGACGGTTCTTCAGCGTCTTCTTATTCTTTGTAGAATGGTAATTCAAATTCCGGCACTGCGTGCACTCGAACTTGATGAGGTTGTCTTGTGACATAGGGAGATGGTTAGTCATTACCTGCCGGTCGCCTGGAGCCGGGAACAGGATTTGAACCTGCGACCTGCTGTTTACAAAACAGCTGCTCTACCGCTGAGCTATCCCGGCGCCGGGCCACAGGCGAATGAGAAAGTAGGGAGAGTCTAGGTGAAAAGACCGAAATCGTCAACCCCGGATCCCCAAACAAAAACACCCTTGAAAGGGTGTCTTTGCGTGGTGGGTGGGGAAGGGTTCGAACCTTCGAAGGCACAAGGCCAGCAGATTTACAGTCTGCCCCGTTTGACCACTTCGGTACCCACCCAATGGAGCCGTTGACCGGGATTGAACCGGTGACCTCGTCCTTACCATGGACGCGCTCTACCAGCTGAGCTACAACGGCACGCTATGTGATGGAAAGCGCGTCTATTTTTTCGCGGTACGACCGGAGTCGCGACGGATCGCCCGAGAGCAGGCGCAGCCGATCATAGCACCGTTCCGCCTCTTTTCGATCGGCGACGAGTATAGCAGATTCGAGACAGATTTCAAGGTGGCGGGGCTGGTCGGGGTCGAGGTCAACGGCGCGACGGGCGGACGCGCGCGCGAATTCAGGCGATCCGTGCGCGAGATAGTATCCCGCGAGTTCGGCGTGACGGACCGCGTTCTTCGGTGCCATGTCGACGGCGCGCTTGCGCATGGTTTCGGCGGCCGTCACGTCCCCCGTCGCCTCGGCGATCTCCGCGAGACCGGCGTAACACGCGTCGTCTGCGCCGTGGATGCGTTCCAGGAAACGGTACAATTCCTTCGCCTGCGCGTACTGTCGCTGTGTCAGATACAACGTGGCGAGACCCCGGTACGCGTCGATCTGTCGTCCGTCGAGCTTCAAAATCTCAAGATAGGCGCGTTCCGCCTCGGCGAATTTCCCGTCGCGGGCGAGAACCTGCGCGTCTCCGAGGAGCAGACGCGTGCGCTCCGACGGTTCATCGAGCGACCGGTTCCCGGAGGATGATGCCTGGGACAAACGCTCTTCCACCTGACGGTACGACTGCATGATCCGGTCGAGCATCCCGCGACCGACGCGCTTCACGGGCGTCATGAAGCCCTCGAGACGCCGCTGGAACCGCTGGGCGACGATGTGCGTCCGCGTCTTCCGTTCCTGTTCGGCCCGAATCGTGTCCGGATCAAGGAGCCGGATCTCCTTCCAGTGCTTGAACACCACCGCCGCAATCAACGCGGCGGCACTCAAACCGAGAATCAAGAAGACCCAAAATAACATGCGCGTCTGGTGAAACCTTCACGCCGGCAACGCGGCGCGACAGAGAAGCCCGAAGCCTCGAGGGTCTAACGACGCGCCGCCCACGAGCGCTCCGTCAATCCCCGTCGTCGAGACGTACTCCGCGATGTTCCGTGCATCAACGGACCCGCCGTATAAAATGCGAATCTCGTGCGTCCACTTCGGACCCCACTTCTTTGCGAAAATCTCTCTCATGGCCGTGTGGACGTCCCGCGCGTCGTCCGGGCGGCATGGCTTTCCCGACCCAATGGCCCACACGGGCTCGTAGGCGAAGAGGGGTTGCGCATGACCGTCTGGTTTCAGGTTTGAAATCGCGGACGAGACCTGTACGCGGATAACCTTCATGGTCGCGCCCCTCTTCTTGTCCGCGTCCGTTTCGCCCACACAGATCACGGGTGAAATACCGGCCCGCTGAAGCGCGACTGCTTTCTTCGCAACCATCTCGTCCGTTTCTCCGAGATACTTCCTGCGTTCGCTGTGACCGACGAGACACATGACGACGCCGAACTCGTTCAGCATCGTGGGCGACGTTTCTCCGGTAAAGGCGCCTTCGGCTTCCCAGAACGCGTCCTGCGCCGCGAGCGCTGGAATTGTGGCGCGGCCGAGACTCGCGCGCGCGGCCGCGAGCGACACGTCCGGCACGGCGATCGAGACGTCCAGGTCTTTCGGCAGGCGTTCGCGGCGGAACGCGCGGACCCACCCGCCCGCTTTCACGGGACCATAATGCATTTTCCAATTGGCGATGATCAATTTGCGCATAGCGCGAGTGCCGTCCTTTTACCGCCAAACGAACATCTTGGCAAGCGTTTTCTTTGACGCGAAGGGTCCGATCACGGCGCTCGCCATCGCCGCGGGACGCAATATCGCGCGCGCCACGCGCTTCACGTCGGCGACCGTGGCGCGCTCCAGTCTCCTCATGCGGTCGTCAGGCGTCTCAAGCTCCTTCCGGAACATCCACTGTTTCCCGTACCAATCGGCCTGGAACGACGAATCTTCGAACGCGAGCGTGAGTTTCCCGCGCACGTGGTCTTTCGCGCGGCGGAGTTCGTCGGCCGTGACGCCGGAGGAGACGACCTTCTTCAATTCCGCTTTGATGGTCGTGAGGGCTTCCCTCACGCGTTTCTTGTCGAGTCCGGCCATGATGGCGAAGATCCCCGTGTCTTCCAGCGCCTGGTGCGAGGCGTGGATGGAGTAACAGAGCCCGCGACGTTCGCGGACCTGTATGAAGAGGCGGGACGACATGGTGCCGCCCAGGATATTCGCGAGGAGGCTCGCGGCAGGCAGGTCCTTGTGACCGAGGGGCAGACCGTGGAACGCCATGCCGATCTGTACCTGTTCGGTCTGCTTGTTCTGGAGCGCGAGCGGCTTCGTGAGGCGTTTCGGAAGATCGAAGACCTTGAACGAGCGGTCGCGCGGGAGCGACGGCTCTTTCACGGACCCGAATGTCTTTTCAAGAAGACGAAACACGCCGGGTTGAATTTTTCCGGCGATCGCGATGGTGAGACGCGACGGAACGTAGTACGCGTCTCGATACGCGATCAGTTTCTCGCGCGGCACGGTTCGGATGACATCCCGAGGACCCGCGATGTTCCAGCCGAGCGTCGAGTTGGGGAATAGCGCCGACTCGAGGAGGTCTTCCAGGTGCATGCGCGGATTGTCCTCGTACATGTTGATCTCTTCGACGATGACGCCGCGTTCCCGTTCGATCTCCTTGGGGTCATAGAGACTCTTGAACATCATGTCGTGGAGCAGGTCCACGGCGAGCGGCGTCTGCGCGGCGTCCATTTTGACGTAGTACCCCGTAAAGTCTTTGGACGTCATGGCGTTGTACTCGGCGCCGTACTGATCCAACGTCTTCGAAATCGTCTGCGTGTCCGGACGCCGCTTCGTGCCCTTGAACATGAGGTGCTCGATGAAATGCGAGGCGCCGTTCGTGTCTTTGGACTCATAGCGCGAGCCCACGCGACAAAACGCGAAGAGCGTCATGGACTCGGCCCCCTTCTGGGGAACGAGAATGACGGGAATGCCGTTCCCGAGTTTCTTCAGGATCGGTTTCATAGTTTGTTCTGCACCCACCCCGTCACGTCGCCGATTGCCACGCGTTCCTGCCCCATGCTGTCGCGGTCGCGGACCGTGACCTTCTTGTCGTTCAGAGACTCGAAGTCAACTGTGAAGCACCACGGCGTACCAATTTCGTCTTGACGACGGTACCGTTTACCGATAGAGGCGGACTCGTCGTATTCCACGGAGACACCCGCGCCGCGGAACGACGCGATAAGGTCGCGGGCGACCCTGACGAGATCGTCTTTCTTCTGGAGCGGCAAAATCGCGGCTTTCACTGGTGCGAGGCGCGGCGGAAGGCGGAGGACCATGCGCGGTTCCTTGTCCCCGTCCGACGTGTCGGCCTCATCAATATCAAGGTGTTCGGACAGGACGGCGAGCACGGAACGGTCCACGCCCCACGTGGGCTCGATCACGTACGGAAGGACTTTTTCTCCCGTCTCCGGGTCCAGGTATCGCAAATCCTCTTTGGACGCGTCCTGATGACGCGCGAGGTCGTAGTCCGTGCGGTTCGCGATGCCGTAGAGCTCTTTCAACCCGAACGGGAAGCGGTACTCGGTGTCGACCGACCGGGCGGAGTAAAACGCACGCTCCGCATCCGGAATCTCGTGATAGACGACGTGGGACGGATCGAGCTTCAGGACGTCGTGGACCCATGATTTCTGCTCCGCGAGCCACATGTCGAAGGCCCGGGACGCGTCCTCGGCCTTCACGAAGTACTCGATCTCCATCTGCTCGAACTCGCGAGTGCGGAAAATGAAATTGCCGGGCGTGATCTCGTTCCGGAACGCTTTGCCCGTCTGCGCAATGCCGAATGGAAGCTTCTTCCGGGACGAGTCGCGCACGTTCTTCCACGCCACGAACATCCCACCGGCCGTCTCCGGACGGAAGTACGCCACGGACGTGGGGTCTTCCATGACGCCCACGAACGTCTTCATCATCATGTTGAACTGGCGGACCCCCGTGAGCTCGCCTCCGCAGAGCGGGCAGCGGACGTTCTTCAGATCCACCGGTTTCTCTTTGTCATACCCCGGCTCTGCCTGTTTCGCTTCGAGCAGATGGTCCGCGCGGAACCGGTGCTTGCACTTTTTGCAATCAACGAGCGGATCATTGAAATTCTGGAGGTGCCCGGACGCCTCCCACGCCTTCGGGTTCATGAGGATGGGCGTCTCGATGCCGACCACGTCATCGCGGCCAAGGACGAATCTCTGCCACCACGCGTTCCGGATGTTGCGGCGCAATTCCGCGCCGTACGGCCCGTAGTCCCAGGAGTTCGCAAATCCGCCGTAGATCTCGGACCCGGGGTACACGAACCCCCGCCGCTTGCAGAGCGAGACGAGAAGGTCCATTTTTTGTTCCGGTGAAATGGGCATGCGCGTCAAATCGTCATGATTTCTTCCTCCTTCTTCTTCGACGCCGCTTCGATTTTTGAGTTCCAGTCCACGACCTGCTTGTCGAGCTGTTCCTGGAGACGGAACTTCTCGTCCTCCCCCATCTTCTTATCTTTCTCAAGCGCATGGACTTCTTCACGAATCTTCTCCCGGATGTTGCGCAGGCTGATACGCGCTTGTTCCGTCTTCTCGTTGACTTGCTTGACCAAGCGCTTGCGGTTCTCCTCGGTCATGGCTGGCAACACGAGACGGATGACGGAACCGGCCGTGTTGGGCTGCATGCCGAGGTCCGCGGCGATGATCGCCTTCTCGACGTCTTTGACCAGGTTTTTGTCCCAGGGTTCGATCTGGATCGTCTTCGGATCAGGAACGGACACGGACGCCACGCCCTTCAATTCCATGGCGCTCCCGTACGCCTGGACCTGGATGGTCTCGACCAAGCCCGCGGACGCGCGTCCGGACCGCATGGATTTCAATTCTTGTTCAAAAAATTCCAGCACGGAGGCAAGCTCACTTTTATGCGTTTCGACGGGATTGGACATACGTTCGCAATGTACGCAGTTTTACACAAATCTGACCCATCGGTCAAAAAGAGTCGATAGTCTAATAGTCGATAGCTCATGTCACTTACTATTTGACTATCGACTATTCAACTAGTTCTGTTTCGGTGCGACTCCCATTCCGAGATAGAGAATCTTCCCGTCCTGCGGATCCGTGAGGAGCACGTTCGCGATGCGCGCGCTGGGCAGTTTCTTCGAGTTCCATGTGGTACCCCCGTCGGACGAGAACACGAGCGCGTTCTGCGTGACGTACTGGATCTCCTGGTTGTTCCGCGGGTTCACGGACAAGCTCCGGATCTCGACCGTGTTCGGCGGGCTCGTGAGCTGCATGGGCGTCCACGTCTCGCCGCCGTCCTTCGTTGTCAGGATGCCGTACTTCGAGACTTCATAGACCATGTTCGCGTCTTGCGTATCGATGACGATTTGTGACGGCCGACGCGCGTTGTCAAAGTCCGCGAGTTGTTTTTTGACCGGAAGCCAGGTCTGGCCGCCGTCCATGGTCTTCCAGATGCCGTCGCCCTTCGTGCCGACCCAGACCGCGCGCGAATCTCGCGGGTCCATGGCGATAGACGTGACGGACGCCTCGGCGCGCTTTGCCACGAGGAAGTTCTGCGCCGCGTCCGTGCTCTTGAAAATGTCTCCGTCGGACGAACCGACGTAGATGATCGTCGGATTGAACCAGTCCACGAGCACGCGCGTGAACACTTTGTCCGTCTTCGGATCGAACCACGCGCGGCTCCAGTCGCGCCCGCAGTTCACGGTCTTGTAGATCTGGTTCGCGACGGTCACGTACACCGTGCACTTGTCCTTCGGGTCGACCGCGACGCTCTCGACGCGCGACTTCGGAAGCCCCTTGGCCGTCTGCCACGAGTCGCCGCCGTCGAGACTCGTGAGGAGGCCGCGGTCCTCCGTGCCTGCGTAGAGTGACAGGCGATCTTGAGGGTCGAACGCGAGCGTGGTGACCACCGCATCTCCGATCGAGACGCCTTTCGCGCCTTCGATAAGCACCTTCTTCTGCGTCCAGGCCGTCCCACGGTCTACACTCTTGAAGACGCCGCCGTCCGGACCTTTGGCTGGCTGTGACGACCCGCCAAGGCAGCCTTGGCCCAGCAGCATGAGGCCGGCAGCGACCGAACAGACACGTATCGTATGTCTCATAGAGATGAAAGAGATAGTGACGGGATATGTGAAGGAAAAACCGGCGGCATGCCGGCTGCGTATCGGACAAGACCCAGTTCGAGCCAGATGCGCGGCGAAATCGGACCGCCGAGGCGGCGGTGTGCGCTCGCGAGGACATGGCCGAGATGCAACGCGCGAGATGCGTCGTGCGTGAACGCGAGCCGGAGCGAGGATGCAAGCCGTGCGACGGCTTCCTGCCACGAACCCTGCGGATCATCTGATGCGTCACATCGTCGCGCGACGACGTCGATCGCGGCAAACGCATCCCCTGCCGTTCGTGACGTGAGCAGACGTTCGACGAGATGCGCGGCTTCCTGGTACGACGAACGAACGTCCGGGTCTTCAACCCAACGCAACGCAACCCCGGGTCTTCCTTCGGCCATGTCGACGGCCATACGACGCTCTGCATCCGTGACCCCGCGAGATTTAAGCCACGCATCGATCTCCTTTGACGCGACGCGGGAGAGCGCGAGACGCGCGGTCCGACTCTTAAGTGTCGCGGGCAGCCGCGACTCGTCGTGGGCCACGAGAACGAACACCGCGCCGGCCGCGGGTTCTTCCATGCTCTTTAAAAGAGCGTTCACTCCCGCCTCGTTCAAGCGGTCCGCCTCCGGCACGTAGGCGACCACGCGCGACGCGATCACCGGGCGCCGCGACATGCGCTCGCGGAGCTCCCGGACCGCTTCGACCGAGATCACGGTCTTAGCCGCCTTCTCGTCCGTGGATGCTTCACGCGCAAGGACGGCAACATCCGGGTACGCTGATAGAGACGCTGTCTCATTCAGACCGACCAACGCGCGCACGAACCGCTCTGCGAGCAGGTGTGCTCCGAGACCGTCTTGCCCCACGATGAGATACGCCCCGTGCGGACGTTCGACCGCCAATGACAAAATGCGTTTCACCGCCTCATGGCCGATCACTCCTTTGAACATAGGGACAGTTTAGCACACAAAAATAGAACCGACCTCGATACCAGTACCGCGCCAATGTCCGTC
>MGEH01000014.1:0-4497 GCA_001791275.1 Candidatus Uhrbacteria bacterium RIFCSPHIGHO2_12_FULL_60_25 | reverse complement strand
ACCGGGGCGACGCACCGCGTCGCCCATACCCGATTCGGACGTAACGCTGTGTTTAAAAGAACAGACCCCGCATCCAGTTTGGACGCAGGGTCTGTGTAGGGGCGACGCGAGCGTCGCCCAGGCCTAACTGGCCTGATACACGAAGCGACAACCGCTCGTGCTTCCCGGAATCGGGTAGACCTCCCACGTGGGGGTCTTCGGCGTGCCGTCCACGGTGACCGTGAACGTGCCGTTCGTTCCGCCGCTCGAGGTGGCGCACGCCCATCCGAACGAGGACGGGATGTTCATGTCCCCGAAGTGGACGTTCGCACGGACCGTGGCGTCCCGGGGAACGTGGACCGTGCAGCTCACGCTGGACTTGTGCGAGAAGTCGCAGCTCGTGTTTCCGCCGTCCCAGGCCACGCCGTAGGCGAAGTACGCGCCGAAGTACGTGGTGTTCCAGGGCCCGTAGGGCGGGAGTCGCGGCAGGTCTGCGCCCGTCGCGTCCTGCGCCGCGTGCCAGATGGACACCATGTCCTTCAGAACGCCGCCTTCGACGGCGTAGGTATACGTGACGGTCACGTACCCGTTCGTGCTTCCGCACCCTTCGTCCGCCACGGTGTCGCAGTCGTTGTCCTGCCCGTCGCAGATTTCCGGTGCACCGGTGTAGACCGTGGGGTCCTGGTCGTTGCAGTCCGTGGTGTTGTCCTCGCCGTCGTTGTCGGCGTCCTGGGCCGGATCGCACGCGTCGCCGCGTCCGTCGCCGTCCGTGTCCGTCTGCAACGGGTTGGGCACGTCGATGCAGTTGTCGTCGGCGTTCAGCACGCCGTCGCCATCGCGATCGCCGTCACAGCGGTCGCCGAGTCCGTCGCCGTCCAGGTCTTCCTGGTTCGGATTGAACAGAATCGAACAGTTGTCATCGACGTTCGGGATGCCATCGCCGTCCACGTCGTCCGGAGGATTCGACCCGCCGTCCGTGCCGCTGGCTCCCGAGGCGCCGCCTTGGCCTGCGCTGCCGCCCGTGCCCCCGTCCGACGGGGTGCCGCCTTCGCCGCCGGCGCCGCCCTCAGCCTCGCAGATGCAGAGGCCGTACGAGCAGCCGTTTTCGGCGCACGTCTGGAAGCCGTGTTCGAGGTTGAGACAGTGGCAGTCGCGCTGGCTGTTGGGGGTACAGCTGTGGAAGCCTTCCCCGCAGATGCCGCCGCCCACGCCCGCGCTCCCCCCGCCTGACGGGGCGCCGCTCGAGCCGGACGCGCCAGAGGACCCTGCGGACGACCCGCCGGAACCCGCGTCGGACCCGGAACTGCCACCACCGGTCGAGGGACTACCGGCCTCGCCGTTGCCCAGAGGGCTCATGCATGCGGTCAACGCGACCGTTGCAGCGAACGCAAAAGCGATGATCTTCCACATGTTTCGCATCTCGATCTCCTGTCTCCGTGAGCGTTGGTATGCAACGTAGGCCCACGGAGGGGCGTACGTTCAAAAGGTTGTCGTAATCGTGGTTTCGAAGGTCCACGTGCGTGTCCAATCGGCGATTGGGCGAACACGTAATCTTTCGAAAGGTTGGGTGTAGGGTGGGAGTAGCTTCTCCCACCCTACAACCGACTAGAACGCGATGCCAACGTGCAGCACACCGACCGCGTCCACGGTGGACTGGATGCTGCCGGTCGCAGGATCGAACACCCGCGTGCTGCCGGCGATGATCCGGATGCCGATCGCGGGAACGATGGACGAGCCCTTGCGCTTGGACGCGCCGTGCATCCAGGTGAGGCCACCGCCCACGCCGTAGAAGTTCACGAGCGACCGCTCGTCCGTGTCGTACCAGTGCTCGGCGTAGCCGAGACCTTCCAGGAGGAAATCGCCGTGTCCGGGGAACCCGGCAAGTCCGAGCCCGCCGTACACGAACGGACGACGATCGCCCTGCACGTCTTCGGCAGATGCGCCGACGCCTGCGACGAAATCGAGACGGAGGTCCTTCGTGAGTTTCGGAAGCCAGCTGGCTTCCACGCCCGGACCCCAGAGCGGGTCGTCGGTCACCGGACTCTTCATGAAGTGTCCGGTGAGGATCGCGGAGAGTCGAAGGTGCGGGTACGGATCGGTGTCCTTCGCGGTCACCGTGAACTCGAGCGGCGATTGCGGCGTTTTGGACGTCGGTTCCGGAACCTTGATCTTGTCCAGTCGATCATTGGCCCGCTTCGCGTCCTTCTTCGCATCCGTGGCCACGACCTTCACGTCCTTGACCTCGGCCTTCACGTCCTTGACCTCGTCCTCCACGGCCTGGAGTCGCACGAGAAGTGCGAGACAGCGCTGCGCGAGCGAGACCTTCTGGTCGTCCTCGATCTTCGGGCACATGGTTTCGAGCGTGTCTTCGACCTTGTTCAGTCGTTGCAGCTCGTCTGCGCCAAGTGCGTCCGCCGTGCCCGCGCGCTGCATGCGCTTCCAGCGCTCGAGCAGGATGATGCGATCGATCGCATCACGGAGCGTGATGCAGTGGTCGACCTTCTTCATCCCGCCTTCCACGTTCGGGTCGTCGACCTCGTCGCGGTAGTACACGCCGCCCCTTGCAAGGCAGAGCCCGGCATCGGACGTGTCCGGCGGAGGTTCTGCGATGGGCGTGGGGGCCACCCGCTTGGAAGTTGGCGCCGGGGTCTCCGGCTTGGGAGGCTCTGCCGGCGTCTCGGCATCGGACGTCGCGACCGTAGGCTGTTCGGCAGCCGTGGGCCGTGCGACGGCAGTAGGCCGTGCGACGGCCCCGCCTCCGCAGTGGCGCGGACGCGTGCCGCATGCGCGGCAGAACCGGTCGAGCGCGTCCTTGCTCGACGCCGAGACCCCCGTGCATTCCGGCACGGATGCCAGGCACTGCTCGAAGTCGTCGAATGACACGCACTTGACCGTCTTCGTCCTCGCCGAACAGGTGTCGAGGCACTTCACCAGGTCGTCGTCCGTGAAGACGTTCTCCTGGGCTGAAGCTTCGGACGAGGTGATCACCGCGAATCCGGTGATCGTGAGGGCCATGAGGGCCGCCTTCTTGATCTTGTTGATGGTACGGATTCGATGGGTCACGTGACCTCCTTACAAAAGGGACGATTGCTCATTCCTGCCCATGAAATGGGCTGTCATGAACGCTTGGCTGTAACACGAAATGGCCCTATACGTCAAGTCTGACGCTCCATTGAGCATAAAAAGACAAACCCCCGGTCGAGTGACCGAGGGTTCGTAGTGACGCGACAGATCGTCGCGTCGAGGTTACTTCTTGGCGATCTGGCTCTCCGGAACGCAGGCGCAGTCGCACAGGTTCAGAGTACCGTCGCCGTTCGGCTTCGCCTTGCCGCCGGTGCAGTCGAGGCCCTTCTTGCCGCTCTCTGCGTTGGCCTCGGACTTGCCGCGGAGCTTCCCCTTCTCCTTCAGGAGATTGAGGTTGACAGACGAACAGTCCTGGTCCGGATACCCGCACTCGATGAGCGCGGCGTTCCGGGGATTGGACTCGGCGACCTCGGAAGCGGGAGGCGCGCCCGCAGGGATGTCCTTCACAGGACTCGAGTCGCGATCGCAGCCGCCCACGACGAAGGCGAGCGTGAGAACGATAGCGTTCTTCATCTTGGTCCTTCCTTTCGAAAGACTAAATGGTTGGAGCGCCGCGGCGGGGAGGAAGTGTCCTCCCCGACCGCAGACGCTCGAGCGCTCACTCCACGTCGATGCGGAAGTTACAGCCGTGCTGGCCGTAGTTGCCAACCGCGTCTTCCGGGACCGTGAGCTTCGTCCCGTTGACCTTCACGGTGCCGTACGCCGCGAAGCAGCTCTCGCTGTCGCAGTTCGTGCCGACGCCGTAACAGGCGTACTGCTCTCCCAGGTTGGACGGGAACGAGGTCCCGGCCTCGGCGTTCACCTCGACGTTCAGGTCGAGCGTGATGCCGGTCGGAAACGAGCGCGTGCAGCTGTACGTCGAGCCGCTCTTCAGGAGCACCTCCGACGGAGTGGGGCTGTTGGAGTCGCAGAGCGACGCCCACTGTCCCCACGTGCCCGCGTCGTTCGGGATGCCCCAGAGGACGGCGCCCTTGATGACGGGAGCGTTCGTCGGAGGCGTGAACGAGAAGGTCACGTCGACCGTGCCGTCACTGGGTGCACCACCCGAGCCGCCGGTCCCGGTTCCCGGTTCCCCGTTCCCGGGGTTCGGACACACGCAGAGTCCGTAGGACTTGCCGTCCGAAGAACAGGTCTGGGTGCCGTCCGAGAGATCGACGCAGCGGCAGTCCTTGACCTCGCCGGCAGTGCAGCCGGGAAGACCTCCGGACCCGCCGCTCGAGCCTGCGGAGCCGCCGGTGCCGGACGTTCCGCCCGACCCGCCGCCTTCGCACTTGCACGCTTCGAACGTGCCGTCGCCTTTGCAGGACTGAACGCCGTCCGCGCCGTCCGCGCAGTGACAGTCGTTCACGAGCCCGGGGATGCACTTCTCCACGTCGCCGCCGTCCGCACCGCCCGTGTCGCCGCTGCCGGCCGCGCCAGCGTTTCCGCTCGCGC
>MGEH01000013.1 GCA_001791275.1 Candidatus Uhrbacteria bacterium RIFCSPHIGHO2_12_FULL_60_25 | reverse complement strand
TCGGACAGGTCCGTTGACCGGAAGAAGAGCGCATTGTGCATTTCGCGGAATTTGCCCTGTACGGCGGCGCATGCGGCGACCGAGGCTGCGGCGAGCGACCGCGGGTGCTGGTTTGTGAGCGGGTAATCGCGCCACACCACGCGGACGTCGCTCCCGCTCCCCGTCAATCGGAGCGCCTCTTCGATGGCCTGGGCCTGGTCGCGGCAGTACTCGCACTGGAAGTCCCCGTACACGATGATGGTAACGGCAGAGGACGCATTGCCCGAGAGGAGCGGATCGGTCGGTCGGATCACTGGCGGGCGCGGCGGCCCTTTGGAGACCACGTCTTCGGGGTTCAAGAGTTCTTTCGGGAGGATGGATTTTGGTATTGGGAGTCCGGTTCGGAATCGCGTGGTCGCGTCGTTCCACACGTCCGTAAAGTAGACGAACGACACTCCCACGAAGGTGAGGGTGAGGACGATGAGGAGCGCGAGGCGCTGGCGGTTCATGGATTACGGAAGGTTGAAGTCGTAGAGCTTGCCCGTGAGCGCATCCGTGAATATCACGTGTGCCTGATCTTCCGTCAGGACCGGATTCCGAACGCTCAAATCCCCCGCGGGCGTTCCGAGGTTCGTTTTCGCGCCGGTCGAGAGGTCGATCTGCATGAAAGAGTCGGGGATGTTCGTGAACAGATCCGGTTGGAGCCCGGCCCCGGTGGGAAGCGACGAGGGGACGGCGCAGATTACGGTCTCGTCCGTGGACCAGACGCACTTGTTTGCGAACGTCTGGACGTCGAGCTTCGTGCGGTTCTGGTTTATGGAATCCGGATCGCCGCCCGAGATCCAGAGTTCCGGGCGATAGTCGGACGCCGCGTTCCACACGCTATAGAGGAGTTTTTTCCCAGAGGGCGACCAGAGGGGCGTGAACCCGCGTCCCTCCACCTGGAGGCCGCGGAAGTTCTCATGGTTCTTGCCGACCAGGAGGATCTCCTGGCGGTCAAACCCTTTCGGTTCGCCGACCGTGGCGTAGGCGATGATTTGATTGTTCGGCGTCCAGTTCGGAAATGTCTTGTCCGCGTTGTTGCCCAGGAGTTCGATGGCCTGGGAATTGCCGCCGTTCGGGTTAGACACGATGAGGTAGCGCGAGGCGGGGGTGAGCGCATTGCTCTTCGCCACCACCTGCGCGTCATCCGGCGCGAAGTTAAAGTCTTCCCAATGCTTCGGGAGCGTGGTCTGCGTCTGCGTGCGGAAGTCGTAGTGGATGTTTGATCCGTCGGGGAACGTCATGATGGCCTGGTCCGAACTCTTGCCCCAGTCCACTCTGTCCAGGTTCGGGAAGGACGCGTCCGAGAGCGCCGTCGTCGATCCGTCCGGCTTCACGCGGTAGAATTTCCCGTCATCCGGGTTGTAGAAGCGCGCGCCCGTCTTGTCCGCGCTCGGGCTTACCCCTTGTGTGACGCCGTCTCGTAGCAGAACGGTCTGTGGAGGGGGGAGCGCGACGGCAGGCGCGCCCGGGACGCCCGCAGCAGGCGGGAGGACGCCCGGGACGCCCGGCACGGTCGGGACGCCCGGGACGGCAGGGCCGGCTCCGGGGAGCTCGCCAGGCGTAACAACCGGGACTTCAACAGGACCGGGAGGAGCGACTTTCGGCTTGAAGAACAGGATGTAAATGACGATCGCGACCACGATCGTGAAGAGTATGAAAAAAACCACGAACAGGATCCGCTTCAGGCGTTCGGACATATGGCCCAATGATACACCGAAATCGTTGTGTGGTCTCCCTAGAAGAGACCTTTCAACAGGTAGTTGAACGCCGACGTAAAGGTTTCCCAAAGGTTCCCCGGGGTGAACGCCGCGGCGACAAGGGCAAAGGGAGCGATGAAGGACAGGCAGGACGCGAAGAGAAGGCAGCAGAGGATGCCGTTCAAGCACCCCGTCCGCACGTCTTCCGGGAGTCCCGCTTCGGGGATGAAACGGACGTGGAAGATGTGATTGATCGTCTGGAGGTTCGATTGGAGGACGAGCGTGATGAGCGGCACGATTTTGATGGACGCTATGCCCTGCACGCCGCCCACCACGCGCCAGAGTTGCTTCAGGTACTGTTCCGCCTTGCGGATTTTTTGCTGGACCGACTGCTGCCCCTGGACCGCGAGTTCTTGCGCCTGTACCTGTCGCGCTTGCTGTTGCTGTGCCGCGAACTGCGCGGCCTCTTCCGGTCCCGGGGCAGGCGGACGGACTCGTTCGGCTTCCGGCGCTTCCTCTGGCGCTTCTTCCTGGGGCGCTTCCTCCACCCCCTCCGGGTGCGTGAAGGCTTCCATGGTCCGCATCATCTGTTGCTGTCGTGCCCGTTCATGCATCTCCTCCGTCTCCTCCGGCTGGGTGTACGAGCGTGTGGGGAGCTCGAGGAGAACAGGGCCCTCGGGAGGGGTCGCCGCACGTTCAGCCTGACGGTCACGGCCTTGTCCGGCTCCAAAAGCCGCCGCCGTCGTGAGACTTGGGGGCAGCGGTCGAGGCTTCGGTCCGGCTCCATTCGCCATGCGGGCAGTTTAGCACGCGCTTTAGGTGTCATCCCGAGTGAAGGCCTTTCTCTCCGTGTCATTCCGACCGCAGTGAGGCCGTCCGACGGCCGAACGTAGCGGAGGAACCCCTTTCGTTATCGAGCGTTATCTTTTCGAAAGCGGTTCCTCCGCTCGGCGCGTCGAACGCGCCTCGGTCGGAATGACGTGTAAAAAAATTATACGGCGACGAGGCCTTTCTTCGTCGCTTTTAAAATGATCTTTTTCTTCCCGGGTTTGGTCGAAAGCAGCCGCCCCACGAAGTCCGTCACTTCACGGTCAACGAGACGGCGCGCGGCGCGGGCACCTTCTTTTTCCGGCAGAGGTCGCGTCAGAAGCCAGGTCACCACGTCGTCGCCGGCCGAGCACGCCACGCGCTGTGCGTCTTCCACGCGTTTCAGCGCCGCTTGGAGTTCGCGTTTCACGATCTCGCGCATGTGTTCTTCTTTCAGCGGCTTGAAGACCACGATGTGGTCCAGACGGTTTAGGAGTTCGGTCCGGAACCGGTCTTCGATCTCGCTTTTCACGAAGCGTTCAAAAGCGTCTCCTCGAGACAGGTCATCTCCATCAAACCCGAGGGACTTTTTCGAGACCGCATCAGCGCCGACGTTTGACGTGAGAATGATGTACGCCTGGCGGAAGCTCACGTGCCGGCCGGTCGCGTCCGTCACCCGGCCGTCCTCGAGGAGCTGGAGCAGGATGTGCTGGACTTCCGGATGCGCTTTCTCTATCTCATCGAAACAGACCACGGAGTGCGGGCGTTTCCGGATCTGGTCCGTGAAGCGGTTGCTCTCGCGGTATCCCACGTACCCGGCAGGGGAGCCCAGGAGCTTGGAGGCCGAGTGGCCCTCGCCGAACTCACTCATGTCGAGCTTCAGGAGCGCGTCATCGCGTCCAAAAAGCTCGCGCGCGAGCGTCCGCGCCATCTCCGTTTTCCCGGTGCCGGACGGTCCGGCAAACAGCATGGTCACTTTTGGCCGTCGCTCGTCGTTCAGTCCAAGTCGTGCCTTACGGACTGCGTCTGCGACAAGTCTGACCGCGGCATCCTGACCAACAATGTGAGCCGCGAGTCTGGTCTCAATGTCCGCCATGCGTTCGCGTTCGGTCGCGAGGATCGTCTCAAGCGGCACGTTCGCGATCCTGGCGACCACCATAGCCACATCTTCCATGCGTACGCGCATGGGGGTTGCGTCGCGCTTCTTCGTGAGATTGGACGAGAGTGATGCGAATTCATGTTGCAACGTCGCTTCTTCCTTTTTCAACCGCGTCGCGTCATCCATGCGTTGTTCGGCGACGGCCGTGTCTTTCGCTTCGCCTGCCGCCACGGCTGCGGCCTCCAGGGTCCGCAATCGCTCCATGGCCTCGTGGTTCCGGCGCGCGGCGACGACCGAGGCGGCCGATTCGTCCATGAGGTCAATGGCCTTGTCCGGGAACATGCGGTCCGTGAGGTAGCGTTCGGCGAGCGAGACCGCGGCGTCGAGCGCCGCGTCGTCGTAGAGGACGCCGTGGTACGTCGCGTAGCGTTCGCGAACGCCCTCGAGCATTCCGCGGGTCGCGTCCGCTGACGGTTCTTCAACCGTCACCGGCTGGAAGCGCCGCTCGAGCGCCGCATCCGGTTCGATGTATTTCTTGTACTCATTCCAGGTGGTCGCGCCGATGCACCTGATTTCGCCGCGCGCGAGCGCGGGTTTCATGATGTTCGCCGCGTCGAGTGACCCGCTCGTTGATCCCGCGCCCACGATGTTGTGTACTTCGTCGATGAAGAGAATGATGTTGGGGTCCGCCTTCACCTCGTCCACGAGTTGTTTCAGGCGCGCTTCGAATTCGCCGCGGTACATGGTCCCGGCAACGGTCAGCGCCAGGTCAACGGAGAGGAGACGCTTGCTGTGGAGCGCGTCCGGAACGTCGCCGGCCGCGAGGCGCTTCGCGAGACCTTCCACGATCGCTGTTTTGCCCACGCCGGGGTCACCCAGGAGAATGGGGTTGTTCTTCGTCCTCCGGCACAGGATCTCGATCACGCGGTCGAGCTCGCGTTCCCGGCCGATCACGGGGTCGAGCGCATCCGCGGTTTTCGGCAGCGTGAGCTCGCGCGCGAACGCCTCCAGCGCCGACGCCATGCGTCCGCGGCCCATGGGGGTGGTCTTCGGGGCCGAGGGCGTTTCAGGTTCGCCATCGAGCCCCGCGTTCGGGACCGCGAGGTCCGGAAACTTCGACGTGGATGTGAGAATCTGTGAAATTTGTTCTTTCAACTGGTCGAGCGAGGCGCCGGCATTCGCGATGAACGCGCGCACGTCCGGCAGTTCAACGGCGAGGAGCGCGCCCACCAGGTGTTCCGTCCCCACGTACTTATGGTCGTGGAGGTGGGCCATCAGGATGCAGCGCTCGAGCACGCGCTTCACGGCAACGGACAGGTCCGGCGTGGCCGTGGACCCTCTCTGCGTCGGGTCCGGCGTCCCTTTGAACGCTTTCTCCGCCGCCTCGAGCGTGATGCCCGCTTTCATCAGAATCTCGGCGCCGATCGACCCCTTCTCGTGCAAGAGACCGACGATGAGATCACCCGGTTCCACGAGCTGGCGTCCCGAATGCACGGAAAATCCGAGCGCTTTCTGGAGCGCTTCCTTCAGATGAGTCGTGAAGCGTGCAAGGAAGTCGGGCTCGAACATACGGAAAGTGCTTAAGTGCTTGAGTGCATGGACCTCGTGCACTTACGCACTCAAGCACTTTTTTAGAACTTGACCGCCACGTTCTGTTTCGCCGCTTCTTCCGCTTCGAAGAATTCGCGTTTCGCGAATCCGAGCGAGTTCGCGATCATGTTCGTGGGGAACACCTGGATCTTCGTGTTAAAGTCGCGCACATTGCCATTGTAGAACCGGCGCGCGGCCTGGATTTTCTCCTCGAGGTCCGTCAGCGTCTTCTGGAGATCGAGGAAGTTCACGTTCGCTTTCAGGTCCGGGTAATTCTCGGAAACGGCGAACAGGCTCTTCAGGGTGTCCGTCAGCATGTTTTCCGCGACGGCTTTGTCGTGCGGGTTCTTCGCTCCCATGGCCGCAGCTCGCGCATTTGTGACTTTTTCAAACACACCGGTTTCGTGCGATGCATACCCCTTCACCGTTGCGACGAGGTTCGGGATCAGGTCGTATCGGCGCTTGGTCTGCACGTCGATATCGGACCACGCTTCGTCCGTCTTATTCTTGAGTGAAATGAGGCCGTTATACGTGGCGATGAGCCAGAGGGCGATCACGACGGCGACGGCGATGAGGATCCAGGTGATTGACATACGATTTTTGGCGTTATTTTAGAGACGCCATTACACTGATAGCCTACGTTTTACCCGCTATGCCGTCAATGAACCCCGCCCTCGCCAAGGCGTTCAAAGCCTATGATATCCGCGGACTCGCGCCCGGGGAGCTGGATACGGCGTTTGCCCGTCGCCTGGGGGAAACGCTTGTCGCGGAGTTCAAACCCACGCGCGTCTTGGTCGGGCGGGACATGCGGACCACGTCGCCCGAGCTTGAAGCGGCGCTTGTGGACGGTCTCACGAGTCAGGGCGTCAACGTCACGCGCATCGGGCTTTGCTCGACCCCGATGTTCAACGTGTCGGTCGGTCTTGGTGCGGGTACATACGACCTCGGCGTCATGGTCACGGCGTCGCATAATCCGGGGGAGTACAACGGGTTCAAAATCGTGAAAGGGGACCTCATGCCCATCGGTCAGGGGAGCGGGATGGAGGCGATTCGAGATCGGTTCTTGTCTGACGCAACCCTTCGGCTACGCTCAGGGCAGGCTCCTGGAACGGTCGCGGATGACGCGAATGCGTTGAAAAATTATCTCGACAAAATTTTCTCGCTCGTGGACGTGTCGCGCATCCCTCCCATGAAGATCGCCGTGGACGCGGGGAACGGGATGAACGGGCTCATCATGCCGGAACTCACCAAGCGGCTGCCGCAGTGCACGTTCTTCGCGCTCTACTGGGATCCGGACGGCGCGTTCCCGCACCACGAGGCGAATCCGCTCAAGTCCGAGACGCTGGAAGACCTGCGCCGTCTCGTCGGTTCGACCCAGTCACACGTCGGCGCCGCCTTCGACGGCGACGGGGACCGCGTCGGTTTCACGGACGAGCTCGGTGAACCCATTCCCGGCGACCTCATGACCGCGCTCCTCGCCGAGTCGCTGCTCGCGTCGGCGCCGGGGGCGAAGATTCTCTACGACCTGCGCTCGTCGTGGGCTACGAAGGAAGCGATCGAGTCTGCCGGCGGCGTCCCGGTCATGTCTCGCGTAGGTCACGCGTTCATCAAACGGCGCATGCGAGAGGAAGGCGGGCTCTTCGCCGGAGAACTTTCGATGCATTACTACTTCCGAGACCTGTGGAACGTGGAATCGGGCGATCTCTGTCTCCTGCTCCTCCTCCGTCTACTCGCACAGACGGGCAAACCGCTGTCGCGCATGTGGAAGCCGCTCAAGACGTACGCGAAGACGGAAGAAATCAACTCTGACGTCGCAGACCCCGCCGGTGGCCCCAGCGGGGCAGGCAAAGATGCGGTCCTGCGTCGCATTGACGAGAAATATCGCGCATCCGCGTCCTCCGTGTCGGACATGGACGGACTCCGCATGGAATTCGGCCACGACTGGTGGTTCTCGGTCCGCGCGTCGAACACCGAGCCACTGCTGCGGCTCATCGTGGAAGCGGTGGATGAAAAAATCATGGCGGCGAAGAGGGATGAGTTATTGAAACTCATACGGGGTTCGTAGTCCGTGGTCCGTAGTCCACGAACTACGGACTACGGACCACGAACCACAAACATGTTAGGAATTTTCGATTCAGGTATCGGCGGCTTAACCGTGGTGAAGGAGCTCCTGCGGCGCCACCCGCAGGCATCCTTTTTGTACTTGGGCGACACGGCGCGCACGCCGTACGGCAACAAGTCGAAAGAGACGATCGAGCGTTATGCCGTCGAGGACGCACGCTTTCTCGTCTCACAGGGCGCGGATGCGCTCGTCGTCGCTTGCAACTCAATGTCTGCCTACGCCATGGACGCGCTTCGGGCCGCGTTCCCGCGTCTCCGCATCTACGAAGTCATCACTCCGGCCGTCGAAGTCGCGGCGAAGACGTCAAAGGGCCGCGTGGGCGTGATCGGCACGCGCGCGACCGTGGGGTCGGATTTGTATGCGACGCGACTGCGGTCTGCGCGACCGGACCTGGATGTCACGAGCGTCGCGTGCCCGCTTTTCGTCCCGCTGGTCGAGGAGGGGATGCTGGATGCGCGTGAGACGAAGATGATCGCGCGGCGGTACCTGGCGCCGCTCGTCCAGAAGCAGGTGGACACGCTCATTCTCGGATGCACGCACTACCCGTTGCTCGCAGGCGTGATCCAGGCGCGCGTAGGCCGCCGCGTACGTCTCATTGACTCTCCATCCGCCGTGATGGACGCGATCGAACGCGACGACCCGGGCCAGCTGTCTTCCGGAGCACAGCGCTACTTTTTTACTGACGACAATGCACGCACGCGTGAGATCGCGGAGAAGTGGCTTGGTCGGACGATCTCGACATAATTTCTCTTTTAGATAAGCCCTGCTACCCTTTCCCCCATGCCCCCTCCCTTCCACTCGCTCGAGAATCCCTTCGAGCCACCAAAGAAGCGCCTCCAAGACGACGCCGAGCTTATCGGCAAGTTTCTTGGTCGTG
>MGEH01000012.1 GCA_001791275.1 Candidatus Uhrbacteria bacterium RIFCSPHIGHO2_12_FULL_60_25 | reverse complement strand
TCCGGGCGTGGACCTTGTGATCGCCGGGCGCGACGGGTGGAAGACGGGACCGATCAATGCGGCGATGGATCGCTGCCAAGGCATCATCCGTAGGACCGATGTGAGCGACGATGTCCGTCGCGATCTTCTCCTGTCCGCATCTCTTGTGCTCGTCCCGTCGTGGTCGGAAGGATTCGGTCTCGTGGCGCTCGAGGCGATCCAGGTACGGACCCCTGTCCTCGCATCCAATCGCGGCGCGCTGCCTGAAGTCGTCGGACAAGGGGAGTGGCTTCTTGATCCGGCGGATCGCGATATATGGCGAAACAAGACCGTAGAATTACTGTCGGACCCGGCGGCGCGACAGCGCGTCCTGGACGGTCAATCAGCCGCGAAGACCAGATTGACGTGGGCGCGCGCGGCAGAGTCCATTCTTGACCATTTACCCAATATCGAGTAATATCCGGCTACGAATGGCCGTCGCGGGATAGAGCAGTTGGCAGCTCGCCAGGCCCATAACCTGGAGGTCGCGGGTTCGAGTCCCGCTCCCGCAACCAAAACGAACGCCCCCGATCGGGGGCGTTCGTATGTCGGATTGCGGGAAGCGTCCGCATTCGATACATTGCGCACCGTTCGGGTGCAATGCCGGGATGGCGGAATTGGTAGACGCACGGGACTCAAAATCCCGCGGTCGAAAGGCCATGAGAGTTCGATTCTCTCTCCCGGCACCACGATAAAACCCCTCGATGTGAGGGGTTTTATCTTTGGTACCGGGGGCCGGACTCGAACCGGCGACCTTGGGCTTATGAGTCCCACGCTCTAACCAGCTGAGCTACCCCGGCAAAGCCCGTAGTGTGCGCCGGAGCTTACACGGTTTTTCAACAGGTGTCAACGAATCCATGCACATTTGACCCTTGAACTGTCGTCTCATGGTAGCGTACTGTTACAGTCTTATGGCGCGCATCATTTCCGTCGTGAATCAGAAGGGCGGGGTGGGAAAGACGACAACGGCGATCAACCTGGGGGCGTATCTCGCCGAAGCCGGGAAGTTCGTGTTGATCGTGGACTTGGACCCGCAGGCAAACGCGACGTCCGGCATCGGTGTGGATCACCAGACGCTCGAGCAGGGCGTGTACGAAGCGATTCTTGGGAACGTCCGCATGCGCGACATCGTACAGCCCACGGCGCACGAGACGCTGCGCATCGCTCCTGCAACGCCCGCGCTCGCAGGCTTGAACGTCGAACTTGTGAGCATGGATCGGCGGGAGTACAAGCTCCACGACGCGCTCCTCGAAATCCGCCACGACTACGACTACATCCTGATTGACTGTCCGCCGACGCTCGGTATGATCACCTTAAACGGCATCGTGGCCGCGGACGAAATTCTGATCCCGGTCCAGGCCGAGTACTATGCGCTCGAAGGTCTTGGCCAGTTGCTTGAGACGGTCAACCTCGTCCGTGACCGGATCAAGCCGGAGATCGAAGTCTTAGGCGCGGTCCTCACCATGTACGACAGCCGTACGAAATTGTCCGACGACGTGCTCCAGGAACTCTACAAGCACTTCCCGCAAAATATCTTCCGGTCCGTGATCCCGCGCAGCGTGCGGCTCGCGGAAGCGCCGTCGTTCGGCCGCTCGATCGTGATGTTCGACGGGTCATCCAAAGGCGCGAAGGCGTACGAACGTCTCGCGCGTGAAGTCTTGGACACGGAACTCGATCGCGTCGCCGCCGTATGATCCATCGCCAAACCGGACTCGGTCGCGGACTTGGCGCCATCATTCCGCCGCGATCTGGAGCCATCCGTCCGGCCACGGAAACCGACATCGGTCCCGCGCCAGCAGCCACCGCCCTTCCCTCGACTCCACTCGGGACCTCGGGCGGAACGTTTTTACAGGTCCCAGTTTCGCTCATCACGCCGAACCCGAAGCAGCCGCGCCGACACTTCGACCACGCCGCGCTCGAAGACCTCGTGTCGTCCATTAAGGAACACGGGATCATCGAACCGCTCGTGGTCACGCGCGGAGACGCGGGGTACGAGCTCGTGGCCGGAGAGCGGCGCCTTCGGGCCGCGCAGATCGCGGGACTCGAAACGGTCCCGTGCGTGGTCCGCACCGCGTCCGAGCAGGAAAAGCTTGAGCTTGCGCTCATTGAGAACGTCCAGCGACAGGACTTGAATCCCATCGAAGAAGCCGTGGCGTATCAACGTCTCATAGACGAATTCGGGCTTACCCAGGACCAGGTCTCGAACAAAGTCGGCAAGAGCCGGCCGCAAGTCGCGAACACCGTCCGCCTCCTCCAGTTGCCGGCCGACGTGAAGCAGGCGCTCGTAGACCGGAAAATTTCCGCGTCGAATGCGCGCACGCTCTTGAGTCTCCCGACCGAGAGCGAACGTCACGATCTGTTCCAGACCATGCTCTCGGGCAACTTCACGGTGCGACAGACTGAAGCGCGAGTCCCGCACCCGCGCCGCGCACGCGCTGTCGCAGACCCGAACGTCCAAGACGCCGAGCGCCGTCTCCGCGAGTCACTCGGCCACCGCGTGGAGATTAAGCGGTCGCCGAACGGGGCAGGGGAGATCCGCGTGGCGTTTGATAACGAGGAGGACCTGCGAGATCTGACGAACAGACTTTCTTAAAGCGTCATTCCGACCGAGGCCGTCCGACGGCCGAGCGGAGGAACCGCTTTCGTAAAGAAAGCGCTCGGTCACGAAAGGGGTTCCTCGGCTCCGGTCGCCTATGGCGACCTACGCTCGGAATGACGCTTAAAGTTATTTCCCTCCAGGTATCAGCCCCTTGATCCAGCTTCGGATGTTCGTCTTCGCGAACGCCCGGATACGGCCGCGCGCGTGGCGCGTCTTCACGAATTTGAGCCAGTCTGGGTTCGGGCCTTTGCGCGACTTGTCGATAACGACCTCGACCATGTCGCCGCTTTTCAGTGTCCGGTCGAGCGGTGCCATCTCGTCATTCACTTTTGCGGACGCGCACCGGTTGCCGAGGTCGGTGTGGATGGAGTAGGCGAAATCCACGGGCGTTGAATCTTCCGGGAGGTCGATCACGTCGCCTTTCGGCGTGAACACGAAAATGCGGTCGCGGAACACGTCGATCTTCATCTCTTCGAGGGCGTGGAGGTACTGCTGCTTATCCGCGATTTCGCGCTGGAGCTCGGTCAGCTGTTCCATCCACTTTGTTTCCTGCGCCTGCCGCTCGGCGGTTTTTGATTTCGCCTTCGATTCGTCGTACTGCCAGTGCGAGGCGATACCAAATTCGTTCATGAGGTGCATCTCGTGCGTCCGGATCTGGAACTCCACGATCTCTCCGTTATCGCAGAAGACCGTCGTGTGGAGTGAGCGGTACCCGTTCGGTTTCGGTTGTGCGATGTAGTCCTTGATGCGTCCTTTGAGCGGCGTCCATGTCCCGTGGATCACGCCCAAGACCGCGTAGCAGTCCGCGATGGTCGGGACGACAACGCGGATGGCCATGATGTCGTAAATGCGCGCGATGTCGCGTTCGTGCTTCAGGAGTTTCCGGTAGAGGGAGTACAGGTGCTTCGTGCGACCGTGGACTTCCGCGTCCCGAATTCCCGCTGCGCCAAGGATGTTCCGCGTCCGGTCCATGACCATCTCGAGGTATTCCTTTTTCCCTTCGCACATCGTTTTCTCGAGACTCTCCGTCCAGGCATACTCCTTCGGGTACACGTACTTGAACGAGCGGTCCTCGATGCGGCCCTTCACGTCGCCCATTCCGAGCCGGTTTGCGATCGGCGCGAAGATCTCGAGCGACTCGAGCGCCACGCGGTATGCTTTTTTCGGAGGCAGGCGCTCAAGCGTCTCCAGGTTATGGAGCCGGTCGGCGAATTTGATGATGACGGTGCGCACGTCCTCGGCCATGGCGAGGAACATCTTGCGCATGTTCTCGAGGTAGCGTTCGATGCCGCGGTACCGGAGCTTGCCGAGTTTTGTGATGCCGCGGACCATGCCCGCCACGTCTGCCCCGAACCGTTCTTCGATCTCCGCGAGCGTCCGCTTCGTGTCTTCCGGAACGTCGTGGAGGAGTCCGGCCGCGATGATCGGGGTCGGCAACCGCATGTCCGCGAGGTTCATGGCCGTGGCGAGACTGTGGGTCACGTACGGCTCTCCGGTCACGCGCTTCTGGCCCGAATGCGCTTCGTCCGCGAACGCGTAGGCGGCACGAATGACCCCAATATCCGCATTGGGGTCGTATGCTTCGATTTTTTTCACGAGGCCGTCAATAGTCTGCATGCGTACGCATGAACCATATGCGGGCAGTCGATTTTTTGCAACCGTCACTCGATCGTCTCTTCGCGCGGCTTGGAGAAACCGCAGCCTTCCTTGGCGCAGTAAAGTTTCGTCTTCTTCTTCAGGAGAGGCCATGAGTCGTTCGGGCACTTCTCTTCGGTCGGCGGGTCCCAGAACGCCTGATCGCAGTCCGGGTAGCGGTTGCACGAGAAAAACGTCTTGCCCTTTTTAGTCCGCTTCTCGATGATCGTGCCTTTGTTGCACTTCGGACAGGTGATGCCCGTGGACTTCTCGATGTTTTTGATGGTCTTGCACTCCGGGTAGCGCGAGCATGAGAGGAACGGACCGAAGCGCCCGACTTTCTTCACCATGGGTGCCCCGCAGGTCGGACATTTTTCGTCCGTCGGTTCTGGTTCAGGCCGCGGCGCGTCGCCTTTCATGGGCTTCGTGTTCTTGCACTCCGGGTAGCCGGTGCACGCGAGGAATTTTCCGAATCGGCCGCGCTTCACGGCCATGGGCTTGCCGCACTTGTCGCACACTTCGCCGCTCGCTTCAGCCTCGGCTTCTTTCGTCATCTCCTGTTCCTTCGAGGTCAGGTTCGCATGGAACGGACCGTAGAAGGCTTCCAAAAGCGGGCGCCACTGCATCTCGCCCTCGGCGATCTTGTCGAGTGACGCCTCAAGACGTGCTGTGAATTCCAGGTCCACGATGTCCGGGAAGTGCTTCACCAAGAGGTCGTTCACGTCGAACGCCACCGGGGTCGGATAGAGACGCTTGCGCTCATCGCGTTCCACGTACCCGCGTTCGATCAGGGTTCCGATGATTGATGCGTAGGTCGAAGGCCTGCCGATCCCGTCTTCTTCGAGCGTTTTGACCAGGGTCGCGTCCGAGTAGCGCGGCGGAGGTTCGGTGAAGTGCTGCTTCCCGTCGATTGAGACAGCCTCGACCTTCTCATCTTGCTTCAGCTCAGGCAGGACTTTTTCCTTGTCCTGATCCGGGTAGAGTTTGAGGTATCCGTCGGACGTCACGCGCTGCCCGGTGGCGCGGAAGACCGCGCCTGTCCCGAGCGAAGTCGAGGGATCGCCCTCCAAAATGTCAACGGACGTGCCGAGCAACTTCGCTTCCGGCATTTGTGTCGCGACTGCGCGCTGCCAGATCAGTTTGTAGAGCTTCAATTCTCCTGGATCGAGGTACGCCGCCACGTCATCAGGCGTGCGCGATGCTTCGGTCGGGCGGATGGACTCGTGCGCTTCCTGCGCGCCCTTGCTCTTCGTCTTGTACCGACGCGGTTCGGGGAGCGCGTACCGATCGCCGTACTCTTTGGTCAGAAACGACCGCGCGTCCCCCGTGAACTTGTCGGACAGACTCACGGAGTCCGTGCGCATGTAGGTGATCAAACCGACCTGGCCTTTCGTGCCGAGCTCGATCCCTTCATAGAGGTGCTGGGCGATCGTCATCGTCTGCTTGCTCGTGAAGCCGAGGCGCGTGTTCGCGGCCTGTTGCAACGTGGACGTGGTGAACGGGGGCGGGGGAGACGCCTTCTTTTCTTTCTCCGTCACCGCGGACACCTTCCACGATGCCTTCTTGATTGCGTCGAGAATCGCATCCGCGTCCTTCTTGGACGTGATGCCCATCTTGTCGAGCGCCTTCCCTTTCCAGTTGTTCAGTTTTGCATCAAACGTTGCACCGTCTCCAGTCTTCTTGAATTCACCCTCAATCGTCCAATACTCCTCGGCGACGAACGCTTTGATCTCGCGTTCGCGTTCCACGATGAGGCGGAGTGCCGGTGACTGCACGCGCCCGGCAGAAAGGCCGCGCTGGATTTTGCGCCAGAGGAGGGGGGAGAGCTCGTAGCCCACGAGGCGGTCCAGCACGCGGCGTGCCTGCTGGGCGTCCACCAGGCGCAGGTCGAGGTCCCGCGGGTGTTCAAGCGATTCCTTGATGGCCTCTTCGGTGATCTCATGAAAGGTCAGGCGCTTTAATTTGGACGGGTCTACGTCCAAAATCTGGGCCAAATGCCAGGAAATCGCCTCTCCTTCGCGGTCTTCGTCAGTCGCGAACAGGATGGTCTCTGCCTTCTTGGCCGCATCCTTGAGCTCTTTGACCTTCGTCTTGCTCTTCACGGGGATCGTGTACGTCGGTTCGAACCCATGTTCCACGTCGACTCCCAGTTTCGATTTCGGGAGATCGCGGACATGGCCGTAGCTCGCGAGAACCTTGAAGTTCTTGCCGAGAAAACGGGTGATGGTCTTTGCTTTTGTCGGCGATTCGACGATGACGAGTTTCATGGTTGTGCAAGAGAGGATACACGATTGGAACGCATGTCTACCATTTTTTCGTGAGAGTGTCAATCTTCTGAGTCATTCCGACCGAGGCCGTTCGACGCGCCTCGGTCGGAATGACCGTACTGCTCATATCTTCTTCACAAACGTCCTCGGTCCTACCGAGATAATTCTGCCTTTCAGCTCCAGCATCGACACAACCGCGCCAACGGATGAGACCGACATGCCGGTCCTTCGCGAGATGTCATCCATGCCGAATGGTTCTGTCAGAACGTCCAAGACCTTTTGTTCGTCTCCAGATACGGGCACGAGCGCTCTCGCCTCGCTGATCTGCTTTGCTCGTTCGGGATTGGAGTAGCCGAGCGCGTCCAGCACGTCTGCGGCGGACGTGCAGGGCCGGGCGCCGTTCCTGATGAGATCGTTCGTGCCGCGGGACGCCGGTGAAAAGATCGGTCCCGGGACCGCGAGGACCTCGCGGCCTTCTTCGAGCGCAAGTCGCGCGGTCACGAGCGACCCTGAGTCATGGTCGGCCTCGACGATCACGGTCGCGTCCGAGAGTCCGGAGATCAGGCGGTTCCGATGGAGGAACTGGAAGGGGAGTGTGGGCGTTCCCGGCGCCTGTTCGGACACGAGCGCGCCGCCGGTCTCGAGGATTCTGTGTGCGAGACGCAGGTTGGTCCGGGGCGCGATGGACGCATCGTCCACGCCCGAGGGCAACACGGCGATCGCGCGTCCGCCGGCCTCGATGCACGCCTCATGCGCCGCCGCGTCCACGCCGAGCGCGAGCCCGGACACGACCGTGATTGAGCTTTGTCCAAGCTCGCCGGCGATGAGATCCGTCGCGCGTTTCCCGTAGTCCGTCATCGCGCGAGTCCCTACGACCGCGACGCGAACCTCGTCCACGAGTCGCGTACCGCGAATGAAAAGCGCACCGGGCGGATCAGCCGTCCGTCCAAGATACTTCGGGTACTCGTCATCGCGAGGCAGAAGAAAGCGGATTCCGGCGTCGTGAAGTCGCTCGGCGAGTCGTGACGCGTCCTCCGTACGTGAGCGAGAGAGCGCAGCGGTTTGCGTCGAAGTCAATCCGAAGCGGGACCATTCGTCCGGTCCCTGGGCCAGGAACGCTGTCACGTCGCCGACCTCCCAAATGCGACGGAGCGTGCGGCTGCCGATCTCCCACGCCGAAACGACCGTGAGCGCGGCCAGTCGCTCCGGCGTCCAATGCCCGACAGAGCCAACTTGGCTCGTCTTGACGGTTTTGCTGGGGTTTTGGTAAGACATGGCCAATCAAAAAGCCTTTGCTGCTGCTTGTGCAAGGCATTCCCGGGAAAGCCCCTCCAGCCCGGTTCTTATGCCCTACGCAAGCAGCATCGAAGGCTGTTTTATTTCCGATTCCAGCGGTTTGACGCTTTCTCCAGCCCTCCTTCTATCCAGTCCCGCATTGCGGAGGCCGTGTCAAGAGGCTTTGGTGCGTCTTGTGGGGATAACGTCTCTAAAACGTAGTCCGTGGTCCGTGGTCCGTGGTCTGCGGGAGGGCGGCCGATGCCGATGCGGAGGCGCGCGATCTTGTCCGTCCCGAGCTTCGTCTGGATGTCCTCGACGCCGTTGTGGCCGGCCGGACCGCCTTCGCCCGTGAACTTGAACCGTCCGGGCGCGAGGTCCATCTCGTCATGGACCACGAGCACGTCTTCTGGCGCGACTTTATAGAAGGAGATGAGCGCCGCAGCTGCGTCACCCGAGTTGTTCATGTACGTGGTCGGTTTGGCAAGAATCGTCTTCCCGGCCTTGGCGACGCTCGCCTTGCGTTTCGCGTCCGCCTTCCACGCCGCCTCTGCGTGTTCCGCGAACGCATCCACGGCCATGAAGCCGACGTTGTGTCGGGTGCGGTCGTACTCTGTTCCAGGATTCCCGAGACCAATGATGAGCTTCATATTATTTAGGCGGACGCCTTCGGCGGAACGGTTTGTCGCCGTGCCAGACTTGTTTGAGTTTTCCTGCCACAGCTTCCATTCCCGGGCCCTGGACGTTCCGGTCGCGCGAGGATTTCGACATGGGAACGATTTGCGCTTTCACGACGATCGGCGTCCCTTCGTATCCGAATTTTTCACGTAGCTTCTTTTCAAAAAATTTCAGCCATGACGCGTGAATGTTCTGCTTTTC
>MGEH01000011.1 GCA_001791275.1 Candidatus Uhrbacteria bacterium RIFCSPHIGHO2_12_FULL_60_25 | reverse complement strand
GCGGTGCGCGAGCTTCAAGGGGAAGATCCAGCGCGACCTCGTGCGCCTCGCGGATTTCCAGACCATATCAAAGCTCCTCGAGAGCACGAAGAAGGTCACGGGCAAATACCCGGTCCTCGCGGCCGGGAGCTACCTGCCCGGGATCACCACGTCGCTCTGGCCGTCGTGGTCCGCGACGTTGGGGAAGGACCTCGGCGGGCTAGTGCCGAAGGATCCGGTGAACCGGTTCTCCACGTGCGGCCGCTGCGGCGCGTCGAAGACCGCCTGCGTCACGGACGCGGACTGCCCGACCCCCGGAGAGATCTGTGTTACCGAAGACGGATTTGATCCCGCCACGTGCTGGAATAATCAGCAGAAGCAGTACCGGTGTCCGTTCGATCCTGTCGAAGGGCCGAAGAGCCGCTTGTACCAGTACCGCGCGCTCCAGGTGGGCGAGCGGTTCGAGCTCGCGAGCGATTTCGAGGTCCCGCCGCCCGACCCGGCCTCGATCGGCGTGAATTGGTGGCAGCCCCAGCTCTTCGAGGACGTGAAGCTCTGCGTCACGCCGGAAACCAAGGGGAACTTCTGCACGAAAGACGAGGATTGTCGTCTCTGTCCACTCGGCGTGTGTACGCCGACGGTCGTCGGGGCGTGCCTCTCGGTCGGAGGACAGTTCAGGTACGCGAACGTCTGCGGAGGAACGACGGCGGGGCTTGGCGGGAGCTGCGGGGACGGTGTGCTTGATGTGGATCCGTTTCACGCAACGTGCCTCGGCGGAATGAACGACGGGAAGAAGTGCGTCTCGAATGCCGACTGCGCCGGGTTCACCTGCGCGCCGAATGAGATCTGCGAGCTCGTCGGCCCCTCGGCGAAGAAATATGCGTCGTGCACCACGGCAGACGGGGCATCTGGCCAAAAACAGCAGGCCTGTCTCGACTGCCGGCGGTACGTAGATGATCCAAAACAGCCCGGATGTTTCGCCGTGGTCCAGTGCGGGAATGGAAGAATCGACCGCGCCTGCACGAACGATCCAACGCTGCAGTGCAGCACGAACGCAGACTGCGGGTTGAGCACGGGGACGTGCCAGAGTGCGCTCGGGACAACCTGGTGTTCAAATAACACTCAGGCGGAATGCCTCATGGATTCGGATTGCACGTTCCCCGTCGGGACCTGCGAGCGGAAAGAAGTCTGTGACGACGGCGTGTTGAACGGCACGGCTGGCCACTGCAACGTATCGTGCACCTCGATCGGGGATTACTGCGGCGACGGTCAGATCTCGCCGGGGGAGATATGCGATAAGGGCTCGTCTGGCTCGACCGGGAACGGCGCCTACTGCTCGTCGTCGGGTTGCATGGCGTCCTCATGCAATCTTACCTGCAACGGTCCCGCGCCGTACTGCGGCGACCGGATCGTGAACGGGAACGAGGTGTGCGATGGCGGGGGAGAGACCACGAGTAAGGCTATCTGCGGTTCCGGCGCTGCGGACAAGGTCGGCGAACCTTGCGATGTCGATGGGGACTGCGGGACCGGCGGAAAATGTGGCTGCAAAGATCTGGGCTTCCTCGGCTGCGTCGTGATCCCGCCAAGCCTCGCTGCGTGCCAGCCCGGCAATGCCTGTGCCGGCCCGGGAAAAACCTGCGCCACGAACGCTACTCTGGCGTGCAGCACGGATCAGGAATGCGTCGCCTGGGGCGGGCAATGCATTGCGCGATTGGGGACGGCCTGTACGAGTGATGCAGAGTGCGGCACTGGAGGTAAGTGCCTTGGGCTGGTGCCGTATGTAAAAACCAGGGCCTGCCAAGCGTCAGCCTGCTCTTACGGGGACTGGTCTCTCGTCTGCCATCCGGAAGTCTTCTGCGGCAATGGGTCTGTGGACGAGGGAGAAGCATGCGACGACGGAAACCAGGACGATACCGACGCCTGTACGTCGTTCTGCACGAAGAACGTGTGCGGCGACGGCAAACTTTTCAAAGCCGTGGAAGAGTGCGACCTCGGCGCGGGAAACGGAACGGCGTGCACGAGCGCCGAGTACGGGTCCACGTGCTCAAGCTGTTCGACGTCGTGCAAACTCACGCTCACCCAGGGCGGGTACTGCGGGAATGGCGTGAAGGATCCCGGGTCGCCCGAACAGTGCGATGGTACGTCCGGCATCACATCAAGCATTACATGCAAAGGGCTGGGGTATGACTACGCGAAGAAATACAGGAAAGTGAAGCTTGCCGCATCGTTCGATGGGAAGGATGAGTGCACCGTGAACTGTGGCGGACAGTCAATCAGCAGTGGGCGGGTATGGATTGCAGCCGTACCGTCCACAGGAGGCGGCACCCTTCCGACCCCGTTCACTATTACGAAGTCACTTCAGGGCATCATCGCCGAGTGCACCCAGGAGGAATTAGTGGAAGACACATTCACGCTGGGCAAAGATTGTTACGGCGCCCAACTTCAATTTTCGGATGAAGTCATCACGTGCGGTTCCGCGTGCACGTACGGCGGGTGCGCGTACTGCGGCGCCGAGCCGGGACAGGGGAAGGTGGAGGGCCTGCTCAAAGATTCGCTCTTCCAGCAGCCCGTGCAGGATGCGCGCGTCACGTTGTTCTATAAGGGGCTCCAGGTGGGTCAGACCACGAGCGACGGCACGGGGTACTTCATCTTCAACGAGCTCGACACGCACGCGGGGTGCGACCAGTACAAGATCGTCATTGATTCGTACGCGGACAACCCGCTCACGAGCAACTTCGACGAATCCAAGCGCGGCGGGTATATGCCCGTGAAAGTCGGGCCGTTCATGCCGAACAACCAGAGTCTGGTCAACGTCGTCACGGCGTCCGGGCAGGGCCGTGCGAGCACATACACCGGAGGACCCACCGACTACCAGATCGCGGAAATCAACATGCTGCCCAAGCTCGGACCGAACGAATACATCGCGCAGTTCTGGTGGGATCCAGTCACCTGTAACACCACGGCGGACTGCGGCGCGACCGGCGGCACTTGCAAGGATAAGGTTTGCACGGATGGCATCGGAAAAATGATCGAGGACTATCAGAAGTCGGGGACGTGCTCCGTGAGCGGTGCGAGCTGCACGCCAGGCCCCCCGCCCGCCGGAATATGCACGGGTGGTGGCGGGAACTGCGTCCAAAATGACAAGAGCGCCTTCCTTGCCAAACGCCTGAATGACTACCATGACCTCGTGGTCCGCACGCCGTTCACGTATACGCCGGGGACGTACGGGTCATGTGCGCTCACGCCGAGACCGACGGAGTTCGGTGAAGATGGCCGCCTCGGCGACCTGTGCGCCAACCACGTCGACGGGAATTTGTCAAAGCCGTTCACAGACGCATGCTCCAGCGTGGATTACGTCAAAAGTACGAATGACAATGACGAGCGGTTCAACTTCATCATTTCGGGCATGGGGAAGTGCACAAACAAAATACGCGCCACGGCGGCACGCACGTGCCAGGAAATCACGCCAGAGGTCACGACCGTGGTGCGAGAGTATACGAACAAAGGCTGCAACGACGAAGAACGATGCACAGCAGCCCTTGGTCATAACCTTGTGCCTACAACAGACGGGAATACGTTCCGTTGCCAGGAAGGGGGCGGCAATACCGGGTACACCGGGTACTGTCAGGAGATCAAGGTGACTCCGAGCCAATTCGTGAAGGATTACCCCGAGTATGGGTGCTCGAGTGGATGGGATTGCACAAATCCAGCGAAGTATGGGTTGGTCGCAGGTTCAGGAAACGAAATAAAATGCAGCGGAGCGGCTGAACCGGCCCGCCAGGGGTCGCCGAAGGTCCTGAATGGTTCGGCCGGCGCGTACCTGTTCTGCTTTCATCCGGAAGCTCCGAATAAGGAGTCGGATTGTACGAATTTTATCGTTCCGCCGCAGAGCGTATTCATCAGCGGCAAGGGTGGGGTGTACGACGTCATCATTTCGCAATATCGAATGCTCGCCGGGGGCGCGTACCGTCCGCAACGGGTGATCACATGGCTGTATGACCACAACGCGGAAGTGCGGTTGTACGACAAGAACGGCCTGTACGACGTTTGGAAATACCGCGAGGTGAATCCGAACAAGAAGAGCTGGCCCCCGGAGTACAGTGGGGCGTCGAGCGTTGTGTGCCCGAACGGGGGCGCCGGGGACAGCACGACGTTCCCGCAGGGTGGAATTGGAAGGGGCATCAAAGGCGCCGTGAGATATCCCACCGATGCCGGTTGGCCGCCGATACAGTACAAGGCGCTCTACATGACCCTCGCGACGGGGGTGAACCAGTCATGGGTGCCGTTCAGCATTGATACCACCTCGAAGCTCGTGAAGGTATGGAAGGATAATGAAGACGGTACGACGCTTCACGCGGCGTACCGGTACTTCGCGGACCTATACACCACCGAATCCGTCGGCCAAACCTGGGTGGGGGATGGGTGGTGTTGGTTCAACACATGCAAGTACGTCACGGGTACGGATTCGCAAGGGAAGGATACGGTCTGGCCGCCAAATATAGACGGAACGCAGCAGTATGTGTGCAGCGATAACAAAGGGAAGTATTCGGGCGACCCTGACGATCCGCCGTGTACCTCGACCGATCAGACTATTTGCGTGAAGTACTACGGCGCAGATACCAAGAAGTGTACGAAGACACCCGACCCGAACACGCGGTGCGTGAGGTTCTGCACGGACCCGAAGGGGAAGGATATATGCGAAGGGACGATCAATGGTTCTTCCGACGTCGCGGCCGTAGAAGCGTTCTGTGGAGGTCCCATCCCTTGTGTTGAGAGTAAGGGCTCCGGCTTATTCCGCTAGTATGTCGCTCGCCAAACTCGCCGTGATTATAGGATCTGCCGTCGTCATCGTCGGCGGCGCGGTCGGAATTGTTTGGTGGCTTCGGTCGCGTTCCGTTCCGTCAGCGTCCGGACAACCCGCGCCAGGTACGGCCGTCGAACTGGTCGCGCCTCCGGTGACCGGGTCGCTCCGCACGGAGAGCGTGGCCGCGACCGGGGAAGAGCCGCCGTCCGAGATCCCGGAGGAAGGAGAGCGTTCCATTGAGGAGTTGAAGAGGATCAGAGTGTATCCAGGCGAGTCGCGCGGGTTTCCGGGGGAAGAACCCGCGGTTACCATGGCCGACCTCCTCCGCGTAGGTGGACAAGCCGCCACGGAAGAAACCGCACCCGGAGTGTTCGTGATCCCCGTGGCGCCCTCGGCAGGCACGGGCGGCGGTTCAGCCGTACCGCGCGTGGAAGGGTCTGCGGACCCGGATAAGGACGGCCTCACGAACGACCAGGAATTGCAGCAGGGGACGGATCCGAACAAGTCTGATACCGATGGCGATGGTCTGTCCGATGGCGATGAAGTGCGGAAGTACCGGACCGATCCCTTGAATCCCGACACTGACGGCGACACGTACCAAGATGGCGCAGAGGTCAAAGCAGGGTATAATCCACGCGGGTCTGGTAAACTCTAATGGCCATGACTCATATGGATTACGAATTACGAATCTCCTACGAATATACTAAATTACGAATTCAATTTCGTAGATTCGTATATTCGTAGAAGATTCGTAATTCGTAATCCATCAGAACCAACCTCCACAATATGTTTGACGAAGCACCAGCAAACTTACCGGTCGCGCCGATCGCGCCTCCGCCATTAGGCGGACCGACGCCGCCGCCCCGTCCAGCGGCGTCCGTTCCAAAACCTGCCCCTGCTACTGCACCTGCGCCTAAGATGGCAGGCGGGATCATGATGCCGAAGAAGCAAGAACCGGAAGATATTTTTGGTGATCTTGAAAAAGCGGCTGCAGAGCCGGCGCTTGGCGAGTCCGGTCTTGAGGAAGCGAAGCCTTCCGGCGGTTTCATGCGTTACGTCATCTACGGGCTTGTCGGTCTCGTCGTGGTCGCCGTGCTCGCCCTTGGCGGATTCTTCTTCTACAGCCGGTTCATCGCCACCGCCCCTGTGGCGCAGACGCCCGCGCCCCCCGCGCGGCCGAAGCCTCCGACCATCCCGACCGTCCCAAGTCCCGCGCCAGCCACGGAGCCGTCCTCACCGGAAGCTCCGCCCGTGGTTCCGGAAACGCCTCCGCCGAGCATCCCGCCTCCCACGCCCGTCCAGCAACCGGTTGATACGGACGGTGATGGACTCACGGACGCGCAGGAAGCGACGCTCGGGACTAACGCGAACGCGGCCGACACGGACGGCGACGGTCTTCCGGACGGTGAAGAGGCCAACACCACCAGGACCGATCCGCTCCGGGCCGACACGGACGGCGACGGACTCACGGACGGGGACGAGGTGAAGGTGTGGAAGACAAATCCCACGGCCGCCGATACGGACGGGGATACGTTCACAGACGGCGCAGAGGTTCAAAATGGCTACGATCCGAACGGCCCCGGGAAGCTGCCGACGCCCACTCCATAACAGACATCGCCGTCACTCATGGCAAACGAACCCACCGTCCTCTCGAGTTCTCCATCCAGCGAGCCGGTCATTGTCACGATCCCGGATAAGTTTTATGGCGCCGCGCTTCGGGCGACATTCGACGCAAAACCGAAAGAGAAGCCCGCGCGTCCCGCCGAAGGACCGGCTCCGAAGCGAGCGGGCTGGGTCCTTCCAGTCGTCATCGGACTCGTTGTCGTCGCGGGCGTCGCCAGCGGGTTCGCGTACGTGAATCGCGATCTCCTCTTCAAGAAACCGGAACCCGTGAAGCCGGCTCCGCCGCCGGAACCACCAAAACCGACGCCGCCCGCGGTGCCTGACGCCGCCCAGAACCTGACCGCGACCGCGACGTCTCCGAACGTGGTGAGTCTCACGTGGACGGACATTGCGTCGAACGAGGCCGGGTACCGTCTCGAGCGCCGCGAGTCCACCACGCCATACGTCCCGCTCACGAGTCTCCCGCCGAACTCGTCGGCGTTCTTGGACGTGTCGGCACAGCCGAGTCGGTCCTACCTGTACCGCGTGATCGCCATGAACGCCGGCGGAGATTCGACGCCTTCGAATGAAGCGACCGTCGCGACCCTCGCTCTGCCGCCACCGCCGCCCGAAGCGCCGAAACTCCCGCCTGCCGGCCTCGATTCGGACTCCGACGGACTCACGGACTTGGAAGAGCCGCTCTATGGCACGAATCCGAAAGATCCGGACGCGGACAAAGATTCGTTCCTGGACGGCAATGAAGTATTCCACCTGTACAACCCGGCCGGGAAACAGGGCGTGACGCTCCTAGCGTCCAACCTCGTTCGCGTCTTCGAGAGCCCTGTCGGGTGGCGCGTCCTCGCTCCCATGTCGTGGCAGGTCACGCTCGAACCGAATGGCTTAAAAGGAACGATTGCGACCGGACATGACGAGACGTTCACGGCCACGGTCGAAGACAACCCGGAGCAGAAGTCCCTCCTTGACTGGTACCTGGCGAAAAATCCGGGCGTCTTGTCATCCCAAGTCGCAGCCATCCGGACCAAGTCCGGCTACGAGGGGATCGAGGGCGCGGACCAGCTCACGGTCTACTTTGCCTGGGGAAGTAAGGTGTTCGTGTTCAAGTACAACCTGAACGATCAGCCGTTCGTGAACTTCCGAACGTCGTACGAGATGATGAAGAACTCCTTGAGTTTGACGGCGACGCCGAACGTCCCTGCGGCTCCCGCCCCGTCGCCGTCTCCGGAGCCTGAAGCGCCGACGACGACACCGTCTGTCCCAGAAGCTGCGACATCGACTCAATGATCACGTACTCCGTCACCGGTCGAACGCCCTCCATCCTGCCGGTCGCCGTCTTCCGTCGTCTCGCGCGTGCCTGTCGGATCGTGCACCGACTGTCGCGGAAGAAGATCATCGGGGTGCGTTTCGTCACGCCACGGGAGATCCAGCGTCTGAACCGGCTCTACCGAGGGAAGGATTGTCCGACCGACGTGCTGTCGTTCGAAGCGGGGTCCGGGTCTGAACTGGGCGACCTCGTCATTTGCACGCAGGTGGCGGTCCGCGAGGCGAAGCGACGGAAGATTGATCCGGCCGAAGAGCTCGTCCGCCTCCTCGCGCACGGGACGCTCCACCTGGCGGGGATGGATCACGCCACAGAGCGCGATGAACGTCGAATATTCAAGATGCAAGAAGCAATCATTGAAAAGGTCCTCTCGTAGCGTATGTATCACCGTTTCACACATGGACTCTCACAGAGTTTCCGCGCCGCGTGGCGGGGACTCCTTGTTGCGTTCAAAGGGGAACGGACGTTCCGGATCATGATCGCATTCGGTCTCATTGCGATCGCGGTCGCGAGCACGGTTCCGCTCGCCCCGTTCGAGCGGCTCCTCCTCCTGCTTTTAACGGGGTTCGTGCTCGTGCTAGAGTTACTGAACTCCATGGTGGAACGATTGGCCGACCTCCTGAAGCCCCGCCTCTCCGCGTACGTGGGGGAGGTGAAGGACCTCATGGCGGCCGCCGTCCTCATGGCGTCCTTTTTCGCCGTGCTCATCGCTTCCTTCATCCTGATGCCACACGTTGTCACGCTACTCCAGCAGTTATGAGAATGGATTACGAATTACGAATCTCCTACGAATATACGAATCTACGAAATTGAATTCGTAATTTAGTATATTCGTAGGAGATTCGTAATTCGTAATCCATGGCACAACGGCTCATCGTCGGTTTAGACCTGGGCTCATCGCGCATTCGCCTCGCGATGGGGCAGATTTCGACGTCCCCGGAACGGGGCCCGCACCTGTCGGTCGTGGGCGCCGTGGAAGCGCCGTCCCAGGGGATGAGTCGCGGGGTCGTCTCCGCGCTCGAAGACGCCGTGGGGTCCTTGTCCTCTGCGCTGGAATCGGCCGAACGACAGGTGGGCGTGCCCATCGAAGAGGCGATCGTTGGTGTCGGCGGGACGCACGTGACCGTGATTGATGCGAAGGGTGTTGTGGGCGTGTCGCGTCCGGATGGCGATATCCGCCGGGAGGACGTCGAACGCGTGCTCGAGGCCACGAAGAGCGCGGCAAACCCCGCGAATCATGAGATCCTCCACGTGTTGGCGCACGGGTTTTCTGTCGATGGACAGACCGGGATCAAGGACCCGATCGGCATGCACGGCATCCGGCTCGAAACCGAGGCGCATCTCGTGCTCGGTCTCGCAGGCAACGTCCGGAACCTCACAAAGGCCGTGTTCCGCACCGGTCTCGATATTACGGAGCTTGTGTTCGGACCGCTCGCGGCGGCCGAGGCCGTCACGACGGCCCGTGAGCGGGAATTGGGCGTCTGTGTGGCCAATATTGGGGCATCGACCACCAGTCTCGTCATCTTCGAAGAAGGGGAGTTGCTCCATGCCGTCGTTCTCCCCATCGGGGCGGACCACGTGACGTCGGACATCGCGATCGGGCTCCGTACGTCGCTCCAGGTTGCGGAGACGATCAAGCTGCAGTACGCGACGGCGCTCCCGGACAACATCGGGAAACGGGAAGAGATTGACCTCGCGGAGTTCGGCGCGGATCAGAGCGAGCTCGTGCCCATCCGGCACATCGCGGAGATCACGGAGGCTCGCATTGAGGAGATTTTTGAAAAAGTCGAAGCGGAATTGCGCAAGGTGGACCGGAGCGGACTCCTCCCTGCCGGCGTCATGTTGACGGGCGGGGGAGCGAAGCTCACAGGGCTCGTGGACGTCGCGAAGCGAAGCCTGCGGCTGCCGGCGTCGGTCGCGGCAGCGACGCATCTCGCCACACCCATGCCCGAGTACGTCCACGATCCGTCGTTCTCCACGGCCGTAGGACTCGTGCAGTGGGGCTACGAGGAACAGCGTCGCGGGGCAGAACGGAGCGGGGGCGCCGGTCCGTCGTGGGGCGGCGGGAAGGCATTGGGAAAAATTGGGGGTCAGTTGAAGAAAGTGTTTAAGTCGTTTATTCCGTAGGCATTCGAGGTCCAATTTTTCTTTTCTTGACGCATGTCATACACATGCGTATGCTTCTTAATAATTAATCACCCTTTGGACTCATTGAGTAAGCATTCTGAACACGTAACGTATTCAACCATATGGCCGAAGTGAAACCCGTGATCGAAACGTTCGCCAACATCAAAGTGATCGGTGTCGGCGGTTCCGGTGGATCGGCGCTGAACCGCATGATCTCATCGAAGATCCGCGGCGTGGATTTCGTGGCCATGAACACGGACGTCCAGGCGCTCCACATGTCGCTCGCGCCGTCGAAAATCCACATCGGGAAGTCAGTCACGCGTGGACTCGGCGCGGGCATGGACCCGGAGATGGGGATGCGCGCGGCCGAAGAGAGCGCGAGCGAAATCAAGGAAGCATTGAAAGGCGCGGACATGGTGTTCGTCACCTGCGGCTTGGGCGGAGGCACGGGCTCCGGCGCAGGACCGAAGGTCGCAGAGGTGGCGCGCGAGTTGGGCGCGCTCACCGTCGCCGTGGTCACGCGTCCGTTCGCGTTCGAAGGGCTGCAGCGCAAGATGATCGCGGACAGCGCCTACGACCGCATGTCCGAGAGCGTGGACACCATGATCACGATTCCGAACGACCGCATCCTTCAGATCATCGACCGGAAGACCGCGCTCCTGGACGCCTTCGAGATCGCGGACGACGTGCTCCGTCAGGGCGTGCAGGGGATCTCGGAGCTCATTACCGTCCCCGGGCTCATCAACGTGGACTTCGCGGACGTGCGCGCCATCATGGCGAATCGGGGCAGTGCGCTCATGGGCATCGGGCGCGGACACGGCGAGAACCGCGCGGCGGATGCGGCAAAGGCCGCCATCGCCTCACCGCTCCTTGAGGTCTCAATCGACGGGGCAAAGGGCATTCTCTTCACGATCACTGGCGGTTCGAACCTGGGCATGTATGAGGTGTCTGAAGCGGCCAAAGTCATCACCCAGTCCGCAGATGCGCAGGCCAAGGTGATCTTCGGCGCCATCATTGATGAGAGCATGAAGGACGAAGTCAAAGTCACGGTCATTGCGACCGGTTTTGAATCACGCCCATCCACCTCCAAGCCGAAGGTGATCATGTCGTCCGGGACCTACGTCCCACCGCGCCAGGCACCAACAGAACCTCTTGATCGCGTCCCGTTCGGACAACGATCAACTCCGGCCACCCGTCCCGCCATGAAAGAACCGTCTCCGGCGACGCAACAGCCCCACGTCCAGCCGCCGCAGTACGCGCCCACGAACACACAACGTCCTGCTCAGCCGGTCACGACCGTCGCGGCGAAAACGTCTGAAGAAGAAGATTTGGAGATACCGGCGTTCATCCGTAAAAAGATGATGTAGGGTGGATTACGAATTACGAAGGATTACGAATTACGAATCTCCTACGAATATACTAAATTACGAATTCAATTTCGTAGATTCGTATATTCGTAGGAGATTCGTAATTCGTAATCCATCAGGTAGAATGCTTGTTCTATGCACTGTCCCGTCTGCAGCCATGATGACACCCGGGTCGTCGATTCGCGTATCAGCGCAGAAGGCGATGCGATTCGTCGTCGTCGCGAGTGCGACAAGTGCGGGTTCCGGTTTTCGACGCTCGAGGAGGTGGAGCTCTTGGACCTCGTCGTCGTGAAACGGGACGGGTCCCGCGAGGCGTACAGCCGCGAGAAGCTGGAGCGGGGGCTTAAGAAGGCGCTCGAGAAACGCCCGGTCACGGACGCCTCATTTCGGTCGCTCGTCCACGCCGTGGAGCGCGAGATCCAGCGACGAAACGCGGACCAGCTCACGAGCGAGGATGTGGGAGAGATCGTGATGGACCAACTGAAAGAGTTCGATACCGTGGCGTACATCCGGTTCGCGTCCGTGTACCGCCAGTTCGAAGACGCGCAGACGTTCCAGAAGGAACTTGAGGGACTATTACGGTCGTCATCAGATCCAAAACGTCGCGGGAAAAAGAAAAACAGGCGATAAGGTGGTATCCTGTCCGGGACTATGACCACACCAATGAAACGCACGAAGATCGTTTGCACTATCGGCCCGGCGTGCGATACGGTCGCAACAATGGTCGCGCTCGGGAAGGCAGGGATGAACGTGGCGCGTTTGAATTTTTCACACGGGACGTACGCGTCGCACGCCAGTCTGCTCACACGTCTTCGTAAGGCGGAGCGATCCTTGGATCAGCCCTTCGGTATTCTCCAGGACCTCCAGGGCCCGAAAATCCGCGTGGGAGACCTCCCAAAGGAAGGCGTAAAACTCGTGGACGGCAAACCCGTCGTCTTTACCACGAGCGCGCGTCCGGTTCGTGGAGATATCACCGTTTCACTCCCAGGTCTTCATCATGACGTGAAGCGCGGGGAACGTCTGCTCCTCGATGATGGCCTTCTTGAATGCGTGGTCCGTCGTATCGAAGGACGCCGTATCCATTGCGAGGTCATCCATGGCGGCACACTCACGTCGCACAAGGGGTTGAACCTGCCGGGGACCAAACTTCGGATTCCGGCACTGTCGAAGAAAGATCTGGCAGATGCGGCATGGGGGGTCGCGGCCGGCGTGGATTTTATCGCGCTCTCGTTCATCCGGAGCCCGAACGACGTCCTGGACCTGCGACGGATCTTGAACCGGACGAAGGATGGCAAACACATCATGGTCGTCGGCAAGATCGAGAAGCAGGAAGCCATTGATCGGTTCGACGACATTCTGCCGCTCCTCGACGTCGTCATGGTCGCGCGAGGCGACCTTGGCATCGAAACGCCGGCGCCAAAAGTCCCGGTGATCCAAAAGCAGCTCATCGCCGCGAGCCGGTCTGCCGGGAAACCGGTCATCGTCGCGACCCAGATGCTCGATTCCATGCAGCGGAACCCGCGGCCCACGCGCGCCGAAGTCTCGGACGTCGCGAATGCGGTGGCGGATCACGCGGACGCCGTCATGCTGTCCGGCGAGACGGCGACGGGCCAGTACCCGGTGGACGCGGTCCGCATGATGGCCGAGACTGCCCGTGCGACCGAAGCCTCGCCGTTTGACGATCTCGCGTCCTTCAACGTATCCGCGGAACGCGACATCCCTGAACTCATCGGTGGGTCGGTCCGCGTCGCATCCGATGCGCTCGATCATGCGCCAATCGTCGTCCTCACCTCGAGCGGTCGCACGGCCCGCGAAGTGTCAGCGTACCGACCCGAAGCAACGATTCACGCCGTCACGAACGACGTGAGGGTCGCGCGCCAGCTCCAGGTGTCGTGGGGAGTCCGGGCCACGGTCACGTCAACGACATCGAGACCCGATCAGCGCGCGAAGCGCGCCGTCAGCCTGCTCCAGCGCGCAAAGCGCCTTCCTCGCGGGCAACGCGTCATCGTTGTCGGCGGACCCACACCCGGCAAGTCAGGGACGGCGAATCGGATCGAGGTCGTGACGGTGTAATTTTTTTCTCGGGTCATCCCGAGCGTATTACGTAAAAGCCCGGACACCGAGCGGTCGGTGGTCCGGGCTTTCGTGAAGCACGATCAGTTGAGAGCGGACGAGATGTAGCGAGGCACGCTGGCGTACCGTCGCGCGTCGATTCCGAGTTCGTCGCAGATCTCGGCGATGATCGCAGAGGCGGCGATCACACGGAGGATGGCGAGACCGTCCCAGTGGGCCTGGATCCAGAACTGGGTGGAACCGTTCACGTCCATGAACGTGGTTCCGCTCGGAGGATCCGGCACGCGAGTGCCGATGCGTTTCGCCGGCTGCCCTTTGCCGCTCGAGGCGATCTCGCCAAGCACGCGGGGCGTGAGCGTCACGACCGTCGGCCATACGTAGTCGATGAGGTCCTGGTAGACGGTGCGGCCGACAACGTCATCGTCGGTGAAGAGCTCCGGGTGGAGATCGTGTTCCTCGATGATCTTCCTGGCAACCCCTCGAGTCCGTCTATGGTTGTGTCGAATGATTCGTTCGGTCGCCTTCATGTTGCTCGCTCCGGTCTGCATGCTCACCTGTTTTCGGAGGCTCGTTGTGGTCCAATGTGCACTGTGTCGCATTACAATGGATGGAGGAAGAATTGTCAAGAGAATCCGGCGGACCGAAACAGAGAAGCCCCGATCTCGGTTGAGGTCGGGGCTTTGAGACGTTGGTGCGGCTAGATGGTTCACTCCCACGTATCGTCGATGTCCTGGGTGTTCACGCGCTTCGAGGTCGGTGCATCGGCGACGGGCGCGTGAGCGTCCGGCTGAACGATCGGGAGGACGGAGGGCGTCACGCCCTTCTTCTTCCGGATGGGCTTGGGCGGGCGGTGTGAAGCGCTGTTCGTGATCGTGGCGCGGTTCACGCGTTCGACCATCTCCGGCGGCGGCATGGTGAGGGCGCGGACGTCTACCACCATGGTGAGTTCGATTGCCGTGAGGACGTCGTCCTTCATCCGGTACGACATCACCTTGAGCGGCGTTTCGGGGTGCGCGTCCAGTTTGCGCACCGTGACCACGAACTCGTCCAGCGGGGCCGCGAGCGTGAGCTTCCGTCCGAGCCGTTCGCGGATACCACCCTCGTCCACCTGGATGTCTACGACCGTCCGTTCAGCGTTCCGTACGAGATCCACGTTCATCAGGCCGGGGAGCCATCGGCTGTAGCGCGCAATCGCGCATAAGAGGAGGAGGATTTTCGGCGCGCCGGCGTTCGGGGCAGAGATCTTCTCGAGGCGCTGCAGGAGCGCGAGGACGGGTGTGCGGTCGCGTTCTTCCGCCACGTTGCGGATGAAGCCTTTTACGAGGTCGTTGTAACTGTTGATGTGGTCGAAGGTTTCCACCGTGCCCTCCGTATCGGTGAGTGTGCAGTGGTGTTGCGGGATGCCGCAACAACGCACCCTAACGGAGAACGGGCGGGTTGTAAACCCTCCACGGCCAATCCCGAATCCTGGGTGTATAATGAATATATATGAATAAACAATTTTTCAAAGACGCGTTTGGCTGGGGATTTATTCTCTGGCTCATCGGTTACGCGTTCGGAATGATCCTTTTTCCCATTGTGCCGATTTCTACGATTGGCTGGATTATTATGCCAATCGGAATACTGATCACGCTTTGGGTGTTATTGAAGAAAGTTAAAGCAGATTCGTTCCAGCAGTATGTTCTGCTTGCAGTCGTTTGGGTGTCGATTGCCATTGTGTGTGATTACTTTTTCCTCGTGAAAGCGTTCAAACCTGTAGACGGCTATTATAAGTTGGATGTGTATTTGTACTATGCGTTGACGTTTGTTCTTCCTCTTCTTGTCGGCTGGAGAAAAAAGTCAATCCGAAAATAGACATTTCAGCCGGTCCGATCTGTTTGCCGGCCATATGAAACAACTTTTGCTCATCGGCGGAATACACGTCCGCTTCTCGTAGGCCGGTATCAGGAACGCAACGGCATCACCTGTTACAAAATGCGCCTGATCGAAGATCTGAACAGCAGATTCTCACTTTGACCGTTCCTGGTACCCCGTCGTTCGAGTCCCTTCGTGCGTCCACAAAATCAATAACACGTCGCCTTCTGGCGACGTGTTATTGATGGCGGGTGCGAAGGGACTCGAACCCTCGATCTTCTCCGTGACAGGGAGACGTGTTAACCAGCTACACCACGCACCCGTGCGTGAGGCGGCAGGAAAGTATCATAACACTCGGGGGTCCACAAGAGTCAGATACCGTCACTTCATGTATACTCTCCCGGTCTATGGACCTCTGGCAGCTCATCAATGATTTCTTCATCAAACTGAACAAGCTCGATGAGCTCATCCGCTGGGGCGGGTACACGATCCTCGCGTTCATCGTGTTCGCGGAGACGGGTCTCCTCGTCGGTTTTTTTCTTCCGGGCGATTCGCTTTTGGTCACCGCTGGGTTGTTCGCCGGAAAGGGAGACCTGAATATCCTCCTGCTCTTCGTCCTCCTGTCCCTCATGGCGATCGTGGGAGACACCACAAGCTACTGGTTCGGCCGCACGACCGGGCCGAAGATTTTCAGCCGCGAGAAGTCGTTCCTCTTCGCCAAGGATCACCTGCATGCCGCCAGGGCGTTTTACGACAAGTATGGCGCGAAGACCATCGTTCTCGCGCGCTTCATGCCGATCGTGCGGACGTTCGCGCCCGTCGTGGCGGGCGTGGCGCAGATGTCGTACCCCACGTTCGTCTTCTACAACATCTTCGGCGGGGTCCTGTGGGTCGGGTCCATGCTGTCCATCGGATACTTCCTCGGGCGAAGTATCCCGAACATCGAGGAGAAGATACACATCGTCATCGTCGTTATCATCTTTCTTTCAATCTTACCGGGGATCATCGAATACCTGAAACACCGTTCCCGTGCCGTGAAATAGAACACCCCACGAGGCGAGAATTGCCTCGAGGGGTGTCTGTGGAGTCGGGGTGACCCATCGGGTCGCCCGTACTAGTTCTTGAAGGTGCAACCGCACACCTTTCCGGTGTCGGAGGTGAGCAGGGTGAAGCGGCCCTGCTTCGAGCAGTCCCACGCCGGAGCGTTGCCGCGCTCCCTGTCCGTGAGTGGCTTGCCGTACACGCCGGCGAGCTTCACGGTGTGGCACTCGTCCGTCACGACCGGAGTCACGACGGGTGCATGCGTGCGTTTTTCGACGGCGATGCGACGCGGTGAGGGCCGTGTCGTCACCACGGATTCGTTCGGACGATCGCTCCACATCGAGTACCCGATGGCCATGAACACTCCGGCGGTGAGGACGCCGGCAATGACGAACGTGTTTCGGATCGACGCGTCCTTTTTCGGCTTCGGGTTTTTCGGAGGCTCGGTCTTCTCCGCCTCCTTCGCCGGCGTCCTGTCCTTCGCGACCGGGGGCGTGTGAACCGCCTGCGGAGGCGGAGTCATGTCCGGGGAAGCGTGCATGTCATACAACACCGTCGGAGGCTCCGGCTCGGATTTCGGGGCCGGCGCGGGTGGCGCGACGACGGGAGCGGGTTTCGGCGCAGGCGTTGCGCCGTGAGGAGTCTTCCCGGCGGTCGTGAGCTCCTTCTTCTCCTGGAGCTTCACGTCCATGTTGATCTGGTTCTCCACCCAGTTCATCGCGGGCTTGAACGATTCGGTGAACCAGTGCTTCCGCTCTTCGTCAGGTTCCTTCTCGGTGAGCGACGTGAGCTCCCCTACGATCCCTTCGATGTCCTTCAGTTGGATCATCCGTTTCCGGTCGGCCTGCTGGCCTTTCAGAAAACGGAACGCTTCTCCACGGGCGAAGAGTTCGATGACCGCCATCTTTTTCGAGTGGAGCCATCGCTGTCTCGCGCGTTCTTCCAACGCCTGCGACAGGAAGACGTGCTGGGTCGAGAGGGTGTTGTCGAGGTGACGGAGGAACTTCCAGAGCAGCTCCGTTTCCACGACGTAGCCACCGTCCGTGTGCTTCCGACGCATGTCATCGGCGCTGAACTCCGGTTTCTCCATTCTGCTGAAGTCCGGCGGACGCTCTCTCGCCACCTGATTGTCCGCCAGTCCGCCGTGCGAGGACACGGGTACGTCGATGCTTGGCGGCTGGGAGCTGGTTTCTTCCCTGACTTCGATCTCGGGATCGGGTTCGGCGGGTTTTTCGCTCGGCGTTCCCAGGGTCTCGGTCTTGACCTCCTGGCCCGGAGGCTCGTCATCCCGGATCTCCAGGAGATCGCCCTCTTCCACGATCATGGACGGCGGGAAGCTCTGTGTGAACTGCGGCGCCGGCTTGAGCGTTTCGGAGTCGTGCATCGCGTCGAGCACCGGCGGGATGTACCTCGAGACCGGCGGGGGTTCGATGCCGGTCAGCTGCGCCGTCTGCGCCATGACGATGTCCACCTTCGCTTTCGCTTCGGCGGACAGGTCTGCTTGTGCAGGCAGTGGAGGCGGGACGATGCGCGCCGGTTCCCCCGTCGGACGGGGTTCCCCAGTCGGCTCGTCATCCGTGAAGTCGAGCAAGTCGCCCTCGGGGATCGAGAGGACCACGTTGGGCACCTTCGTCGGTTCAGCGACGACAGCCGGGCGGAGGGTCGGCGCGTCAAAGATACTCATAGCGGGTGCCGCTTTCTTCGCTTTTGCGGCGGAGTCTTCGGAAGTCTCCAGCGCGCCAGGTTCTTCGAGCAGATCCGTCAGGAGCCGTTGTGCGGCCTCCGGCGTCTTCGGGTTTGCGATGGTCATCTGGTAATACCTTTCTTACGAAAGTTGTCGAACGTTCATCCACCGCGCAAAAACACAATGTTTTCGGGCAGATGGAAGGATGGACCATATCAGAATTATGCACGATTGTCAATCCTTCGCTTCGCTCAGGATGACAACATGTTTTTTCTTGTAGATTACGTATTTTTTCAGCTACACTGTCATTACCGTATGAGACCAAAGCCGGTCGTTCTTGTTGTCATTGACGGCTTTGGCGTTGCTCCGTCTATCGACGGCAACGCCGTACGTGAAGCTCGCATGCCCGTGATGCAGCGGTTGATCGAGTCGTACCCGGCCATGACCGTGAACGCGTCCGGCATGGCGGTCGGCCTGTCCTGGGGAGAGATGGGCAACTCGGAGGTAGGCCACATCACAATCGGCGCCGGTCGTGTTTTTTATCAGTCCCTGCCCCGGGTGAACGTCGCCATAGAGAACGGGGAGTTTTTCCAGAATCTGGCGTTCCTCAAGGCGGCGGCGCACGTGAAGAAATCGGGCGGCACGCTCCACCTCATGGGCCTCGTGAGCCAGGGCGGCGTGCACGCGCAGCAGGAACACCTGTACGCGCTCCTCACGTTCTGCACCCAGCAAAAAATTTCGAACATTGCCATCCACGCGTTCATGGACGGCCGCGACACGATCTACAACTCGGGCATCGGGTTCGTCGAGGAGCTCGAGGCGAAGATGAAGGAATTGAAAGTCGGAAAGATCGCCACGATCTCCGGCCGCTACTTCGCCATGGACCGCGACAACCGGTGGGACCGCGTCCAGAAAGCGTACGACGCGATCGCGCTTGGGAAATCAGACGCTACGTTCGAGTCCGCGCGCGAGGCCATCCAGGCGTCGTACGCGAAGAACGTGTTCGACGAAGAGTTCGTGCCGACGGTCATCACGAAAGGCGGACAACCCGCCATGACCGTGAAGGACGGCGACGCGGTGATCTTCTTTAACTTCCGTCCGGACCGAGCGCGTCAGCTCGCGAAGGCCTTCGTGCTCCCCACGTTCGACAAGTTCCCGCGCCAAAAAATCGGGAAACTCCTCTTTGTCACGCTCATGGAGTACGAGAAAGACCTGCCCGTCGAAGTCGCGTACCCGCCACAGATCGTGGAGACGTGTCTCGCGCGCGTGCTGTCCGATGCCGGACTGAAGCAGCTCCACATCGCGGAGACGGAGAAGTACGCGCACGTCACCTTTTTCATGAACGGGATGCGCGAAGCCGAATTCAAAGGAGAGGAGCGCGCCATCATCCCGTCGCCGCCGGTCTCAAGCTACGACAAGGCGCCGGACATGAGCGCATCAAAAATCGCCGAGCGGGTCGTGAAAGAGATCGCGGAATCGAAGTACGACGCCATCATCCTGAATTTCGCGAACCCGGACATGGTGGGTCACACGGGGAACGAGGCGGCCACGGTCGCCGGGTGCGAGGCCGTGGACAAAGCACTGGGCGCGATCGTAGACGCCACGCTCGCCGTTGGCGGCGTGGTCTTGATCACCGCGGACCACGGGAACGCGGAAGAAGTCAAAAACCTCACCACAGGGGAGATCGACAAGGAACACTCCACGAACCCCGTGCCGTTCCTCATCGTCGGCAAGCAGTTCGAAGGCATGAAGGCACCCGTGGGCGACATCATCGGCGGCGACCTCTCCATGACCCAGCCCGTCGGCATGCTGGCCGACGTGGCGCCGACCATGTTGAAGATCATGGAGCTCCCGCAGCCGGCAGACATGACTGGGCGGTCGTTGATTTGATCCCCGTAGGGGCGCACTGCGTGCGCCCCGAATCGGTCAGCAGCCCATCGATACAGCGATCGGGGCGCACGCAGTGCGCCCGTACCCGGCGGGACCCGTCGTGTATAATGATTTTTATGACTGAATCCGCGACCAAAGTCATCCAAACGCTCGGGAAATGCTACACGAAAAAAGGGGACATGGATTTGGGGTCGCCGGAGGATACGATTTTAGGCGTCCTCATGTCCGCGCGAACAACGGACAAACAAGTCTTGCGCGTTTTTCCCGCGTTCAGAAAGAAATTCCACACGTGGACATCGCTCGCGAAGGCTGACGTCGCGGACATCGCAGCGTCCATCAACACGATCGGGCTCTACAAATCCAAAGCCAAAGCGATCAAAGGACTCGCCCAGAAAGTCTTGAAAGACTTTGGGGGGAAAGTCCCGCGGACCATGGGAGAACTCACGTCGCTCCCCGGCGTCGGGCGCAAGACCGCGAGCTGCGTGCTGTCGTACTCGTTCCACGTCCCGGCGATCGCGGTCGACACGCACGTGTTCCGCATTGTGCGACGTCTCGGTTGGTCCAAGGGGAAGACGCCGGAGAAAGTCGAACAGGACTTGAAACGTCTCGTACCCGAAAGGCTCTGGGGCGAGATCAATCGCACCATGGTACAGTTCGGTCGCGACATCTGTATCGGCGGCACGCCGCGGTGCTGGAAATGTCCGGTGGCGAAGTGGTGCGCCTTCACACCGAAGACGTCCGCGCCAAAAACAGCATGAACGAATCCTCCATCATACTCGCGCTCCAAAAGATGTTGGCGTCTCCTGTGGGAGTCGCGATCGCCGTTTTCTGGGCGCGCTGGCTCATCTACCTTTACATTCCGCTGGCACTCCTCGCGCGGAAAACGAAAAAGCTGCACCACGCCGTGTACGAAGCGTCGTGGGCCGCGGCGCTTGCGTTTTCCATGTCGACGCTGCTCGCTGGATTCATCGGACGCGTGCGGCCATACCTCGCGGTCCAGGGCGTCGTCGCGCTCGTGCCACCGAACATCCAGGCCGGATCGTTCCCGTCCTCCCACACGGCGATCGCGTTCGGCGTGGCGGCGGCGCTCGCGTTCGCGGATACGCGCGTAGGCGTGGCGGCATTCGTAATGGCGCTCTTCGTTGCGCTCGGACGCGTGGCGGCCGGGATGCACTATCCCACGGACGTGATTGGAGGCGCGGCAGTCGGTCTGATATCGTTTGCGATCGTGCGGGCCATCCATCGCGGGTTGGCCAGAGTATGAAACGCAACCTTTCTCTCATCCTCGGCATCTCCCTCGTCGCTCTCGCTGTCGCTCTGAGCTTCTTCGCGCAGGCCGCGTGGCTGTCGCAGCCGTCCGCCGGAACGCCCGTGAAGATCTCTATTGCGAGCGGCGATCGCCTCTCACAGGTCACGGACACGCTCATCGACGGGGGAATCCTTTCGAACTGGTTCGGCTATCGGTTGTATTCGATATTCGACTCGTCCGCCTCACGACCCAAGGCAGGGGAGTACCTCATTCGAGAGGGGACGTCGTACCGCGCGCTCGCGCGGATGCTCGCACGGGGTCCGGAGCGCGATGAGGTCGCGCTGACGTTGATCGAAGGGAAGACGCTCGACGACGAAGCGACGCTCCTCGAGAGTTACGACGTGGATCCCCAGGAATTCTCGGGTCTTGCGGGCAGGTCGAAGAATGCGTTGCCCTTCAGCCGCCAACTCATCGGCGATTATCCATTTTTGGGAGACGCGCCGAAGGGATCGTCGCTTGAAGGGTACTTGTATCCGGACACGTACCGTGTGTGGAAGGACCAACTCCCTGCTGGTCTTATCCGGAAACAGCTGGACGAGTTCGCGAACAAGATCGTCGGGCCATACGAGAACGCCCGTCGCGCATCCGGCATGTCGTGGCACGAGGTGGTCACGCTCGCGTCCATCGTGGAGGCGGAAGTGCGGGGAGAGGAGGATCGCAAAATCGTCGCGGGCGTATTCCTCACCCGTCTCCGCGAGAAGATGCGGCTCCAGACGGACGCGACCTTGAATTACGTCCTCGACTCCGGGCGCTCCCGTGCCACGTCAAAGGATCTGGCGGCGGACACGCCGTACAACACGTACCTGTACGCGGGGCTGCCTCCGGGTCCGATCGGGAACCCGTCCCTCCAGTCCATCCGCGCGGTGCTTGAACCGACGAAGTCGTCGTATCGCTATTTCCTGACGGACAAGGACGGAAATGTCCTTTACGCCACAACGTACGAGGAGCATCTGGCGAACAAGCGACGCGCGTTTGGGTCGTGACTTGCCTTGCAACCTCTTTTCCTACAAGCTCGTCGTCTGTCCTTTTCAGACGCCACAAGGGAGGCCGTCCATGCGCCGATCGTTCATCTTGTGTTTCTTCATGTCCGCCTGCGCGTCCGCGCCGGCAACACCGCCGCCCGCCCAGCCTGCCTCGAGCGCAGTCGAGGGGCGTTCCGCACCGGCACCGCTCGAAAGCGTCCATTATGTGCCGAGATCGTCCGCCCGCGCCCAGCTCATCCGGTTCGGACGGATCGCAAAACGGCATACGCGCGCGGTGAAGTCATTTGAGCGAGAGACGGATGGCCTCGCGACTCCCACGACATCCGTGGAGTGCGAGATGCTGCGCCTCCAGTGCGCAGCCGCGACGATGAATGTGCTCCTGGTGAACGGGTCGGCCGTGAGCGCAGCCGCGTATGTGGGTCTGCACGTGAACGAGATAACCCTCGGACAGCGATCCGATCCCGTGAACTCGAGCCTCGATTCGTATGAGAAATCGGTCGATGCGCTCTTGGAACGTATGGAGTACGCCCGTGAGCTCTACAAGACATTCGCTACGTGCAGGAAGGAATCGCCGCCGTCCCTGCTCCCCGCAGTACCGACCACGCTTTAGAAACT
>MGEH01000010.1 GCA_001791275.1 Candidatus Uhrbacteria bacterium RIFCSPHIGHO2_12_FULL_60_25 | reverse complement strand
CCGCCTCTTCGTTCGCGAGACCGATCTTGCAATTCGGACACCAGTTGATGGTGGTCCGGGCTTTGTAGGCGAGACGTGGCGCGCCGTCTGCCTGTTCGGGGCGCACGCAGTGCGCCCCTACGGGTATCGGGACGGCGCGGTGCGTTTTTTGATCGAACGTCGAGGTAAAAAATTTCAAAAACATCCACTGCGTCCATTTGTAGTACGCTGGGTCTGTGGTGTTCACCTCGCGTGACCAATCAAAGCCGAAGCCAAGCGACTTCAACTGGCGACGGAAGGTGGCGATGTTCTTCGCGGTCGCGTCCTGCGGCTTCACCTTGTTCTTGATGGCGTAATTCTCCGTGGGCAATCCGAACGCGTCCCAGCCGATGGGGTAGAGCACGTTCTTCCCTTCCATGCGCCGCTTCCGCGTCACCACGTCGATCGCGGTGTACGACCGCGGGTGGCCCACATGGAGGCCTTCGCCGGACGGGTACGGGAACTCGATCAGACCATAAAACTTCCTATCCTTGCCTGCGGGAGATGCGTCGCGCGCGCGATACACGCCTTCCTCCTCCCAAGCCTGTTGCCACTTGGGTTCGTAGTGCTTGAACGGTCGCGTTCCTGCCATAACGTGGGACTAACACTACCAATGTCCAATCGGCCGTGCAATGATTTCATCCATAGACTCTATGCGTCCATTCCCGATCCTCGTCGCCGTGCTCATCCTCGTCGGCGCCGGTTGTTCTCTGCCCAAGCCGCCTCCCGTCACCGCTGTCCCGGGGCAGCGTGCCGTCACGTTGGACTTGGATAAGCAAAAACAACCCGACCTCCCGTGCATCTCCTTCCGTCACCGGCAGGGATTCGAGCAGTGGTTGGATGCGTACGAGAAAGGCGGCGACGATCTCGCCGTGAACCTCGCACTGAACGCGAAACTCCCGAAAACGCCGCCCTTAAAACTCGTCCAAGACCTGCGCATGTCGTTGAACAAAGGCGACTTCCCGGAATACCTCTGCGCGTTGGACGATGCCGGCGACAACGTGGCGTGGACCGCGGACGCCACAGGCGCGGCGCTCACGGAATGCGTCACGCGAACGTACGTGAGCGTGGGCGGGAAAGGAGTGATCTCGGAAATCAAGACGAAAGGCCGCCCGGCGTCGTGCGCCCAACTCTGTAAGCCGCGGGTACAGTCGCCGGAGACGTTCCTGTGGCAGTGCGACGCCCGCACGGAAGGCGAACGCGTCACCTGGGTCGAGGCGTACATGGACCGAAAAACGGGCGAAACCCGCCTCGGCGACTGCTGGAAGGACGACCTCGGGATGCTGGCCGGGTGCACGGCACCGTGAGAACCTTCATCGCCCCACCCCTTTCCAAGCACCAGCCACATCTATCCCGTTCGTCTTCCGGAATCCGATGCGGTCCGGCGCGTCCACGATGCTCGTGCGGAACATCCTCCCCAGCACGAGCGCTTCGTCGCCGTGTTTGTCGCGCACGAGATCCGCGGCGGCGGAAAGCATTTTGAGACGAGTGGCGACATTCATGATCCTCATCTGCCCCGTAGGCGCCGCAAGCTCCGTCAACGTCACCGCGAGGAAATTTACCGGCGCCTTCCCGTCCCACATTTCATACAGGAGACGCGTCGCGACTCCGACCAGCGTGAACGAGTCGTCCGCCGGTTCATCGAGCCGCGTGAACTCACTCCCTCCGACGCTACTCGATCCGAACCCGTACGGTCGGTGATCCCGTTCTCCGACGCCGACCGCGACCGAGACCACGCCCGCGAGGAAACCGTGCGACCGCAGACGTCGGGCCGCGCGTTCCGTGAGTTTCGCGAGTACGGCTTCCACGCGGCCCTCGCGGTTCACCCCGCACCATGGATTGTTCGGGACATTCGATCTATCGAAAAACGTGGCTGCAGAGGATGGCTGTGCATGTTGTGAGGTTTTTTGCGGCCATGGTGCGGGGTTCGCCGATTTCGGCACGCAGTACGAGTGGCCGATGGATTTGGGCGGCGGTTCTTCGGACGCGACCCGCTCGACTTCGAGACCATTCAGTTTGGCCCACAGGAAGTACCCGTTCTTTCCGAACGCGCGGATGAGGTTCGGGATGGGGGCGCGCTTGAGCTCCACGAGCGACCGGTAGCCGAGCTTCTCGATCCGGCGACGCAAGCGCGGCCCGATGCCGCACACGTCTTCCAAGTCGAGACGCGCGAGGATCTCGTCCAGGTTCTCGGGCGTGATGATCGTGAGACCGGACGGCTTCTGAATATCCGACCCAAGCTTTGCAAGAAACCGCGTCGGCGCAATCCCAATGGAACACCGCAACCACTCTCCGACCTCGTCTGTAATCCTTCGACGGGCGCGCGTGAGCGCCCAGGCCGCTTCGGCGGAATCACGGTACCAGCCCGTGAGATCAAGAAACGCTTCGTCGATGGAGTAATGCTCGACCGTATCCGTGAGCTCGTGGAGGATCGAGAACACGCGGGACGTCACGGCCCGGTACTTCCCCGGGTCGTTCTGGACGAACACCGCGTTCGGCACTTTCTCTTGTGCCTCTCGCATGGTCATCCCGACTTTCATCCCGCGCTCTTTCGCTTCGATGGACGCCGCGATCACGCAGCCGTGGCGGTGGAGGTACGCGCACACGCCGAGCGACTTGCCGCGCAAAAAAGGGTTCGCCTGCTGCTCTACAGACGCGAAGAACGAATTCATGTCGACATGAGCAACAAGACGAACGTTAGGCATGATGATTCTACGTCGCAGTATCACTTTTTCCCCATCGCTTTCGATTTAACGTCGTCTCGCACATCTCCTCGAGTCTCCATGCGAGCGTCTCGCTCCGGAACGACAAACGAAACGCCGCGGTGTCGTCTGACACCGAGAAGTAGTACACCTTCTCGCGGCCTTCGCGCTCCGTGTGCACGAGATTGATCTTCTTCACCTGGTAGTACCGATTTCCCCACTTGAACGTCATGGGTTCGGCGCGGTCCTTACGAAACGCGGCCAGCACTTCGACGGGTTGGTCTACTTTTTCATAAATCATATTCGTATGCGGTGACGGACAGACGGGAGGGAGGAGCATGTCGTCCTCCCTCATCACAGAAGGACGGCTCATGCTTGATGCTCTGCCCCTCCCGTCTGGCTACCACGAACCAACCGTTTCGAGAAATCGACGGACTTCTTTCTTATCCTGTACAGGCGACGCAGTGCGTCGCCTGTACAAAATTTAGGCAAACTTTGATCGGAAGGAACGAATCACGGCGCGGACGATGCCTTGAATGAGCGGGTCGTAACAGTAGATGGGTTTCATCTTCGAGTTTGCCGGCTGCAGGCGGATGCGGTCGCGCTCGCGGTAGAAGCGCTTGAGCGTGGCGTAGGAGTTGTCGAGGAGCGCGACGACAACGTCGCCGTTCTTTGGCGAGGGGTTGCGTTCGATGACCACGAAGTCGCCGTCCAGAATTCCGTCCTCGATCATGGACTCCCCTTTCACCCGGAGGACGTAGGAATTGGCCGAGTCAGGCGCGAGATCCACCGGGACGGCGAACGTTTCATGTTCCTCGAGCGCTTCAATGGGCTGACCGGCGGTAATGAGGCCCTTGAGCGGCAGGATCGCGCTCTTCCCCCAGCGCACGGCCTTGTCCGTGGGCTCGAGCTCGCGGGCAGATCCCGCGTTTGCCCGGAGGTACCCGCGCTCGCGGAGCGCCTGCACGTGCACATGGACCGTGGACGGAGAGGCGAGCGTGAGACCGTCCGCGATCTCGCGGTAGGACGGCGGGTAGCCCTGCTCGTTGATGAACTGGACGATGAAGTCCAGCACTTCTTTCTGCTTGGGAGTGACGGGGAGAGGCATAGCGGATGTGCTTAGAACAAAAATAGAACAGTTGCAGCACGCGGTCAAGGGCGCGCCATTAAGACAAAATTTCGACTTATCCACTTTTTCACACCCCTCCCCTTGCGTGGCCGTTCGAGTCATGGGACTGACTGGAATGTAGGCGCAATAAAGGCCCTGCGACCCAAATCTATGTCTCTTTTTCGACTATTCCGTCGGTTGGTTTCCTGCGTCCTCACCATGGCGCTCCTCCTCCACATGCCGCATGGACCTCTGCCCGCGCAGGCGGAGATGTCCATCGTCGTGATCGAAGAAGTCGCCTGGGCAGGATCAAGCCTCTCGACCGCGGACGAGTGGATCGAGCTCGCGAACCTCGGTGATGCGACGGCGACCGTCGGCGGTTGGAGCGTCCGCGGCATGGGCGGGACGATTTTCCTTCCGGATGACGCCGTCATCCCGCCGCACGGGACGTTCATCGTCGCGAACTATCCGGAGACGGATGAGAAGGCCGCGCTGAATGTCGCGGTCAGCCTCGCGACCACGACCGTGAGCCTCTCAAACAGCGCGCTCGCGTTCGAGCTCGTGGATGCAAATGGCGTGACCGTGGACCGTGCGGGCGATGGCAATGCGCCGCCGGCCGGATCGTCCTCGCCCAAGGCGACGATGGTCCGCGTCTCCGCGGACGCATGGATGAGCGCAACGTCGTCCATTGGTTTCGATGACGGAATCGCGGACTTCGGAACACCCGGAACATGCGACCTCTGCGTCATTGAAGAAACGTTGCCCGAACCCGTCGTAGAGATCGTAGACGAAATCGTCGCGACAACTACGGAAGAAATTGTCGTAGAGACAACGACGACAACTGAACTATTGGTCGAAGTGACAACCACGACTGAAACGGTCGTGACGATCGCGGAACCAGACCCCGACCCATCCCCGGTTCCCGGTTCCCAGTTCCCGGTTCCCGTACCTCCTCTCATCTACGCGCTCTCCGAAGCGATGTCGCACCCAGCGTCCGGTCCGGAATGGGTCGAGCTCGCCGTGGACGACCTGAACGCGACCTCCACGGACCGCGCGCTCGAACTCTGGGACGCGGTCGGCCGGATCGCGACGGTCGCCGAAGGCACGCCCGTGACAGCGCCCGGTTACCTCGTCGTGACGCTCACGAGCGCGCGCCTGAATAACGGCGGCGACCGGCTGGAAGTCCGTGAGACGTCACAAACGATCATAGACGCGACGACGATCCCGGAACTTGAAGACGGCGTGGCCTGGGCGTACCGACCGGGCACCGGCGACTGGTCCGAAACGAATACGGCGACGCCAGGCGCGGCAAACATCGTCCCGACCATCGTGACGGTCCAAGCGCCTCCGCCCGTCGCGACTCAACCCGTCCTGACGCCTGCACCTACACCTACCACTGCACCTACCCCTGTGCCTGCTCCCACAGTCACCGTGACGAAGGTCGCGTCCAAACCGACCGTGACGAAACCACCCACCTCAAAGAAGACCGTCTCCGCACCGAAGTCAGCGACGACGACAACCTCACCAACAAAAGCGTCCGCGACCAAACAAACAGCGACGAAAGGATCCCCCGCCCTTACTCCTCTCTCATTCACTTCTATGTTCGACAACACGCAAGATGAAGCGCGCGTACGCGTGACGGGCACGGTCGGATCCGTCGAGCGGCTCCTTGGCGCGACGCACGCCTTCATTCTCCTCGGGGAAGACGGCCGCGGCATCATCGTCTACCTCCCCAAGCATCTCCACGTCCCTCCACTTGGCACGACCGTCCGCGTGATGGGCACACTCGCCTCTACCTATAAAGGACCGGAACTCCGCATGAAGACGACCGACGTCTGGACGACGGTCGCGTCGCTCCCCGCGCCGAGAATCCGTTCCGTGGAACTGCTGGCGCCCGGCGAAGAAGACTCCTGGAGCCTCGTGGCCGCGACCGGAACCGTGAGGGACGTGAAAGCGCGCGGCTTCGTGATCGACGTTGACGGTCTCGACGTCCAGACCAACATCCCTCCGGCCGTGAAGTTCCGCGCGGAGCGTCTCGTGAAAGGCGACGTCGTGCGCGTGACCGGACTCCTGGACCTTCGAAAGGACGCCCCCGCGCTCCTCCCACGCACGGCCGACGAAGTCGAAATCGTGAAACACGCGCCGTCATCCATCACCTCCGCGTCCGAGGACCACGCGAGTCGCTTTCCTGACTGGACGCCCTTCGGCGCGGCCGGCGGAGCGATCGCGCTCACCGGGGCCGCGAAGCACCTCCACGCGCTCCTCCGCAGGCGACGGCTCGAGGCGCTCGCCGCGAAACTCGACGTCGCTGCGTAACAATGGATTACGAAATACGATGGATTACGAAATACGAATCTCCTACGAATATACAAAACTACGAAAATATGACCCGTGGCAGCCAACAGGCACACATTCAAAGAAAGGATCTCATACATCCGGAACTAAGTTATAGGGTTGTTGGAGCATTATACGACGTCTTCAACGACCTGGGATTCGGACACTTGGAACGCGTTTATCAGCGCGCGATCGCAAAACGATTACAAGAGCTCCGGATCTCATATAGAGAACAAGTTCTAACCTCAGTTCCTTTCCATAGCACCTCGATCGGAAAACACTATCTCGACTTCCTCGTCGAGGACAAATTGGTCTTGGAATTGAAGCAGCGCCAAAGACTCTCACGTGCCGGTATTGACCAAATCCTTGGCTATCTGCACGCAACGCATCTTCAACTTGGAATTCTTGCAACCTTTACCCCAGGTGGGGTCACGTATCTACGAATCGTAAACACACCGGGGCACATTTCGTAAATTCGTATATTCGTAGGAGATTCGTATTTCGTAATCCATCTTATTTCGTAATCCATCTCATATCTAACCACTCATAATATGCCCACCGCCATCTTCCCGCCGTTCGACCGCGAACCCGAAGGAGAAATGACGTCCGATGATTTTCTCGAAGCGTACACCGACGCGTGGCTGTCTCATGACCAGCTGTTCGGTTCACTGGCCGGACACCTCGTTGACCCGGACACCTGTGACGCGTGCCGCCGTATGCAAAGAGACCTCGATAAAATCAGACCTGGCAAACACCGCTAAACAGCAAAACGTCCCGGATGCACCGGGACGTTTTCTCTGGAGCGGGTAGAGGGAGTCGAACCCTCATCTCGTCCTTGGCAAGGACGCATAATAGCCGCTATACGATACCCGCCTGCGCCCTCCGGGCTTCGGCGGGCAGGCCCGCATCCGCCTGAGTGGTGCGGGCAGACTACTAAAATCCGTCCGGCAACGCAAGGGTTGACACCGCACCAGTTCGTGACAACTAATCTGCCGCAACGAGCACTCTCAACTTTTTCAGATATCGAATGCTTATCGAATGGATGACACGAACCGGTGCGTGGTTGACCAATGTGAAAATGTGGCGATACGATGCAGAATCGTCGAACCTTGCACCAACCGAAAGGAGGCGGTCATGGACCGACCGCGCATGAAAGCGTTCCGCCTCGCCATCGTGTACACGGGGTCGGCGGAACGACCGGATGCACTCTGGCGGCTCACAAAGAACGGCACGGACCAACTACCCGTGTGGAAGTCGTTCATGAGTAGACTCGCGATTAGGGTGGATGAATTCCATACGAGCGACCTGCCGCCCTTCATCGGACGCACCCTCAATTCCCCGCCCTGCGTGATGGCTCGTTATGAGAGCGGAAACTATTTGCTCGTTTTTCCTTCAGCCGCAATCGAGGAGTGTCGAACGACACAGGCACTCATCGCCGCCCTCCGCCTGTACGATCGCTACTACAACGTGGACCTCGGCTTTTCTCCCCGCTGACCAACCCCGCCCTACACGAAGGACGGGGTTGATGCTTTATTCGTGCTTGACACCGCCTGCATGTAGGCGGGGTTGACGCGCCATCGGACGATCCATAGGATGCCGGTCAGGAGGACGACATGCTCCATCCGGTCGTAGAAACGGTCACGTACGGCGCCGCGTACGTCCGCCTGCTCCTTTCCCACCTCACGTCCGAACGCGGACGGGACATGCCCCGGCTGAAGACCCACACCGACCGCGTGGTCTTGAACCTCCCCGGGTTCTTCGGCCCCCGCGCGGTCATGCGCCCGCTCGAATGGCGCTTCGAACGCGCGGGCATCCCCGCCTTCAGCTTCAACCTCGGGCTCACAGCCGCTCTCCCCATCCCCGTGATCGTGAAGCTCCTGCGCCGTCGCATCGAGAGAGTCCGCGACCGCTTCCCGTACCTCCGCCGCATGGACATCGTGGCGCACAGCATGGGAGGGTTGATCGCGCAGGCGGCGCTCATGGCCGGCGTGTTCGACGGATTTGAAGAGGTCCGGCTCGTGACGCTCGGCTCCCCGTTTTCAGGGACCTGGGCCGCGCTCATGGCCTGCCTGCTCCCGGGCGCCGCCGAGATGCTCCCCATCCACCCGCACATCCGGAAGCGGCACCACGTTCAACGTAGGAACGGCACGGGACCGCGCGTCCCCTTCCTCTCCATCGCGGGCGAGCACGACCTCTTGGCACCCCCGGAACGCTGCCAGCACCCGGCGGCCGAGTACAAACTCCTCCCCGTGGACCACGCCGGACTCATCTTCCGGAAGGACGTGTTCAACGAAGCTCTCGCATTCCTCGCGCGACCCTAGCGCGGGGAATGTTTTTTTATTCAAATGACCGTCCACGAGAGTTTCGAGAACGGTCATGAGAGTGTCTGCGTTCCATATGGCCGGACCCGCCGCGAGGCGACGAACGCGATCACGATCGCGGCAACGCTGTCCAACGCGTAGTGCTGTTTCACCGTCATGGTCGAAACGGAAATCACGGCGGCCCACGCAAGGAGGATCGTGCCGACAGTGCGGCGCCCCATCCGGACGAGCGCGAAGGCGAGGTAGAAGCTGATCGCCACATGCAAGGACGGGAACGCATTCGCCGGAGCGTCGGCCTTCCAGATGAGGTCCGTGATCGCGTGTCCGCTCGGACCCGTCGGGCGCGGGTACGCCGTGGGGAACAGCACGAAGATGGCGATGTGCAACGCCACGAGCCCCATGCCCGACACCACGGCCCTCCCGAAGCCGGGTTTCGGCATCAGACACATCGTGACCGGGAGCACGAGCAGGATCGTCAGGTAGACGTACGAGGTCCAACCCACGAACGGAATCGCTTCCTCGCTGACGCAGAACGGCAACGTGCGCGGCCGCGACAGCTGAAAGCGGTTGGTTGCCATGTACAGGCCGTAGAACACCGCGTGCGTGGCGGGAATCGTGAGCCAGCGCGGGGCGAGGTCAATCTTCTTTTCCAAATTGTGAACG
>MGEH01000009.1 GCA_001791275.1 Candidatus Uhrbacteria bacterium RIFCSPHIGHO2_12_FULL_60_25 | reverse complement strand
TTCCCTTCCATGACCGGTAACGCCGCGAGTGGACCGATGTTGCCGAGGCCGAGGACCGCAGACCCGTCGGAGACGACCGCCACCGAGTTGCGCTTCCACGTCATCACGTCTACGAGTCGTGGATCCTTCGCAATCGCAGACGAGACCGCGCCGACACCTGGTGTGTAGACAAGGGATAGGTCCGCACGGTTTCTGATGGGCGTTTTCCCCACCACTTCGATCTTGCCGCGAAGTTTTCGATGCAAAGACAACGATCTGTCTGCAATTGAATTCTTTTTCATGGACTATTTTTTCTTACCGACGCCTTTCACTTCCCACTTTCTTGAGAGCGCCGTCTGGCGTTCGGAGCCGTAGGGACGCTCATGCGTGGTCCGGATGATCGCCATGGCTTCTTCCGCGGAATCAACGACGCGCAAAAGCGCGATGTCGTCTTTGCTGATGTACCGGCGCTCGCGATACAGCTTTTCCGTGACCCAATCCACGAACGGCTGCCAGAAGTCTTTTCCGACGAGAATCGCAGGAACGTCTTTCGGGATCTTGCCGGTCTGGATCAGCGTGACCATCTCCGTCATCTCGTCCAGCGTCCCGAACCCGCCCGGGAAAAAGACGTACGCCTGCGCGGATGCGGAGAGCATCACCTTGCGCGTGAAGAAGTAGTGGAATCCGAGTGCTTTTCGGACGAATTGGTTGCGACGCTGTTCACTCGGCAATTCGATGTCGAGGCCCACGCTCTCCCCGCCCGCGTCGAACGCGCCCCAGTTGGCAGCCTCCATGATGCCCGGTCCCCCGCCCGTAACGACCGTATAGCCTTCCTTGCCGAGCAACGCGCCGAGTTTCTTCGCAATCTTATAGGAAGGATCGCCCGATCCGGCGCGCGCGCTCCCGAAGATGGTCACTTCGCCATGGAGCTTGTCTAAAAACTCAAACCCCTCCACGAACTCGGCCATGATGCGGAAGATCTTCCAGTTCGGATTCTCCTGGAATGCGCCGAGTTCCGCGTCCATCGGCCGGCAGACATCGCCCGGGTCGCAGAGCCACTTCGTGTATCGCTTGCCGTGTTCGTACTCATGGGCAGGCTTTCCCCACGACGCCTTCCGGCGCGCCCCTTCGTCGCTCAACGCGCGACGGCTCTTCGGTAGCGCAGACATTTTTTTTGGCATAGGTGACACGTTCAAATTCGTTATCTGACTTCTTCCAGCAGTTTCGCTTTCCCCATGGCCTGTTCGACGGATGACAGGAACGCTTCCAGTTCATGCCGGCGCCAGCACGGACCGAGCGGCAGCCTCTCTTCCTTTCCATCGCGGTAGCGAGCAGTGAGCGATTCGATCCCGACTTCCTGATTTAGTCCTTCATGGATTAAGAGGAGCGCCTCGATGTCGTCGAGCTTGATCGTCATGTGCCGTCCTAAGATGGACGAGCGCTCAATCGCATCGCCGACCAACTGGAGCCGCTCCGTCACGCTGTCGAGGAGGTACACCCAGGCCGCGAGCGTCAGGACGACGATGAGCCCGTTTTGGACGGACGCGAACCGGTTCGTGACGTACGCCGCGACCGCCATGGACGAGAGAATGATGCAGACGCCGAGGACGACACCGCCGTTCAAGGAGACGAGTTTCGCGCGAACCTGAATGGCACAGGCCGCTTCATCCGCTTTCTTCTTCTGTTTGGGTCGAGATGGATTCACGACCTCGGCAATGACGGGCATGGAAGGATGGTAGCAGGAGACCATGAATTACAAAATCCTCGACGTCATCGAGGATTCTGTCTGGTCGGGCCAGAGGGACTTGAACCCTCGACCTCTTGCACCCCATGCAAGCGCGCTAGCCAACTGCGCCATGGCCCGATCTGAAATTGTTTGCGGAGTTTAGCTGGTCTCGTCGTCTTTTTCAATGTACATGACCGCATTCATCACGTACTTGACGCCTTTTCCATCCCGCGCATCTAAATCCTTAGGTTTTCCACAGGGTTTCTTGTGCTCAACAAGGAAAACCCCAATAATAGCGGGGCAATTCAATAATTCGCTTAATCACCCCGGTAACGGGGAACAAGCAACACTATGGGAAAGATGACCAAAGCCCAGCTCATGACCGCACTCGCGGAGAAGTCCGGTCTCGCCAAGAAGGACGTGATGTCCCTCATGGACCAGCTGGTCGAGATGGCGTACATGCACGTGAAGAAGGACGGCGTGTTCGTGCTCCCGGGCTTCGGCAAGCTCGTGAAGGTGCACCGCCCAGCCCGCATGGGACGCAACCCGGCCACGGGTGAGTCGATCCAGATCAAAGCGAAGACGGTCGTGAAGTTCCGCGTTGCGAAGGCAGCCAAGGACGCGGTTCTGTAATCGAAGACTTCGGATCGGATATGAGAAGCCCCCGCTGGTGCGGGGGTTTTTCGTGTCCGAAGGTTCGGAGTGAGGTAATTCGGCTTTGCGTAGGTGAGCACTGCATCATGATCGGCGTGCCCGGCAGTGGAACCGCCTGGCTGCCTGACCGGACTGGACGCTGCGAGGCCGTTTGCCGCTCCACCACGGTGGCGCGGGTCGTAGCCCCAAAAGGCGAATTTAGCCCGAAACCTCATTCTCCGAATACTCCCCCGGACCATTCAAGCATGCGACGAACGCACCGCGCGGTCAAGACAGCAAAGGGCGCCCTGTGAGTACAGAGCGCCCTGGCTAGCAGCGTCGAGTGATTCGTCCCTCACTTCGTCGGGAATCCGTCTAGGGCGGACTCGATGATGCGCGGGTCGCCTTCCTCCAGCGCCCGGTCGATGAGCCTCGAGCGTGATCGCGATGAAGGCGGCGCAGGCGGGACCGTGACGACGCTGTTGCGCACCGTCGGGGCCGGCGATAGGTCCGTGGTCCATCCGGACTGGCTGTCGTCGGGCGTGGGTTGAAGGTCGCTTTTCTCGTTCATGGGTTCCTCCTGGCGTTGCGTGCAGACGTACGATCAGTCCGAGCAGAAGCCGTCCTGCGCCGGAAAGACCGGGTTGTCCGGAAAGTTGGACTTCCTGCGGATCGTGTCGTGGTCGTACCACGGCGGCAGGTTGATCTCGTTCGCGGGCACGAGGGTGTCCGCATTGCACAGCGGACAGTGGGGGACGCCGCGTGTGGGGCCCCTCGCGTCCTTGGCCGCGACCGGGGTGAGGTGGTCGTGGTAGGTGCACCCTTCGTTCCTGCAGAAGAACAGGCTCGTGGGTTTCACCGACTTGCGGCTGGATGGGGGCGGGGAGCTTGGAGGCGCAGGTGAGGTATTCCCCTTCCACACTTCTGCAGGCAGATTGACGAGCGATGCCGATGACATGAGTGACCTCCGCGAGCGGGTGGGACGAACTTCGGATGGGGTACGATGAAGAAAGTGAAATCACTCGAGATGTACAAGGTGCAACGAACCGTTATGCAGTGGACGCACCTGGACTTGAACCAGGGACCTTCGGCGGTGTGCCGAATGCTCTGCCGCCTGAGCTATGCATCCATGAGACGAAAATGGCCTCCCGCTGGGTGGAGGCCGTCCGCGACATTCCGATGATGTGAGATCAGGATGTGTGGACGGCCTCCGAACCAACAATGAGGCGCACGAACGTAAAGTCAATCTTCTTGACGAACCAGGTACGATTCGAGACTGGTGTGCCGTTCATGGTGGTATTTTATCTGTGATAGGTACCGAGGGTCAAGGGTCGTTATTTTTTTGGGAGGAAGAACGAAGAATTATACAAGGCGCTCCCGAGTACGTGCTCGTAGTGATGCAGCTCTGCGTCGGTAAACCAGATGGCGACTTCTTTCTTCGCCTCTTCGACAGTGCCGGACGCGTGAATAAGATTCCGGAGCGGGCGGTTCTGCGCATTCGAGAGCGCGTAGCTGTCGAGCGAGAAGTCGCCACGGATCGTCCCCGGGGGCGCGGACATGGGTTCGGTTGCGCCGACGAGTTTTCGCACGAGCGCGACCGACTGCTCGCCTTCGAGGACTATGGCCACAATCGGTCCGGACTTCAGGAACTCCACGAGACCGGTCTTGATGGATTCGCCGTATGACTTGTGGTCAGAGTACGGGAACTTCTGTCCGAGGTCCGCGTACTTCTTCTTCGCCTTCTCGTACACCCCCTGCATCCACTCTTCCGTCAGCTCGTAGTGGCGGTCCACGTCGCCGTGCTTCGGCAGGATCATCTTCATGGCCGTGATTTTGAGTCCGATGCGCTCGAATCGCGTGATGATCTCCCCCACGAGCCCGCGCGACACGCCGTCGGGCTTCACGAGGACCAGCGTTTGTTCGAGGTTTGCCATAGAGTTGCCGCAGTGTAACAGGGACTGCGGGATGAGACAAGGGTCGGTCTTGCAAAAGCGAGGCTTTTCTGCTATCTTTTCGCCCTAACGATGATATAATCTCTGCTATGGGTCTTCCTGGACATCGCCGCACACGTTCACACAAACGACGCCGCGCATCCCACTTTGCGCTTCGCCTGGCCTCGGTCACGAAAGACAAGACGACGGGTGCACTGCATCTGTCTCACCGAGCCGCGCCGGGTGCCATGCAATACAACGGCAAACCGATTCACGTGAAGCCTTCCAAGCGCAAAGCGGAAAAAGCCGCGAAACGCCTGCAGGCGTCGAAGACAAAATCGTAAGTTCTGGGCGACGCGTGCGTCGCCCCTACGTAGCACCTTATGTCAAACCGCCATCTCTGCCGCGCCCTCGCCCTCCAATCCCTCTACGAGTGGGATTTTCACGGTGGACAGAAGGACGCCGTAGCGCTCCTTGAGCGCAATGTCTCGGAATTCGCACCGGACTTGGACGAGAAAGACTTTTCCCGTACCATCGTAAAGGGCGTGGTGGACCACCAGACCGACATCGACGCGATGATCACGAAGTTCGCGCCGGACTGGCCGCTCCCCAAAATCACGACCGTGGACCGGAACGTGCTCCGCATCGGAACGTTCGAGCTCACGTACACGCACGAGATCCCGTCGAAAGTCGCCATCAACGAGGCGATCGAGCTCGCGAAGACGTTCGGCGGCGAATCATCCGGCAAGTTCGTGAACGGCGTGCTCGGCGCCGTGTACCGCGATCAGGCGGCCCGAGGTGTCGTCAAAGACTCGGACAAACCGAAAGAAATCAAAGAAGAGAAAAAAGAAGAAAAGAAACGCCACAAGGCCGAAGGGCAAGGCGTGCCGACGGACGCGACGCCGTCGGAGGACTTCCCTGCGGACCATCCGCACGTCGCAGAATAACTTCATTCACACAACGACGCCGGTGAAGGATACGGAGACAGTCCGTAGCGCTCATCGTCGTCGTTCGTAAGACATCCTTGCGAACGACCTATGGAACTGAAAGACCTGACACCTCTCGAGGCAAGCCTCGGGTACACATTCAAAGACCAGTCCATCCTGATCCAGGCGCTCACCCACCGGTCGTACTTGAATGAGCACCCGGATTTTCCGTACCCGCACAACGAGCGGCTGGAGTTTTTGGGCGATGCCGTACTCGAGCTCATCGTGACCGAGCACCTGTACCGCACGTACGCGAACCCGGAGGGCGAGCTCACGAACTGGCGCGCCGCGCTCGTGAACGCGAAGACGCTCGCCGGCATTTCGAACCAGCTTGGGTTCGAGGACTACCTCCTCATGAGCAAGGGCGAGGCGAAAGACGCGAATTCCAAGGCGCGCATGTACATCTTGGCGAACGCGATCGAGGCCATCATCGGCGCGATCTATTTGGACGGTGGCACCGAGGGGGCCAAAGGTTTCATCGACAAACACATCCTGAGCCACCTTGAATTCATCCTGAAGAACGAACTCTATGTGGATCCGAAGAGCAAGTTCCAGGAAACGGCGCAGGACCTCTTGGGCGTCACGCCGACGTACAAGGTCCTGGAAGAAAAGGGTCCGGACCACGCCAAGGAATTCACGGTCGGCGTGTACCTCGAGAAGACGCTCGTCGCGGTGGGACAAGGGACGAGCAAGCAGGAAGCGCAGGTGGCCGCGGCCCAGGCCGGCATCGAGGCGAAGGGCTGGCAGGTACGGCCGGAGAAGTCATAACGCGCGCCCGTAGTTCAACGGATAGAACACCGGTCTTCGGAACCGGCCATGGGAGTTCGACTCTCTCCGGGCGCACCAGGCAAAACGTCCCGCGACAGCGGGACGTTTGTTATGAGAAAAGCCGTCCCGACGAGTGTCGGAACGGCCGTTGAGGGTTTCTTACGGAAGGAGGAACGTCGTGGCGCGCTTCGTGCGGTCCGGTTCCTTGAGGTCGATGCGGAGCACGGCACCGTGTCGCGGGATGGGATCCTTCGGATTGAAGCCCACGATCGTGTCGTCGATCATTTCGTAGATACGAACGAACACGACACGACTCAGGAGGCAAAAGACGTGCTGGAATGGACCTGGCACGGTCGAGACCATCGCGAGCGCTTCGAAGTACGCGGGATCATTCGCCTGCAGGATGTTATCACCGCTGACTCCGATTCCATTCGGCAATGTCGACACTCTCACGGACCCCTTCGGGAACGCGCACTCGATCATGCCCGCGATGGGATCGAAGAACGGAGCGATCACCAGACGAACTGACGCCTCGGGGCGAGGATTCGCGCGCGTCATCCATCGCAATACCTTCGCGAGCGTACGCGCGTCAGGCGTCCCGTTTTCCACCGGTACGAGATTCGGAACGTACAGCTCGATGTCTCCGACGCTCGGCATGGGAGTTGACGCAAGGGGACCGCATTTCCGGTTGAGCTTCCTGGCGTCTTCAAGCATGGGCGGTTCGTCGCGTTGTGCGTCAGCGCGGTCCCTTTCGTTTGACCCGTTCCCGTGCTTCTTCTTCTCGAGAAGCGACTCCAGGAGCGTCAACTGCTCTTCCGTCGGCACGATCACCGTGACAACGAAGTTGTTTTCGATGACGTAACACGCCGACCCGTCGAACACGTACGTCCCCCACCACGTCCCGGGTTTCTTCTGATGGTGGTGCGTGGCCTCCGATCGCTTCATGCGGCGCGTCGAGTTCCCGGGCTTCACGAAGATGAGGCAGCAGTGGGGCGGGAGCTCATCGCCGTGCTTGATCCGATCGTACATGGTCCGGACGTACCGTCGGTACTCATCCGACCGGAACCTGTAGCCTTCCGGCACGTCGAGACACTCCACGCGTCTCGCGTACTGCGTGACGGCGTGAGGGCTGATGTTCAGGTGTTCGGTGGAAAACAACGGATCCTCCTTCTATCCAAAGGACGGTATCGAAAGGTGCCGATGAGTGAAGGTAAATGAAATTCCGGGGGATGTCAACCGGACCGATCGGACCGGACCGGTCGGATATGCGAAAGGCCGTCCCGGTGAGCACCGAGACGGCCTTGTGAGCTACGAACCTGATCCTTTCTTCGCAAGGTACTCCCTGCCTTTTCTCACGTCCATGTTGATCGGCACGTGATCCCGACAGAGCTGGCAGTCATCATGGTCCCAAGATTTCATGGGGACATGGTGGAGCGTGTAGGGGAAAATCGTGCAACGATCCGGCCCGAATCGCTTGATGCAAAAGGAACGGTTGGCGTCCCCACGACTGATCAATATCGCGATAGCCGCGACCATGCCATCCGATGCCTCAACAGCATTGACGAGCTTCTCCACGGTCATTCCGGTGGTCATCACGTCGTCGAGGATGAGCACTTGCGCACCCCTGATCAAGGCATCATACCCGCGTCGGAATTCGAGGGCTTCGCCGACTTTCTCCGCGTAGACGGAAAAAAATTCCCTGCCTTGCCTGCGTCTCATCAACTGATCGGTGACCCAGCTCGCGAGAATAGCGCCGGTCGGCGCCGACGCGGCAACGACCTTGACGCTCCTCGCTCTCCACCGAAGACTCTTGGCGATTTGGCGGGCGAATCCTTCTACCAGCCAGGGACGAGCATAGATTGCGTCCTTGTTAATGTACGTGGATCCGTGCCTGCCGGATGCGTAGACGAAGTGGCCGCCCTGAATGACAATTCCGTGCCGCTGGAGGTCACTGGGCAGTCCGGATTCACGCGGCCACATCTTCCGACAAATCTCCTCGGGGAGCGTCATGCCAAGCCGCAGATCCGGATGAAGGGAGCGAAGGACGGTTTTCACTTCCTCCAAAGACTTGTTCCCGAATCCACTACCTTTAAGAAGGTCGGCTTCAGTTTGCGAGACCAGTTCCGCGACCGAATCTATTGCGAAGTCTTCAAGACTGTTGTACACCCGCACCGAGAGTAACAGTTCGTCTCGAGACATGAGCAGGATGTCATGAGGAATCCCCGCTTTCGATGCATCATCCATGCCGCACTCAGCCTTTCTTTGAATCTGCGATTTCGTCCGCGATGCGTTTCGCCGCATCGACGGGATTCTCGGCTTTGGTGATCGGTCGCCCGATCACGAGGTAGTCGGCGCCGGCTTTGACGGCTTCGCCGGGCGTCATCACGCGCTTCTGGTCGTTCGCCTCGGCCCACGCGGGACGGACGCCGGGCGTGACGATCTTGAACCCTGCCTGGCAGAACTTGCGGATGGGCCAGATCTCTTGCGGTGACGCGATGACGCCGTCGAGGCCAGCCTCTTGCGCGAGACAGGCGAGGTTCAACACGCACGTCTCGGTTCGCGACCGAATGGCCTGGTGTAGCTCATCGCGGTCTTGAATGTCGAGATGCTTCATGATCCCGAGCTCTACGAGGTCGCTGAAATCGAGGCTCGTGAGGATCGTGACGCCGATGACGAGCGGTCGCATGCCCGTGGGCGAGATGATCTTCATCTCCTCCGCGGCCGCGAGCGCGGCTTTCATCATCTCGCTCCCGCCGAGACAATGCACGTTGAACATCCGGATGCCGAGACCGGCGACGGGCTTGGATGCGCCCGCCACGGTGTTCGGGATGTCCATGAACTTGCCGTCCCAGAAAATCCTGTCGTCGAGCTCGACGAACAGACGCTGTAATGCGCGGAGGTCATTCTGCGACGGCTCCCAGGCGTAGGTCGCAAGCCGGACGAGCATGGCGTTCATGAACTCGAGCCCGAGCTTGAAGCACCCCACGTGCGGGGCGAGCTGCTGGACGAGCTCGATCGCCCGTTCCGGGCGGTCCACGTCGAGCGCAACGATGATCCGATCTTTCGGTTCCATGCGAACTCCTTTGTGCAAAGTCCGAAACTGTCCGCGTGAGCTTGCCTCTCAACGTCAAGACGGTCAAGCGTTGTGGACAAGACCGAAATCAACGGCATTTTGTTGTTCTTGACGAGGTTCCCAGACAGTGAGACTAAATAAATAGATGCCAAAAAATCCATTTGCGTGGGATTTCAACGGGAGGCGATCCATCCGTCTGCCCGGCGTGGACTACTCCGCCCCGGGAACGTATGGCGTCACGATATGCACGAAAGTGATGGAATGTCTGCTCGGAGATGTCCGGGGCGGACACATGACGCTGAGCGGATGTGGTCAGATCGTCGAACGTGAATGGTATGAGATAGGAATGAT
>MGEH01000008.1 GCA_001791275.1 Candidatus Uhrbacteria bacterium RIFCSPHIGHO2_12_FULL_60_25 | reverse complement strand
AGGACCAGGTGAGTTATCCACACCCCCCCATACTACATCAACCTTGCGAGCGGTGCTGCAACCATCCGGACGAACTTCGAACGGAGTCGCCACGGACCTGACATTCAAAAAAAGCGTGCGCGTCATCCTAACTCACGTCATTCCGACCGGAGTGAGGCCGTCCGACGGCCGAACGGAGCGGAGGAACCCCTTTCGAAAAGATAACGCACGGTTACGAAAGGGGTTCCTCCGCTCGGCGCGTCGGACGCGCCTCGGTCGGAATGACAGCAGGGATGCTATCATCTTTGTATGACTGCAAATGAAAAACATTGGCTCTCGATCGCGACGAACGCCGTCCGCGCCGGCGAGCGCGTGCTCTTGCGCCACTTCAACGTGAACCACACACAGAAATACGGATTCAAGAAATTCCACGAGATCGTGACGGAGGCGGACAAGCGGTCGAACGACGCCATCATCAAAGTCCTGAAGCAACTCTCACCGGACATTCCGGTCTTATCCGAAGAAGGCGGGACGATTGATGAGAGGGCGGCACCGCGCGCTGACCTCGCGTGGGTCTTGGACCCGCTCGATGGGACGACGAACTACGCAGCGCGCCTCCCGCTCTGGGGAATCTCGCTCGCACTCGTGAGACGCGGGCATCCGATCCTCGGCGTTATCTCACTCCCCGTCTTGAAGCACCGCTACCATGCCGTGAAGGGCGGCGGCGCGTGGATGGGACGAGTGCGGCTGCACACGTCGAAAACGCGGGACCTCGCTGACTCAATCGGACTCCTATGCTTCGGGTACGACGGCGGGTCATACCGGAGGTACCGTCGAATCGAACCGACGCTGACGGAGAAATCCCGTTCGACGAGAAAGCTCGGCGCGGCGGTCGTGGAATCCACGTGGGTCGCGTCCGGCCGCGCAGACTACGCGATCTTAAACGGCGTACACGACTGGGACGTGGCGGCGGGGACGCTCCTCGTCACGGAAGCCGGCGGACGAGTACTGACATTGAAAGGTGAGCCATGGAAAATGGGCGAACACGACGTCGTCATGTCTGCTCCGGGCATTGCGACGGCGGTGCTCCGCGTCACCCGCCCATGAGACGCATCACGATCCGCGTGACCCCGAACGCGTCGAAGACCGAGATCGTCGGCCGAGAACTCGGCGTCCTCAAAGTCCGCATTGCGGCGTCGGCGACGGACGGACTGGCGAACGACGCACTCATCCGCCTCCTCGCGGACGAGTATGACTGCGCGCCCTCCCTGGTCCGGATCGTGAAAGGCGCGACGTCGAAGATGAAAATTGTGGAGTTTCCGTAGGCCTACTTCACCGGATCGTGCCCTCCCTTTGACCACGGATTGCAGCGCAGAATCCGCCACGCGGCCATGAATGACCCGCGGATCAGGCCGTACTTCCCGATCGCATCGTACCCGTATTCACTGCACGTCGGTTCATAGCGGCACACGCGATACTTAAAAAAACGCGACACCCACCCATGGTCGGGTGAGAGGATGTATTGGTACAGGACGATCAGCGTCTGACCGAAGCGACGCGGGATGTGGAGGATGATTTTGATCACAACGACGATGTCCGTGGCTACGGCGGCCCTTCGGCTTTGCTCTGGGCAGGCTTCGGCGGAGGACGGGGGACGCCGAGTTGCTTCGCGTAGCCGATCTCGCCCTTGCGACTCCGTGGTGGCTTGGGGAGACGTTTCCACGGTCGCGCGAGTTCGACCGGAAGTTTCTCAATCAAGTGGACGAGAGTTGCCCGAATCTCGATGAAGTCCGCCTTTAACACTTCGGGCTTGGCCACGAACGTCATGTCGTACCCGTCCGGTACGGTCTCGAGGAGCGGACGAAATGCTTCGCGGAGCCGACGACGCGCACGGTTGCGCGAAACCGCTGATTTAAAAATCTTCCCCGACGCCACGAACCCGATCTTGGACGGAACAGACCCGCTCTTCCAGGCACGGAGGATACAAAACGGACCGTACATCGGACGCCCTTTCACGGAAAGACGGGCGAAGTCTTTCTCGTGGCGGAGGCGGTGGGGGCGCGGGAGCATAGAAAGAGTGCTTGAGTGCATAAGTGCGAGTAGGCTCCGCGCACTCAAGCACTCAAGCACTTGGCTTATTTCCCCTTTCGTAGCGCGATCGCCTTCCGTCCCTTGGCCCGGCGGCGAGCCAGGACTTTGCGTCCCTGCTTCTTCCGCATGCGCGATCGGAACCCGTGGACCTTGGCCCGGCGACGTTTCTTGGGTTGATATGTACGTTTAGGCATAGATTCGTCCAAGGATCATGTCAGTTTTTAGCGAAAATGACAAGAAAGTGGCTCTCCCTGTCTCATAGACCATGGCCCAACCCTCTCCACACCGCCCTCGTTCGATTTTCTAGAAGTTTGACAGAGTCAGACGCGTTCTCCACAATCCATCCACACATTTGACGATGACGTGCGCGCCTGTTGACATCAGCTCAGTCAGAACGACGCATTCTCAACTCATCTTCATCCGTCCCATGCCCGGATATGGACCTTCAAGCCATCTGGCTCTCCGCCTTAGGCGAACTTGAGCTCACAATCACAAAAGCGAATTTTACGACCTGGTTCCGCAACACCGGGATTTCCACCTTCGACAATGGTCGTGTGATCATTTCGGTTCCCAACACGTTCACGAAGGCGTGGCTTGAAAAGAAATACCACGACGCCATCATCAAAGCCCTACGTCACGTGACGTCGAACGCGGTCCGCGAGGCCAGCTACCGCGTGGAGATGCGTACGCCGTCGGTCACGGTTGTCGGCGAGACGACGGCTGTCGAGGTCCCGAGCGCATTCCTGTCCCCAGGGGCCTCATCGACCGCGACTCAGGTGGAAACAACCGGCGACATCGGTTTGAACCCGAGGTACAAGTTTGAAAACTTCATCGTGGGCAAAGGAAACGAGCTCGCGCATGCCGCCGCTATGGCTGCTGCCGCGAACCCGGGCGAATCCTACAACCCCCTCTTCATCTACGGAGGCGTGGGCTTAGGTAAAACACACCTCCTCCAGGCCATCGGCCACCACGTGCTCACGACCAGGCCGAATGCGACCGTTCGCTACCTCACCTGCGAACGGTTTACCAACGAATACATCCAATCCGTCCGCGGGGGCCGCGGGAAAGAATTCAAGGACGCGTACCGGACGGTGGACGTCCTCCTGGTCGACGACGTGCAGTTCATCTCGGGAAAGCAGGGCACGCAGGAGGAGTTCTTCCACACCTTTAATGCCCTCCACCAGCTGAATAAACAGATCGTCCTGTCTGCGGACCGTTCACCAAAAGATATCCTATCGCTCGAAAGCCGACTCCTGTCGCGCTTCGAGTGGGGCATGACCACGGACATTTCACAACCGGACTTTGAAACGCGAGTCGCCATCCTTGAGGCAAAGTGCCAGGGGAAGAACTATCCGCTCACCGCTGATGTGCTCCGGGCGATCGCGGGCACGGTCCAGTCGAACGTCCGTGAACTTGAGGGGGCGCTGAACAAAATCATCGCCTACCACCAGTTCAAGAATATGCAGCCCACTATGGAGACGGTACAAACCCTCCTACAGAGCTTTCTCCCCTCGGTCCCGAAGCGAAATATCACCCCGAAGCGCCTGATCGAGATCGTGACGGTGTACTACGACGTCGCCATGGACGAACTCCTTGGGAAAAGCCGGGAAAAACGCCTGGCCTTCCCCCGCCAGGTCGCCATGTACCTCCTCCGCGAAGACGCCAAGTGCTCATTCCCAGCCATAGGGACGCATGTGGGGAGCAGGGACCACACGACCGCCATGCATGCGTGCGGAAAAATTGGGGGGCTCCTCAAAGAAGACGAGCAGCTGAAGCACGACATCGCGCTCCTTCGGGAAAAAATCTACAGCGACCAAACCTCGTAGTCCTTTCTCCACACCCCATGTGTATCGAACGCGTGGCGGAGTGGACGGTCCGGGCTGGAGCGATTCTCTCCACAAGCTGACCGCTCGACTCCACACCGGCGCGTTGATAAAAAAATTCTAAAAACACCGTTCCTTAAATTGGATATAAGCTTATCCCCGCCGTCCCCAGTCTTATTACTACTATCTCATCCTTATATACCTATACGGAAGTTATGACATTCACCTGCACGCAAGAAAACCTAATTCAAGGACTATCCGTTGTGAGCCACATCACGGGAAGGAGCATCAATCTCCCCGTCCTTGGAAACGTGCTCTTGAAGACGGATGGGGGGAACCTGAAACTCTCCGCGACAAATCTTGAGATGGCGGTTTCAACGACCGTGCGAGGGAAAACGGATTCAGATGGAGAGTATACGGTGCCCGCAAAGCTCTTCCTCGACTTCGTGTCTCTCCTCCCACAGGGGAAGGTCGAGCTCGACTTGACGGACGAGGGACTCACGGTCAGGGCCGAGGGGCAGGAGACGGTCATCCGCGGTCTCCCTGCGACCGAATTCCCCCTGATCCCAAAGCTCACGAAGGCAAGGGGGGTAACCTTTCACGTCGAGGACCTGAAGCGCGCGATCGGACAGACCGTCTTTGCCGTCTCAACGTCTGAATCAAGACCGGAATTATCAGGCTTGGCGATCTTTTTTGACGGGAAGTCTGGAAAAGGGAAGACGGCGCTCGTGGCAACGGATAGCTACCGGCTCGCGGAACGCGTCATTTCACCATCTGGCGAGACTGGAGAAACGAAGCTCATTGTTCCGTCACGAACCATGCTGGAAATAGGCCGGATCCTGTCGTCTTACAAAGACGAGCTCGGCGTCCCGGAGTCTGTCGAATGGGTGACGACCGAGAACCAGCTCGTCGTGACGTTCGGTCAGACCGAGCTCATTTCGCGCCTCATTGAAGGTTCATTCCCCGACTACCACCAGATCATCCCGGAGCGGTTTAAGACGATGGCCGTGCTCGACCGCGCGGAATTCCAAAAAGCCGTCCGAGCAGCCGCGCTCTTCTCGCGCCAGGGCCTCTACGACGTCCACCTTGAGTTCCTCCCGTCGAACGGCACGGTCAGCGTCCATTCGGCAGACCAGGGCACAGGGAAGACGTCCAAGGCCGTGTCAGGAGACGTCACGGGCGAACCCAACAAGGTCACGGTGAACTTCAAGTACCTGGGCGACGGCCTCGCAGCCATCAGCTCGCCGAAGATCAAACTCTCATTGAACGACGCGATGAGTCCGATGTTGGTCCTCCCTGAAGGAGAAAAGACAGAAGCGTATCGCTACTTAGTGATGCCCATCAGACAATAAACGTCTATTCGACCACCACGCTCGTCTTATCTCCCGTCATCTGCGCGCCGGACACGTCCGTTGTCACGACGTAGAGGATGTAGGTCCCCGGGTTTGGGACGGCGGTCCAGCGGTACGTGATGGGATTTGCGGCCGGTTTGATGTCCGAACCGACAAGCTGTTGGGTCCCATTCGGCAGGCTCATATACAGGTCCGCGCGGTCGATGTTTGAGAGGTCGCTCACCGCGACCGTGACGCTTCGAGGGAAGGACGAGAGCGCAACCTTCGACCCTGGCGCAGGGTCCGTCACGCCGATGGACAGGGGCGCGGAGTCTGCTATGAGATTGATTGTGACCGTGGCGCGGCCCGTATTCCCCACGTCATCACGCGCTTCGACAGTGAGTTCATGAAAGCCACGTCCGAGCGCGTTCGGGAGCGACGCCAGGATGTCTCCAGCGCCGCCGTAGTTTGTGCCGACGACGTATCCCTCCATAGTCGCCATGTACGATGTGATGCGTCGAGGCGCCGTCGCGTACGCGGAGACGGTGAACTGGCGCGATGTGAGCGTCGTGTTTGGTGAGGGGCTCGAGATCGATACTTGAGGCGTATTCGCTGCCGTGTGCACGTCGTCCATTTCTGTCGGTGGCGTGGACGTGGTGTGCCACTGTGCTTTTTCCACCCATCTCTGTACGGCAGCTTCCCAGCCCGCGAATTGCGGGTCTGACGCCGGATTGGTCGGTGCGGGTCCTCGCGGGTCGTCTTTGTCCACGTAGTATAAAATTTCGTGGGCTTCGTAGAACGGACGTTCTTCGACGAGGTCCGGCGGCGTGAACTCCGTGGCGAGTTTGCCCGTGATCTTGTCGATCTTCACCTTTTTCTCAAACGCCCTGCCGAGGAGCACGGACTTCGTCGTATCCGCTGGAGCCGGCAGCGTGAAACTCTCTTTTGGCGAGTCTTTCGTCGCCGCTTTCATGAACTGCTGCCAGATTGGCGCTGCAATGACCGAACCGTCCGCCCCGCGCTTCATCTCCGCGTTGTCCATATTTCCGACCCAGACGCCGGCCACGAGCGATGGCGTGTATCCCATGGTCCACGCGTCATGGAAGTTGTTCGTGGTCCCGGTCTTCGCCGCGACCGATCGATCCGGGAGCGTGAGCGCATTCCCGCCGCCGAAGATGAAGGCGCGCGCCGCGTTGTCCGAGAGGACATTTGAGACGAGTCGCGTGATTTGCGGTTCGAGGACGCGCTTCCCCTCCCCCAACCTCCATTCCTCGAGCGTCTTCCCCTGGGCGTCTTTAACGTTCAGGATGCCGACCGTGGGCTGGAGCACACCTTCGGTCGCAAAGGCGCCGTAGGCGGCCGTGTGTTCGAGGAGCTTCACCTCGCCGCCGCCCAATACGAGCGAGAGCCCGAAGCGGCTCCGGTCGCCGAACGTGGTGTACCCCATCTGTTCCGCGAGATCGAGTACGCGCCCGACGCCGACCAGGTAGAGCATCTTCACGGCCGGGATGTTGAGCGACCCCTGGAGTGCCATGCGGATCGAGACGGGTCCGCGCTCTTTCTGGTCGTAGTCGAATGGACTGTAATTTTTAATTTCGGTCTTGAAAGTCGTGTTCACGTCCCAGAGCGTGGTTTCAGGGAGGTATCCCTTCATGAATCCGGCCGCGTACACGATGGGTTTGAAGCTCGACCCGGGCTGGCGCGGACGAACTGCGACGTTCACTTGACCGTCATGTTCTTCGTCAAAGAAGTCTTTTGATCCGACCATTGCGAGCACCTGACCGTCACGTGGGCCGATAGCGACGAGTGCAGCGTTTGTAAATTTGTACTGTTCTCCGCGTGACTCAACGCCTTTCACGACCGCTTTTTCAGCTTCCTGCTGCAATCGCCAATCGAGCGTCGTCACGACCTTAAGTCCGCCCGTCTCCACCAGCTTCTGTCCGTATGTGTCCACGAGCTGCGAACGGACCCACATCACGAAGTGCGGCGCCCTAATGTCGCCGATGCGTTTTGGAATAAGTTTCTTCAACGTTTCGACTTTCTTCGCCTCCTCCGCCGCGTCCTTCGCGACGTAGCCCTGCTCGGTCATGAGGTCGAGGATTAGTTTCTGCCTGCGAACGAGCGACACGCGGTTGTCGCCTCTCGACCCAAGGCCGTACGGATTGTAGAAATCGGGCGCCTGTGGGAGCGCGACAAGGAGCGCGGATTCATCAAGAGTCAAATCTTTCGACGACTTCCCAAAGTACCCGCGACTTGCCGCTTCGATGCCGTAGAGCGTTGAACCGTACGGGATCTCATTCAGGTACAGCTGGAGTATCTGATCCTTGGTGTACTTCCGCTCGATCTGGAGCGAGAGCAGGACCTCCTTCAGTTTGCGCGTGATCGTCCGTTCGTTCGTGAGGATGGCATTCTTCACGAATTGCTGGGTGAGCGTGGATGTGCCGCCGATGCGCCGACCCTGGAGCGTGTTCACGAGGAAGGCGCGCACAAGACCCCTCCAGTAGATGCCGTGGTGCTTATAGAAATCTTTGTCTTCCACGGCGATCGTCGCCCACTTGACGACATCCGGGACGTCCTCGATCTTCACGAGCGTCCGCTTCTCCGCGCCATGGATTTCATACAGGAGGGTCTCCCCGGTCCTGTCATAGATCTTGGTGGACTGGGCCACGTCTCTCGTGAGGAGCGTATTCGGATTTGGGAGGTCGCGGGAGAGCCAGGCGAGGGCCAGGGTGAGTACAAAAAAACCCACGAGCACGAGGGCTACCGAAGCAATGCCGAGACTGAAGAGTATCGATTTCCACGGGCTTTTCTTGAGTTTTTCCCTCTGGGCGACGTAGCTCGCGCGGAGGGTTTTCAGGTGTTTGATAGGCACAAGGGATTTTTTCGCTAATTTTAGACAACTGATGCCTTTTTTGCGCTCAAATAAGCCAAAAATCATGGTACAACCGTTGACAAAAATGGGCAAATGTGTTATTGTTTCTCCCTTGACTGTAAAGCTGACTAGGCAATTATCGGTCAAAAGACACTATGAATTATCACAACTTCAGCCTCACGAACGATGAGTGGAAGCGCGCGATCCTCACTGGGTTGCTCGTGTCTTTCGTGATCGTGTCCATGCCCACCCGTACGGTCACGGCCCAGGAGATCCTGCCCGATTCCCCGGAGGTCCAGACGGACCAGACGGCCGGCGTGTCCCAGTTTAGCTTTACGCTGCCAGAGGCCGGCACGAACGAGCGCGTCGCCCGTGAGATTTCTACCGGGTACAAAGTGGTCCGCGCGTACGCACGGGTCCCTTCGACGGCCTATACGTCCCGTCCGGAAGAGACGGACTCCACGCCGTTCATCACAGCGGACGGCACGCACGTGCGTGACGGGATCGTCGCTGCGAACTTCCTCAAATTCGGCACGAAGATCCGCATTCCCGAACTGTTCGGCGACAAGATCTTCGAAGTCCACGACCGCATGAACAAGCGGTACAACGTGAAGGTGGACGTGTGGATGGACAACCTCGCCAAGGCCCGCCAGCACGGAATCCGTCGCGTGACGATCGAGATCGTGGAGCCGGTCGAGAAGTCGTAACCACGAAAGGGAGCTCCGCACAGGACTCCCTTTTCGTTACAGCCTGCTCTTGTTACCATCCGCTCACTCCCCACGGCCTGGTAGCCAAGTGGTAAGGCGAGGGTCTGCAAAACCCTTACTCGCGGGTTCGATTCCCGCCCAGGCCTCCATGGAAGGACCCGCACATGCGGGTTTTTTCTTTTCGAGTTACCCTATCCCCCATGCAGATTTTCGCGCACCGGGGCGTGGCAGGGCGGAACGCGGACGAGAACTCGATCGAGGCGGTGCGCCGGGCCGTAACTCAAGGCGTTGATGGCATCGAAGTGGACGTGCGGCGGACGCGCGATGACGAAGCGGTACTCGTCCACGACCCGGACCTTCGTCGCATCGCCGGGGACGTGCGGCAGGTCCAGGACCTGACCGTGAAGGAACTCCAGGATGTCGTGCTCCGGCACGGGTCCAAGATCGCGACCTTGGACGAGCTCACGGCAAACGTCCCTCCGCCTATCGAGCTCGATCTCGAAGTGAAAGACAGGGAAGCGCTCGACCTCATGGTCCGGAAGCTTCGGACGAGCACGGGGCTGCGTGAGCGCGCCCTCTTGTCGTCTTTCTCGCAGGACGTCATCGAACAGGCGTCACACGACGTGCCGGACGTACGCCGTCTCTTCCTCATGCGCACGTGGCCCGTCAGGATCCGGTTTTTCATGGGATGGGTGAAGGAGCACG
>MGEH01000007.1 GCA_001791275.1 Candidatus Uhrbacteria bacterium RIFCSPHIGHO2_12_FULL_60_25 | reverse complement strand
GCGCGTTCGCGACTACGACGCGTGCGTGTCCAAAGGCCGCTATCGGGATAAAATCAAGGACGACGTCACGGTGGGCCGGAATGCGGGGGTGCAGGGGACGCCGACGTTCTTCGTGAATGGCATGAAGTTTGAGGGCGCGCTGGACGAGAAGCGGCTCACGGCGATCCTGACCGCGTTCCTCGACCGGCTCCCGAAGTAAGTATGAGATCATCGTTCATGGTCCGGTCCATCGTCGCCGTCACCCTCCTCGCGTCGGCGGTTGCGCCGACCCTGGCCCGCGCCGCAGAGGCATCGCACGACGCCGTGCTGGGCGCGGTGGCGGAACTGCGAAAGTTCGGTCCGACGTTCTGCACGGAAAGCAAAAAGAATTTCGGCGATGATTGCGTTCGGACGGAGTTCTCGTGCCGTGACGCGCCCGGAACGATCGCGGGCACCGGAGGGGCACTCGCCGGTTCGGGCGCCGGGCTTGCCGCGGGCGGCTTGGCCGGAGCCGTGGTCGGCGGGATCGCGGGATATCTTACGGCGAAGAAATACGCAGGCATCGAAGAGTACTGGAGCCTCCGGTACGAACAGGCCGGCGGCAACGTGCAGCTGAAGCAAGGACTGGGAGAACCCCTTGCGCTCGACTGGCTGCGCGCGGATTGGTCCACGAACTCCAAGAGAGTCCCCCCGGGGTACTTCCTCGGAACCTGCTACTGCGGGTGTCCGGAGAATGCGACGTTTGAACCCTGCAAAGGCAAACCGGCCGGCACGCCGTTCCGCACGGCCGAAGACCTGACCTACGAGCAGTGTCTTCTGAAATGCAAACCGAATCCGATCGCCCAGAAGTGCGCGGGCGCGCTGCCGCCCGTTTCGCGCCAAGCGCTCACGGGGGCGCCGGGGTCGCAGGCGGGCGTTTCGCTGGAAGACACGACCTGTTTCCGGCCGGACGAGTGCGCGGCCCAACGCGGCATCTACGAAGCGTACGATAAATGCACGGGGGGGAAAGGCCGCTGTTACGCGGAAGAGCCGACACTGACGCTGAATGTGGCGATCGGTTCCGTGACCGAAGTGAAAGGGTTCAATAATTACGTGATCGCTGCATATCGGTACCTGATTGCCATCGGATTTACCGCCGCCACGGCCGCCTTCGTGTGGGGCGCGTTCCTGTACCTACTGGGGACGGCCCTCCCTCAAATCAGCAAGGGAAAAACGTACATGGTTGATGCGATCATGGGGTTCCTGCTCATTCTGGGAGCGAACCTCATCCTCCGCACGATCAATCCGGCCACGACGCGGCTGAATCCCATTCGTGTTCCCATGGTGAACACGGTGCAGTTCATCAGTTCGACCTACTGCAAAGACCTCGGGAACATGAAGACGGCCGCGGCCGGGGTCAAGCCGAACATCACGCCGTACGCGGAGGTGGCGAAGGACCCGAAGAATTTCAAAACAGCCGCGGCGGATACGCTCTGCGGGACGGATTACTGGGTGCAGGACGCCACCGGTTCCACGTGCGAAGGATCGAAATGCGAACAGCCCGGCGAAGCGTGCAGCTCGTGCGCCGACGCGACCAACCCGGGGTGCGTGGGGGTCGCGAGCGACAAGCGCGTGTGCGGGAACGCCGTCTTTGCCGGGACCATTGATTACATTGATAAGAAGTTCCCGTCAGAAGTCACGCTGGTCGCGTTTTGCAACTCCGCCCAGACGGATAACGCGTCGGTGGTCGCCGACAACCTGTCCGGCTACCGGCCCACGACTCCCGGAAAAGTCGGACGGAGTACCAGTCAGGGGAAGACGGATGATGACGACATCGGACGCGCGTCGTTTCGGCTGCCTGTGACGCCGCTCGATATCGCGAAGGCGGTCGCGGACTGCGGCTCCGGCGGATTGCGCGGGTTCGTGCTCGGACTCGACATCAACGAGAATTTCGGGGTGGACGACAGCGCGGTTCTCTCCAAACGGAACTGCGGGAAAGGGAAATTCGACGGGTACACGAACGGCGGCTTCGGGTCGGACATCGCTGACTACGCGGACGCGGTCGTGTGCGGCGTGAAATCGGGCAAATTCCTCGATGACCCGCAGAAATCAAATTTTTGGACCAAGGACGAGCTGGACAGCGCGATCAAGGGGTCGCCGATTACCTGCAACTTCTCCCTCTCAAATGAAAACGCTCCCGACGATCCTGGCACGAAGTTTTGCGGGGGAGGTGGCGGGGCGGGAGAGGCTGTGCCAGTCGAAGAAAGGCCGTCATACGAAAAAAAGACGATGTAACACGAGAACCCGAATTGGGGTGTCAGGGTTGGCTCTTGCCCTTGCCGACAAGTTATGATAGTCTCGCCGCCACTACGTCTTCGGCCTCGAGGGGAGCCGGAGACCAAGCGAGACTCATGTCTGCCACCTCACACATTTCAATCCGCGGCGCGCGCGTGCATAATTTGAAAAACGTCAGTCTCGCGCTGCCAAAAAACAAACTCATCGTCATCACGGGGCTCTCCGGATCCGGCAAGTCGTCCCTCGCGTTCGACACGATCCACGCCGAGGGACAGCGCCGGTACATGGAGAGTCTTTCGAGCTACGCGCGGCAATTTCTGGAACTCCAGGACAAGCCGGACGTGGATGAGATCAGCGGTTTGAGTCCGACCGTCGCCATTGACCAGAAGTCTTCGTCCCACAACCCGCGTTCCACGGTCGGGACCGTCACCGAGATCTACGACTACCTCCGCCTCGTCTTCTCGCGGGCGGGGCGCGCGCACTGCCCTATGTGCGGGAAGCCGGTCGCGGAACAGTCACCGCGAGAAATCGCGGACAAGATTCTCGCACAGGCCGCGAAGACCGACCTCGTGCTCCTGGCACCCATGGTCCGCGAGCAGAAAGGGGAGCACAAAGTGGTGCTCCAGGCCGCGCAGAACGCGGGGTACCACGAGGTGCGGTACGACGGCACGCTCGTGGACATCGACGAGCTCCTGCGCGTGAAGCCGGACAAGACCAAACCGCACACGATCGAAGTGGTGACGGGCAAACTCGAAGCAAAAACGACCATGGTGATCGAGAGCCTCCTCGAGCTCGTGAAGGCGGCGCTCGATCTCGGAAACGGGCTCATTACGGTCTTGGACGAACGGACGCTGGACGAGACGCTCTACTCGCAGTCGCTGTTTTGTCCAACCTGCAATAGGTCGCTTCCAACGCTCGAACCGCGCCTCTTTTCCTTCAACTCGCCGCACGGCGCGTGTCCCGCGTGTACGGGTCTCGGGACAAAGCTGGTCCTCGAACCGGACCTCGTGATCCCGAATCCCCGCCTCACGATCGCGCAGGGTGCGATCAAGCCCTGGACGCGCATCGCCGGGAACCAGACATCGCACTTGAAACTGCTCGAAGCCGTGGGCGCGAAACACGGTTTTTCGATCCATGAAGAGGTCGGGAAGCTCCCGGCCAAAGCCGTCACCATGATCCTCGAAGGGACTGGCGACGAGACGTACGACGTGGAAGGGAAGACCCTCGCGTTCGAGGGGATCCTCTCCATGCTCGAGGACAAGTACCGACAGACCGATTCCGAGTACGTCCAGAAGGAGATCGAGTCGTACATGCGCGTGCTCACCTGCCCGGTCTGCGAGGGGAAGCGGCTCCGTCCGGAAGCCCTCCTCGTCACGGTCGCGGGGAAGAGCGTCGCGGACCTCGTGAGGTTGAGCCTGGAAGACGCGTTCTCCTGGTTCGACGGGCTCGGCCGGGGTCCCTTGAAGGTCAAGCCGTCGAAGATCATCCGTATCTCGACGGAACGGAAACCCGATGCGCACGGATTCACGGAGCGCGAACGGATCGTCGTCGACCAGATCACGAACGAGGTCAAACGTCGTCTCGTCAATTTGATTGACGTGGGCCTGGGCTACCTCACGCTCGACCGGTCGGCCATGTCGCTCTCGGGCGGAGAAGCGCAGCGCGTAAGGCTCGCGGCTCAACTGGGGTCGGAATTGTCCGGCGTCATCTATATTCTCGACGAACCGTCCATCGGTCTCCACCAGCGCGATAACGACAAGCTCATCTCGACCATGAAGCGTCTGCGTGACCTGGGCAACACGGTGATCGTCGTGGAACACGACCAGGCCGTGATGGAAGCGGCAGACCACGTCGTCGACGTGGGCCCGGGCGCGGGAGAGTACGGTGGCGAAATCATCGCGGAAGGGACGCTCGCGGACATCAAGCGGAACAAGGAGTCGTCCACCGGAGCCTATCTCACCGGACGGAAGTCGCTCGACGTTCCGAAACAGCGGCGCAAGGGGAACGGGAAGTCGCTCACGGTGAAAGGGGCGACGGAGTACAACTTGAAGTCCGTTGATTTCAAGCTGCCGCTCGGCCTCTTCGCGTGCGTGACGGGCGTGTCCGGGTCGGGGAAGTCCACGCTCGTGCTCGACATTCTGGGCCGCGCTCTCTCCGCCCACTTCTACGGCGCGAAAGACCTGCCGGGCGCGCACAAGAAGATCGACGGGATCGATCACCTGGACAAAGTCGTCAGCGTCGATCAGTCGCCAATCGGGCGGACGCCGCGGAGCAATCCCGCCACGTACACCGGCGTCTTCACCGTGATCCGCGACCTGTTCGCCGAGATCCCGGAGGCGAAGATGCGCGGGTTCGATGCCGGGAAGTTTTCCTTCAACGTGAAAGGCGGCGGGCGCTGCGAGGCTTGTTCCGGCGACGGGTACGTCCAAATTGAGATGCAGTTCCTCCCGGACGTGTACGTGGAATGCACCGAGTGCCACGGTCGGCGGTACAACCAGGAAGCGCTCGAGATCCACTGGCGCGGCAAGAACATCGCAGACGTTCTCGAAATGACCGTGGAAGAAGCGCGCCGCTTTTTCGTGGACCAGCCGCTCATCTATGAAAAACTGTCCGTCCTGCATGAGGTCGGTTTGGGCTACGTGAAACTCGGCCAGCCAGCCACGACGCTCTCCGGCGGCGAAGCGCAGCGCGTCAAGTTGTCCACCGAGCTCTCCCGTCGCGCGACCGGCAGGACCCTCTACATTCTGGACGAACCCACGACTGGTCTCCACTTCGACGACATCAAGCGCCTGCTCATCGTGCTCCAGGCCCTGGTAGACAAAGGCAACACGATCCTCGTGATCGAGCATAATCTGGACGTCATCAAGAGCGCAGACTGGGTGTTCGACATGGGGCCTGAAGGCGGCGCCAAAGGCGGGGAGGTCGTGTGCGAAGGGACCCCCGAGGCGGTCGCGAAGCACAAGAAATCGTTCACGGGCGAGTATTTGAAAGAGGTGCTGTAGGGTTTTAGGTTTGTAGCATGTACAATGCCCCTCATCCTATGAAACGCCTGCTCACGGTCCTCGCCACGTTCAGTCTCATCCTTCCGGGTGCAGTCTATGCGGCGACCTTGGACCAGAATACGTCGAAAGTCGCGGCTGAGAAGACGGCGCTCAACGCCGATGGCATCGACAATGCTCGGGTGGTCGTAGCCCTGAAAGATACGAACCTTGGGTCGATCGTGGGCGCCACTGTCACGCTAACGTCGTCCCGCGGGAGCATTGACGAGATTCGAATTGAGCACTCCACCACCGACATGTTCGGCAAGGCGTACTTCCGTGTGTTTTCACTAAAAGACGGTACGTCGGTCTTCTCTGCTACGGCGAACGGGATACCGCTTACATCCACGGCGACCATCGCCTGGAGCGGCGGCTTGAGCTTCCCACTCGTGACGGGCGACCTCATCAAATTGGCGGATGACGGCGACTTGTCCACGCAGCCCGATACGGCCGTATACTACTACGCGAAGAACGGGAAGCGGTACGTGTTCCCGAACGATAAGTGCTTCTTCACCTGGTACCCGGATTTCTCGAAGGTGCAGATCATTCCGGGAGATCAGATGTCACTCATTCCGATCGGGGGGAACGTGACGTACCACCCGGGCGTCAAAATGGTGAAATTCCAGACCGATGTGAAAACCTATGCCGTGTCACGCGGCGGCACACTTCGATGGGTGAAGACGGAAGAAGCGGCACGCGGAATGTACGGGCTCGAGTGGAATACAAAAGTGGATGACATCAATGAGGCCTTCTACGTCAACTATACGTTCGGGTGGCCCATTGAGTATGGTTTCGATTACGCTCCGGACGTGGTGCGGAACAGCGTCAACTCGATTGATTACGACAAAGGTCTCGAGTAAAGGCGCGGTCAGGCAGCCTTCACTTCCTTGAGGCGTTTCTTCGTGTCGCGCACGAAGCCGATGTTTTTCCGGCGGACTTTGAATTGCTTCACGAATTCGAGCTTGGCGATGGTGGGCGAGTGGATCGGGTAGATTTTCTCGACGCCCACGCCGTCCGACACTTTACGCACGGTCATGGATTTCTTCACGCCAGCGCCGCGCACGGTCAACACGAGGCCCTCGAACACCTGGATGCGTTCTTTCATCTCGCCTTTCGCGTTCGGTTCCAACACCTTGTGGTGGACGCGTATCTGCATGCCCGTGCGGACGAGGTCCGGCAACAGGGTTGTGTAGCTCTGTGTTTCGGCCATAGAAGTGCGGGGAGAATAACGGAGGCTGGGCGACTCGTCAACCCCGTGTGAGTCCGCGCTCCCGGAGCGCGTCTCGGATGGCGTGCGCCGTCTCTTCCGGTCCCTTGAACGGCGTCGTATCCACAATGAGATCGTAGTGCCCGTGGTCGCGGTAATCCACGCCGTAGTACTCCCGGTAGCGGCGGACGTCCGAGGCGATGCGGCGGTCGAGGTAGGCGCGCGTCGCGTCGACGGTTGCGTGGGCGTCTTCGTCGCGCCGTTCCCCGGCGTGTTGCGCGCCGTAGACCCGTCGCGCGGCTTCCTTGGGGTCGCAGTCGAGGAAGACCTTGAAGGAGCGGGGGATGAAGTGCCAGGACAAGCGCCCCTCGATCACGAACCCGTCTTCCTTCGTCCCGAGCTCGCGCTGGTACTCGTCAACCGACGTGTCCGTGGTCGGATCGGATTCTCCGAGGGCGTTCAGTTCGTCGATGGTCACGCCTCGCTCGAGCGCCATTTTCTCGCGCAACCCGCCCATCGAATAGAATTTCATGCCGAGCGATTCCGCCAGAATTTTCGCGGCCGACGTCTTCCCGGAACCCGGAACGCCGGAGATCGAAATAATCATAGGGTTGACATGACATTCTGAAACTCAGGGTCTGGGTCCAGCCGGAACGACCGACGTGCACCGGTCTTCGGGTCGTTGAACGCAAGCGCGACGCTCTGGAGGAGCACGCGCGGCGCGATGAGCTTCCGATCCGGTAGCCGCTGTTTGTAGAGCGGGTCGCCGATTACCGGGTGTCGGAACGCGTGGAGGTGCGCGCGGATCTGGTGCGTGCGCCCGGTCAAAATCTCGATCTTCAGGAGCGTCGCGCCGCGGAAGCGCTTCACGACTTCGTAGTGCGTCCAGGCCGCCTGACCGCTGTCGCTTCCTTCCGGCCGCGCGGACATGCGCGCTTTGGACGTTGAACGCGCGATGCGGAATTTCAGGTCGCCCTCGTCTTTTGGCACCTCGCCGTGCACGAGCGCGAGGTACTCTTTCGTCACCGAGTGCTCGGCGAACTGTCTCTTCAGGTTCTCAAACGCATCCTGTGTCTTCGCAATCACCACGAGTCCGCTCACGTCCTTGTCCAAACGGCTCACGATGCCCGGGCGGATCGGGTCTTCACCGATTTTTACGACCTGGGGCGCATGGGCGATCACGGAGTCAATCAGCGTCCCGTCTGGGTGTTGTGAGTCAGGGTGCATGAGTACACCGGCTGGTTTGTAGACCACGATCCAGTCTGGGGACTCTTCGAGGATGTGGAGGTCTGAAACCGGGAACTGGGAACCGGGAGCCGGGATCCGATCGAGGACTTTTTTCCGGCTCCCGGTTCCCGGCTCCCGGTTCTCGGTGATCACGTCGCCTTCTTTTAAAAAATAATGCGCCGAGACAATTTTTCCGTTCACGGTCACTTCGCCTGCTTCGATCCGTTTCTTCGCCTGCGCGCGCGACAACCCCGCGACCTTCTCCGCAAGGAAAACGTCGAGCCGTTTCTTTTCATCCGCGAATTTCGCGGTCCACGTGTCAGACATGGGCGTATGATGCCGGAACGGGCCCGTTGCGTCGAGTATTGCTGCGAGGTCTGTTATGCTGTAGTTTGACGATCCTAGGCCCATATCTTCGCTTCGGCCCGTCGGACGGGCCTCGCTCGATATGAGCCGTCGTCGCCTCGGAATCAAAGCCTTCGGCTTTGTTCCTCGGCTCCTAGGCCCATAGCTCAATTGGTTAGAGCTCCGAGCTTATACCTCGGCGGTTCCTGGTTCGAGCCCAGGTGGGCCTACCACATGAAACAGACCCTTGCGGGGGTCTGTTTCGCTATCTACACTGGCAGAAATATATGATGAACACAGAAAAAAGCCCAAAGAAAAATCCGGAACGTTCTCGAGAACGCGAGAAGCTCAATGGGTGGCTCGATGAACAGCTAGACGGCATCCTTGAGGAGGATGTGCTGAAGCGTTTGTCCTTGCCGGATAAGTTCAATATCGTTCGTCGTCTGTACGGTCGGGAACAAGACCGTTCCTACGCGCGATTCATCGCTTTCTTGAGACAGTATGTCCCGGATGAGGAGTCGCTCGCCATCGTCTCGGAGGACGTGACGAATGCTCCGGAGAATGTCCGCGACGCATACCGACGGTACCTCCTGAACAGTATTCCTCCCGAAAACCTCCTCACGTACCTCAAAGCGCCGCATATCAAACTCGACACGTACCCAGAGCTCAAGAAAAACGTACAGGACGCGGAGGAGTCTGGTGATATCGATACGGATCTCGTCCCGATCGAGATCTTGCAGGCATATATGGCCAAGGGTGGGAGTCAGCGGTTTTTCGCGTTCCATGCATCGACGCATGACATGCGGCCAGATGCCGTCATTACACCGGGGAGTACATCGGAAGCCGTCCCGAACCTGCCGCTCGGCATGCCGGAGTCCGGCTGGACGTGGTACACATATGACGACGTCGTTTTCGGGAATCCGGGTAACCCTCCGCCGTTCGTGTACATCGTGGAGGCGTATCCGTCGGATTTCGATCTGAAGACGAATTATCATGAAGCGGCCAGGAACATCATGGGGATCCATCGCCCCCTCAAGATCTTGAACAAGATCCGGGCGAAGGAGGATCCCACGTTTTTTAAAGACATGGGCCTGCGTGTGTTGATCGACGTCGTGCAGCCTTGGGAAAAGGGGAAGGCGGCGTAAAAAAGAAACCGCTCGACGCTGGGTGCGTTGAGCGGTCTATGAGACTGGCGGGAGGATCGCCAGGACGTACGAGTCCTGATCGAACTGCCAATCTTGGTTGTGCGACAGGATGGCTCCAAGCAGGAGCACGCGACGTGTGGTGTCGTCTTGACTTGCGGCGAGGAAGTTCGTGAGGTTCTGGGCGATACAGTCCGCATGGGCGCGCTCGCGACCGATGTGGTCCTCGATGTCGCAGGTGAGTCCCGGTTCGTCCAACACGATCTGGTGATCGATGCGGCGTATAGACGTCGCATAGATCCGGCTCAGGTTCGTGATGAACTTCATCAGGCGGAGGTAGTGTACACCATCGCCGAATCCACCCGGCATGCGGAATGCGCTCGATATCTTGAGACGATGATCCTCGTCATGTTCAAGCGCACCGTCGAGTGGACCAGGAAGAATGCGGGCGAGTGTGAGCAGGTCGTCCTGCAGCGTCATCGCACCACCGCCGGTACATCAGGCCGAAGCTTCCACGGGTACTTGCCGTCGCCTCTGCGTTCGGTCTCATATGCACCGACGCACGCAACGCACCACACGGACTCGGGGAAGAGGAGCAGTCGCGCTTCAGGTACGAGATCTCCGCACGTGATGCACATGCCGCGAATGGCCTTGTCGTCATGGATGAGCTGCATGGCCCGTTCCATGCGGACCAGGCGCCATCGGAGCGGCAGCTGATGTGGCACACTCTCGGCAGTCACGTGGTAGCGCTGGTAGACCTCGTCATATGCTCGCTTGACGTTTGCGAGCCAGACATTTTGCAGTTGATCGGATGACACGAACGCCATCTCCTTGTTGTTGGTTGAAGGAACGCGCCCTTTTTTTGGGCTTGCCAGTACATCATAAATCAACCATGGTGTCAAGGCGACTCACCCAACGGAAATAACAAAAAAACCCCGCCTATGGCGGGGGTTTTTTTGATTCCACTTTTACGGTGTGGTCGTGCCTCGCGCGGCTTTGAGGGCGGCGTCGAGCGTTTCACGCGCCGTCTTCACGCTTGCCTTGTAGGCGTCCTGCGCGGCCTGGACGGCGGCTTTGCGGGTGTCGCGTGCCGGGTCCATCGCGGCCTTGTAGGTGTTCTGCGCGGCGTCGAGCGAAGTCCGGAAGGTCTTCCGAGCGGCTTCGAGTGCGGCATAGAACGCCTTGTTCGCTTCACGGCGGGCATCGCCTTCGAGTGAGCAGCGTTGCTTCCATGTTGCGAGGGCTGCGTCTACGGCAGCGCGGCGTGCCGCGAGCGCGGCGTCCACGGCCGCTTTGCGCGTGGCGAGCGCCGACTCATGCGTTGTGCGGTACGCGGCGAGCGCGGCATCGATCGCTGTGCGGCGCGTGGCAAGGGCCGTGTCGAGCGAGGCGCGGTACGCGGCGAAGGCGGCCTTCGCGGCGTCGCTCTTGTAGCCGTACGCGTCACGGGCCGCTCGATTTTTCAGCCAACGCGCATCCACATCTGCGCGGTACTTGGCGAGGCGCGCTTCGGCTTCGGACAAGCGTTCGCGGAGTTTCTTATCCGCCTCCGTCCGACGCTCGGCGAGACGCGCATCGGCATCGGCCCGTCGTTTGGCCAGATTGGCTTCGGCGGTCGCCGTACGGTCGTCGCACGGTTTTGGCGCCGGCGTCGTTACGGACGTGGCGGCCGTGTCCGTCGTCGCAGACGCTTCTTCGGCGAAAGCGGCGAGCGGGGTCACGAGTGACAAGGAGAGGGATGTCACGGTGAGGAGAGCAATGCTCTTTTTCATAGGGGTCTGTGAATGAGAATGAATAAGATACGTACGCAGCCATTCTACCGCATTCGGTCACAGGTTGTTACATCCTTTTATTGCGGGTTCGCCACATAGACCGAGACGGGGTTCGATGCCACCGCCTGGTCGAATTCGTTAAACACGCGAGCTGTGTACGACTGGACGCCGAGCGGTCCCGTCGCGTCGAACGAGTGGCTGCAACCGACCGTCCCTTTGCACGTCTTCAGGACCTGGCCCGCCTGGTCGTAGAAGCGGAGCGTGAGGTTTTGCCAGGACGTCCGCGGGTTTACTACGGTCGCCGTGAGCGTCATGGTCCTGCCGACGAGCGCAGACGTTGTGTCCGTCTGGAGGAGGACCGACGCTTCGAATGTTTCAGGCGGTTTGGCGGCGGGAATGTTTTGCGTCGGCGTCGGCGTCGCTGCGAGGTAGGCGTCGCGATCGAATTCAGCCTCATCGGTCACCGGACTCGCGAATCGGTACACGGGGTAGTCGGCCACGGAGAGTTCGTCCACGCCCGACTTCCAGTTCGCGCCGTAGAGCGCCGCGGTTACGTTTTCCGTGGTGAGCAAGCGGAGCATTCCGTAGCGGCTCACGGCGTAGATGCGCGGGGAGGACGCGAACTGCACGAGTCGGGCGGCCGGTTTGTGCGACATCGTCCCCTTGAGCGGGATTACGGCGAGTTCCGCGACCGGGACCTCCTGGACACGCGAAGACGCGTCCGGGAACCAGCTCGATACCGCGGCGTTCGACAAGAACGAGTAGCGGCCGCCGTTCGGGTCGAACCAGTAGGTGTACGAGTTCATGCCATTCATGGGCGCGGTCCAGTGGAGCAGGGCCGGCGGGGTCGCGGCGTGCGTCGCAACGGGGAGCGCGAACGTGATCAATGAGAGAGTCGCACAGAGGAGACGTTTCATATGGCGGATAGTTAAGCACCGGGCCCTCATTTGAGCAACGGCTGGGGACGTACCGTCGCCCAGGTCCACCGGACGTACGTCGCATTCTGGGGCGCGGTCTGCAGATGATTGATCGTCCGTTCGTCGTGGCAGTAGCCGCTACCGAAGTCCACGCCGCATTCATTCTTAATCTTGGCGATCAGTCGCTCGCGCTCTGTCTTTGCCAGGATGGACGCCGCGGCCACGGTCCTGTCTGTCCGGTCCGCCTCGTGTTTCGCATAGAGATGCTCCATGTCGTCCCAGCCGCTCGCGGAGTACAGCTTTTCTAAAAACCCCTGCGCGTTGATGCTTGGTGCGTCCACGAGCGCGAGCGCGTCCCGTTCCGGATACTCGTCGCGGAATTCGCGGAGCAGGTCGGCCATGATCTCAAGCTCGAGTCCGTTCAGCGTCCTCGACCGGTCGCGCACCGCTTCGTCGATTTCCAGCGGGTGTGCCACACGCAATTCGAACCAACAGCGGTCCTTGATCCTCTTCGCGAGCTCGTCGCGCTGTTTCGGTGGCACGATCTTCGAGTCGCGCACGTTGTTCGTCCAAAACCACTTGCGGTCCGCCTCGTCCGCCGCGACGCATGCAACCACGAGCGGACCGATCACGCACCCGCGCCCGGCCTCGTCGATCCCGACCGAAAGGTGTCGCGCCATGGAGATAGGATGAGCCGATGTGGACCAGTTGACAAATGGGGTTTCTGTGCTACAACGCGGGCACATCGGACCTTTGAGAAAGGTAGAAAAGAATGGATCGCAAAGACGTGATGGGACGAATTGAGAACCAACCTTGGTTCCAGGCCTCGGACGTGACGATACAACATCGGCTCCGTTCGATGTCCGACGATTGCACGGGCTTCCTCGCCCACCTGGCACAGCGGCCGATGGAAGGAGGCGGCGTGCGCCTCGTTGCGTTGAAGGATCTCCTCATCCCTGACGGGCGGATCTTCGGGATGCTTGTGAACTTCACGGTCGCGAAGATCGACGATCCCTCGATCGCCTACGCCTACCAGTACTTCATCTGGAAGCAGGGCGAGGCGAGCGGGGTGAAGGGCGTCTTGCTCCTCGCGAACGCGAACGGCGACATCACGCACATCATGTGCCAACGCGGTTTCAGCTTCGCGGTCGGCGCTGACGAGTACGACGCATTTGGCGGCTTCGCCGAACCGGACGACGCGGGCGTCCGCGGAATCCTCACGCGCTTCGAGAAGGAGCTCAAGGAAGAGGCCGGGATCGATTCCCTCGATGTCACGTCGATCTTCAATCTCGGACGGATCCTCGTGGACAGGGGCATGACCCCGAACCGCCCGTACGTGTTCGCCGCCGTGGTGAACGCCGCGGCCGGATCGAAGGTCCGCGAAGGGGAGTGCGTGAATCCCGATCCCTACGAAATGCGTATGGGCCCGCTCCTGGTTCCAGTTCGCGACCTGTGGGGGCCGGAGGGCTTTCTCATGAAGAACGACGACTCGTTCCTTCACGTCTGTGTGTCGCGGCTCGTAGCACTCGGCGTGCTCCGACCGTCATAGCGTCTCGCAAGGCACCGCTCGGTACGAACCGGGCGGTGTTTATTATTTCAGATATGTGTGACATGGGTTCCCGTACTGGGGACGCAATAGCGCTTGACATCTTTACGTTCCTGCTGAATAACTCGCTTTGGAGGATGAAATGGTAAGGACACTTTCGTCACTATTGATCATCGGTATCACGGGATGCGGCGGAGCAGCACGCGGTACCCCGCCCACGACTGTCACACACGTGAATTCCGAAGCGGAGCCTCTGCCTGATTCAGAGGTGCCGGAGAGCTCAAGATGCGGGACCGAGGTCATTGATTGGCGGTTGGCAGACAACGCCTACCAATTCCACGAGTATTCCTCGATCGAGGAACCGAGGATCATTCTCGTGTTGCAAGACGAACGTCTCGCGTCGCAATTAAAGGAATGGTGGTCGTCGCGCGGCGTGCCGCCCGGATGGCGATTTGTTCTTTGGACCATTACCCAGCGGAGAACCGACCGTCCCGTTCCCGTTGAATTCTACTATCTGCAGCAAATGCAGAAGCGGCTTCATACGTCCGGCCTTCCGGATCCTGAAGTTCCGTACTGCCTTGTCTTCAAGGATATGTATGTCACAGACATCCGTCGGTCAGAGCAGTCTGCCGCATCCATGTATTCCTGCACCTTCGAACTCTACCGGTGGCTTTTGAACGAACCCTGCATTACACCGCTCGAATAACACCCACGTGCCGCGCGTGTGGTGTCGGTCCGGTCCAAGGCGACATCTACAGCACCGCTCGGTACGAACCGGGCGGTGTTTTTTGTATTTGTAGGACTCGCGGATCAGTGTAGGGGCAGACCCATGTGTCTGCCCCGAACAGGATGAGTCGGAACGATCGGGGCGGACACGCGGGCCCGCCCCTACGGGCACCGTTGAAAAAAACGTCTCGTCGTGTCACAGTCTGTGCCAGTTATGAGCCGCGTCCTCATCTTTGGCCCCGGATTCCTGGGAGAAAAACTCCAGGCCGCGTTGCCGGACGCCGTCTTGTCCACCGCACGCATTGATGATGCGGAAGACGTCCGCGCGGCGCTGGACGAACATCAGCCGGACTACGTGCTGAACGCCGCCGGGAAGACGGGCACGCCGAACGTGGACTGGTGCGAATCGAACAAGCTCGCGACGTACCGGTCGAACACCATCGGCCCGCTCATCCTCGCCGAAGCGTGTCAGGAACGCGGCGCGCACCTCACGCACCTCGCGTCCGGCTGCGTGTTCTACGGCCCATCGCCTGATCCGAAAGGCTGGCGCGAAGACGATCACGCGAATCCGAGCGCCACGTACTCGCGTTCCAAATACGCGGCAGACCTGCTCCTCTCCACGCTCCCGAACGTCGCGATCCTGCGTCTCCGCATGCCGATTGATTCGACTCCCGGGCCGCGCAACCTCATCACGAAGCTCGCGAACTATCCCAAGATCATAGACGTCGAAAATTCCGTCACGATCGTGGACGACCTGATCGAGGTCGTGAAACAGGTGATGGAAAAGCGGGGGGTCGGCGTGTTCCACGCGACCAATCCCGGCACCATGCGCCATCGCGACCTCATCCGACTCTATGACGAACTGGTTGACCTGTCGCACACGAACGAGTGGATCTCAAACGACGACTTGGTAACGCTCGGGCTTGCGACGAAAGGCCGTTCAAACTGCATCCTCCAGAGCACGCGTCTCCAGGCGCTCGGCGTCACGATGCGTCCGATCGAGATCGCATTGCGTGACTGCATGGAAAAGTATGCGGCCGCGGTCCGGGCGGCGGAGACGGTCAAGGTCTCATAAGACCTAACGAGACTCGAGACTCGAAGTCCCGCATTGCGGGATGGTCGAGTCTCGAGTCTCGTTTTTTCTATCCTGCCGGGGCGATGCACCGCATCGCCCGTACACGGGGAATGGTGATAGGATTGTGGTATCTGGTCCACATCATCTTCGGTCTCGTCCTTCTGGGCCTCCTCCACCTCACGCGGCCGGCGTATTTGGCGTTCACGCGGGGGAGGAAAGGGTATGGGGTCGTGTTTAACAGCGTGACAGGCATTCCGGAGTCGTTGGTCTCGATCCGCCTCGTGCTCCCGGGACAGTTCGGCACGCCGGTCTCAACCGCGGTCTCGGACAAGCATGGACGATATCGTCTCACCGCGAAGCCGGGCGAGTACATCGTCCAAGTGGTGAAGACGGGGTTCGCGTTCCCGTCCGAATACCTGAAGACGCACAGTTCCGTGTACGACAACATTCTCCCGGTTAGTCGCATCATCGTGAAAGACCACGGGATCATCACGAAGAATATTCCGGTGGACCCCGTCGGAGGCGGACGAGCCAAATTGTTCAGCTGGCGTCTCCATCTGAACAAGAACGTCCAGGCGGGGCTTGGCGCGGTCGGGCCCATCACGTTGTGGGTCTACCCATATCTTTCGAAGTCCGTCATTGCTTGGGTCCTTTACCTCTTATATGTTTCGGCAATCGGGTATCGTCTCTTCACATTCAAACCTGGTCAGCCGGCGTTCGGGACGATCAGGGACGCGGAGACCGGCGAACTCGCGCGGAATGCCGTGGTGCGCATCTTCAATGCGAAAGCGAACAAGTTGCTTGAGACGCAGATTACGTCCGAACGCGGACGCTTCGCGTTCGTGGTCCACCCGGGCGCGTACTATGTCACCATCCAGAAACCCGGGTACAAGACGACGCGCATCAATTTCCCCAAGATCGCGCAGGACGCCATGTCGCTCGTGAAAGACGTGCGGTTGAAATACGCGAAGGAGAAGCCCGGCGAAGGCCCTGTCGGGCAGACGACCGAGGCGCCGACCGAGGGGATGTATCAGGGGTTTTGATTACCCGCGCATTTAGCCTAAGATGGTCCTAGATTCCCGTTATGTCCGCCCCGAAACGCATTCAGGAGCTCGTCGAACGATTTGAGACGCATTTTAAGCAATATCAGTCGATCGACTACAACGAAGAAGATCTGCGTCATGAATTCCTAAACCCATTCTTTGAGGAGCTTGGCTGGGACATGGCGAATGTCGGCGGTAAAGGAGCACACCGCGACGTACATTACGAAAAACGGATCAAATCCGGAGCTCCGGATTTTGGATTCTATCTTGACGGAAAGACGAAATTTTTCGTTGAAGCGAAAAATCCATCGAAAAATGTTTGCAATGATGCCGTCGCTGCATTACAGCTGCGCAGGTATGGGTGGAGCGCAAACGTGCCACGAAGCGTGTTGACCGACTTTGAAGAGTTTTCGATTTATGACACGACGGTGCGCCCGAAAGACGCGGATGGAGCCAGGATCGCTCGATTAGAATGCATAAAATACACGGAGTTATCAGATCGTTGGGACGAAATCGCCGCTCTCTTTTCGCGTCAGGCGATCATCGGCGGGTCGCTTGAGAAGCTCGAGAAAAAACGCGCGAAGCAGGCCGTGGATGACGAACTGCTCGACGACATATCGAGATGGCGTGAGACATTGGCGAAGAATATCGCCCTGCGGAATTCGGAGCTTACGGAAGAACAGGTAAACCGGGCCGTCCAAGATACGTTGGATCGCATTATTTTCCTGCGCATTTGTGAAGATCGGGGGATTGAGCAAGAAGGACGCCTGAAAGAAGCTGTCGAGGAAACCGGTGCATACGAGAGTCTATTCCGACTCTTCAAAAAAGCCGAGAAGCGATACGACTCCGGATTATTTGACCTGAAAGCTCAAGATGGCCTCGCGGTGGACGACAGGGCGTTGAAAGAGATTATCTCCGAACTGTACTTTCCCAAGAGTCCCTACAACTTCGCCGCGATCCCAGCCGAAATCCTCGGTCAGGTCTATGAACAATTCCTCGGTAAGGTCATCCGTCTTACGGAAGGGCATCATGCGAAGGTTGAAGAGAAGCCCGAAGTCCGTAAAGCGGGCGGGGTCTATTACACGCCCTCGTATATCGTTGAGTATATCGTGAAAAATACGGTCGGTGAGCTTGTGGAGGGAAAACGGCCCAAGGATATCGAAACGCTATCAGTTCTCGACCCGGCGTGCGGCTCCGGTTCGTTCTTGATCGGCGCGTATCAATACCTCATGGATTGGTATCGCGATTGGTATGTAGAACATGATGCGGAGAAATGGAAAAAAGCCAAGAAGATTTATCGCGACAAGGCTGATCTTTGGCAGATTACACTCGCAGAACGGACTCGAATTCTTCTCGCACATATTTACGGGGTAGACATTGATCGACAGGCTGTAGAAGTCGCCAAGCTGTCTCTCATGTTAAAGGCCCTTGAAGCACCCGAACAACAGAGTCTATTCGACGATCGGATTCTCCCGGATCTTTCTAGCAATATTAAGTGCGGAAACTCGCTCATTGCCTCTGACTTTTCGATGATATCTGACGACCTCTTGCGCGTTCACGCCTTCGACTGGCCTGTGCAATTCTCGCCCATCATGAAAGCCAGCGGCTTCCACGCAGTCATTGGCAATCCACCCTACATCCGGATCCAAGGTTTTCCCGAAGATCAAATCGCCTACTTCGGAAACAACTATCACTCTGCCACTGGTAGCTATGACATTTACGTCAATTTCGTAGAACGTGGTTTGAGCCTGCTTTCAGAGGCCGGAGTATTGGGAATGATTCTTCCAAACAAATTTTTTCGAACTGATTATGGTGTCGGCCTTCGTGGTTTACTCGCCGAAAAGCATGCAGTTACAAAGATTGTTGATTTTGGTGCTGCACAGGTATTTGATGCCACGACCTACACCTCTTTGTTATTCTTGGGGCAAAACCAGAACCAGACCTTCAAATATGCAACCAGCGAAGCAGATGAAAAGATTTTGAGTGCACTGAGTTTTGAACAGCGCAAGACTGATTCACTCACCAGTGATCCTTGGACATTCGCTGATAAAAAACAGTTGCGGCTATTAGAAAAAGTGAAAATGATAAGCACGCGTCTGCTTGATTTGCCAGCAGATATGAGCCGTGGTAGTTCCAGCGGCGACGATGAGGTGTTTGTAGTCGAAGCGGCCGATCATGGTTTGGAAGAAAGCATTCTTCGCACTCCACTCTTCGCATCTGACTTCGGTCGTTATCATTTTGCACCGCAGGAGAAATGGAGGATCATCTTCCCATACATCGCGGGAAAGAATGGATTTCGACTAATGTCGAGTTCAGAACTTCAAGAGAAATTTCCAAAGGCATTCGCATATCTTCAACAAAATGTAGACAGATTGAAGGCGCGCAAACAGTTTAAGGAGTGGTTTGGCTATTCTGCGCCACGCAATCTTGAGTTACATGATCGCGCGCAAATTGCAGTTCCCTTGCTCGCCGATAGAGGCTTGTTCGCACCGATCCCCAAGTCTTATCTTGGTTCGTTATGTCCAATGGCGAGCGGTGGTTTCACGATTGCGCTTGGTGTAGAGTGTAATTTGAAGACGGAGTTTGTGCTCGGCATCCTTAACTCGAAGCTTGTATTTTGGTTTCTTCGCCAAATCAGCAACGTCTTTCGTGGCGGTTGGGTTACTTGCACGAAACAATATTTTGGTGAATTGCCGATCATCCGTCTCGACCTCGAGAACCCAGCCGAGAAAGAGCGGCACGACAAGTTGGTGGGGTTCGTGGACAAGATATTGGGGTTGATGACCAATCTGCACGCGACCACGTCGGACTCGGAAAAGACCACACTCCAAAACGTCGTCGCGACTACCGATCATCAGATCGACCAGCTCGTCTACAGGCTCTACGGCCTTACGGAAGAGGAGATTCGGATTGTGGAGGAGGGGACGAAGTAGAGATTGGATTTGCGGCAAAAGTTCAATAAACGTAAGCTATTCTTAGCTCCTCGCTATGGAACTGAAACAGCGCTTTTTACGGGTCTATTCCACGCTTCCCCTTGGGGTCAGGAAGGAGATAGTCACGGTTCTTGATGACCCGACGGGACCTGTAAGTTGGGAGGCGGCATACATCGAGGTCGAAAATGATACGGAAATTTCCAAGGTTATTCTTGAAAAGTTGGAGCAGCTACAATTGATATGAAGGACACCGTCGTACAATCATCATCCGAGATGAATGACGAGGAAATTCGAAAGCTTATCGTGGCGCGGCTCTCCGTGCTGTCTTCGGATACGTACGCATCCATCGGTTCGGAAGGCAGTTTTTCGCGCGATGAGATGATACGGCACGTCGAAGCCGGAGATGAGATCGGTAAAAAAATTGAGGAGATCCAGATGGAGTGGCTGCGTTCGTGGAAAGAGAAGGCGCAGGTATGATGCTCGTCACGCGGCCTAACCACGACCCTGCGACCAGATATTTATCCGCCTGGTCGTTAACGTTGATCTCCGAGGCGAAGGCTAAGAATATCGAGGTATTGGACCTCACCGCACATAAGGCAATTCGGATTCATTTTGAGGGACGTATGAAGAAAAAGTCCCCATCTTTTGTGCTACTGAATGGCCACGGGAGTGAGGAGACCGTCACGGGTCAGAACAACGAAGTCTTGGTTCGGGCAGGGGAGAACGCGCAAATGCTAGCAGGTAAGGTCACGTATGCGGTTTCGTGTGATTCTGCCGCTCGACTTGGAAAGGAAGTCGGAGCAATCCCAGATTCAGTTTACATCGGATATGAAAAAGAATTCGCGTTTCTTCAGTCACATGGATATTTCGGTCGCCCATCATCTGATCCGTTGGCAAAGCCATTCATGGAGTTTTCCAATCAGGTCGTCCGCGGCTTACTCAAGGGGCATGAGGCGGGGAAAAGCGTTGAGCGGGCAAAGGAAGTCGGAAGAGCGGAATTGAATACCTTACTCTCGAGCTCCTCGGATCCAAATGCGCAGATGGCGGCAGCATTTTTATCATGGGACATTAAATATTTGACCTGCAGCGGTGTTGCGACGAAACGCGCGTATTCAAATTGATGATTCATCTGGCTGCGGTCATATACGTTGACCTCTAAGCCATTTTTCGTTACCCTTTCGTCACAAAACATATGCCACAAGCCCTCCAATTCGCGCTCGGCGCGGCGGTCCTCTCGCTCCTCTGGGGCGCGTTTCTCACGAAGTGGGTGCTCGGTCGTCCTGCCGGAGACGGGAAGATGGTCGAGATTTCAAAAGCCATTCAGGAAGGTGCGGAAGCGTACCTGAACCGCCAGTACAAGACGATCGGCGCGATCGGCGTGGTGATCTTCATCCTCCTCGCCGTCTGGCTGGGCAAGAACACGGCCATGGGGTTCGCGGTCGGCGCCATCTTGTCCGCGCTCGCCGGGTACATCGGCATGTACGTGAGTGTCCGCGCCAACGTGCGGACGACGGAAGCGGCGAAGAAGGGGATCAAGGAAGCGTTTGAAGTGGCGGTGAAAGGCGGAGCTGTCACGGGATTCTTCGTGGTCGGTCTCGGCCTTCTCGGTGTCGCGGGATTCTACGCATTGACGCATGACTTGAAAGCGCTGATCGGTCTCAGCTTCGGCGGGTCTCTCATCTCGGTCTTCGCGCGTTTGGGCGGCGGCATCTTCACGAAAGCGGCGGACGTCGGCGCGGACCTGGTCGGCAAAGTGGAAGCGGGCATCCCGGAAGACGACCCGCGAAACCCTGCCGTGATCGCCGACAACGTGGGCGACAACGTGGGAGACTGCGCGGGCATGGCCGCGGACCTGTTCGAGACGTACGCGGTCACGGCGGTCGCGGCCATGATCCTGGGCAATCTCGCGTACCCGGGGAGCCCGAACGTGGTGCTCTTCCCGCTCGCGTTGGGCGGCATCTCGATCGTGGCATCCATCGTGGGCATCTTCTTCATCAAGCTCACGAACGAGAAGAAGATCATGGCGGCATTGTATAAAGGTCTCGCCGTGACGGGCGTGCTCTCCGCGATCGCCGTGTGGTACGGGGCAGACCGCTTCTTCCCCGCAACCGGACCGCTCACGGCCGCCATGGTCACCAAGTCCGCGTTCATCGGCCTCGTCGTCACGGCTCTCATGGTCGTGATCACCGAGTACTACACATCGACCAAATACAAGCCGGTCCAGAAAATCGCGAAGGCGAGCGAGACGGGTCACGGCACGAACGTGATCGCGGGCTTGGCCATGAGCATGAAGTCCACGGCGCTCCCGGTCATCGTCATTGCGGCTGCCATGCTCACGGCGTTCAACGTGGCTGGGCTCTACGGCATCGCAGTCGCGGCCATGGCTATGTTGAGCCTCACGGGGATCATCGTCACGATCGACGCGTTCGGCCCCATCACGGACAACGCGGGCGGCATCGCCGAAATGGCCGGGTTGCCCGAGTCCGTCCGGAATGCGACGGATCCACTCGACGCCGTGGGCAACACCACGAAGGCCGTCACCAAGGGCTACGCCATCGCATCGGCCGGGCTCGCATCTCTCGTCCTCTTCGCGTCCTACACGCAGGAGTTCGTGGAGCGCGGCGTGAAACTCGTGTTCACGCTCGAGGACCCGAACCTCATTGCAGGACTCTTCCTGGGCGGCATGCTCCCGTACCTGTTCGCGGCGTTCGCCGTGGAAGCGGTGGGGAAGACGGCGGGCGCGGTCGTGGAAGAAGTCCGTCGCCAGTTCAAGGCCATCCCCGGGATCATGGAAGGCACGGCAAAGCCGGACTATGGGAAGACCGTGGACATCGTGACCAAGGCAGCTATCAAGCAGATGATCGTGCCGGCGCTCCTTCCGGTCTTGGCACCTGTCGTCGTCGGTTACTGGCTCGGTCCGGTCGCGTTGGGCGGGCTCCTGATCGGATCCATCGTCACGGGTCTTTTCGTCGCCATCTCCATGACGAACGGCGGCGGCGCGTGGGACAACGCGAAGAAGTACATCGAGTCCGGCCACTTCGGCGGCAAGAATAGTTTTGCACACCAGGCGGCAGTCACAGGCGACACGGTGGGCGATCCGTACAAGGACACGGCAGGACCGGCGATCAACCCGATGATAAAAATTCTCAACATTGTCGCCCTGCTCCTAGTCGCGCTCCTCATCAAGTAGGTCTGTTCGTATGAAGATAACGCTTCTTCTCACGGCTGCGGTCGTTGTCGCGCTCGGCGCCGGGTGCGCGGACCGTTTCAAACCGGCCGCGCAACCGCAGCCGTCTGCCATCCAGCAGGCGTTCCAGTCGAGTACCACGACGTTCGGGAATGCGACGACATCGGTCTCAAATGCGACTTCGACATCACCCACGGCAAAGAATTGGGCCGTGATGTCCATTCCCTGGAGGCACGTGGGTTTCACACCGCCAGCGAAATATTGGGTCTACGCTGTCGAAGGGTCGCAGGCGTTCGAGCTTGTCCCCGGGTCCGTACCCGCACCAGGGTCTCCGGATCCGAAGATTGACGTCTTCACGCGTCGCATCGCGGAGTTCTATCCGATCCAGCGCGATGCCGCGAGTTTCCCCACATGGGAACGGTTCGAGCTCACCATGGCGCAGTTCGCTTGCGCGAGCGGCGACACCGACGAGACGTTCACGAGCTGCACGGATAAAACGACAAACGCGTCTCAAGGGAAGACCACGGCTGGTCTCTCATACACCAAGTTCACGCTCCCGTCTTACCGAAAGAAGGACAAGGCGTTCATGGGCAACCACACGTACTTCGTGGTCCGATTGGGCAGCGCGACGGAGCACGCGGTTTTAGTCACGGTCGTGAACGAAAAGACCGGCGTCGCCCCCGCATTGTCGCTTGTGAAGAGCATGAAGATCGAATAAATGTCCGACATCCTCGATCCACGTCACGAAGCGCTGGTCGCGCATCTGTTCACGCGCGCGTGCATGGTCCTCGGCATGCCCGGGTTCGAGCTCCGGCCGCTGCGACGGCGCGTGCGCGGGGTCGGAAAGCTGCACTCGTACAAGCTTGGCTACACGAAACTCGGCGAGAAGCGCGTCACCGTGGACCTCTATACGCCTCGGACCATGAAGCCTCGGAAGCTCGACGCGATTCTCCGTGTGATCTGCCACGAGTTCGCGCATCATCAGGCGCCGCCCAGAGTCTACCGCCACGGATTCCGACTCGTCCGCATGGCGCACCACCCGCCGTTTTGGATGCAATACAAGAAGAACGTCGCGGCATTGGTCAGGGACGAATCGTTGGGGCGGTATTTCTCGGCACCAACGCCATGATCCCTCCTCCCCAGACCGTCCAACGTCGCTATCGCGTGATCGAGAACCGTCCCATCGCGGACGGCATTTTTCGTCTGCTGCTCGAACCGGTGGAGGATCCGATCCCGCCGTTCCAGGCCGGGCAGTGGGTGGGCCTCCATCTCCTGAATCCGGATGGGAGCGTGTGGGCCAAGTCGGCGTACTCGATCGCGAACGCACCGACCACTTACGGACCCGACCTGCCTGCCGGAAGGCAGGTCGAGCTCGCGATCAAAGTCGAGGGCGACTTCACGACACGAGCGTCCACACTCAAAACCGGTGACACCGTCTTCCTCACGGGGCCGTGGGGCGTGTTCACGCTCCCGAAGAACGAGCCGCGCCTCGTGATGTTCGCGGGCGGGATCGGAGTCACGCCGCTTCTGTCCATGGTCCGCGAGGCGTGCGCGACGGATCTCCGGTCGGACATTCTGTTTTTCCACTCCAACCAGACATGTCGCGACGCGGCGTACGCGGACGAATTACGGAGTCTTGCCGCGCGCTGTCCGCGTCTGCGTCTCATCGAAGTCTGCACGCGCGAGACGCATGTTGGCGGCGAGAAAGAATCAAAACGCATCGATGTCGAGATGCTCGATAGGTACATCAAAGACTATACGGTCGGCGCGTACCTCATGTGCGGTCCGCGGGAGTTCATGGACGGATTGAAGCGGATGCTTCAAGATAAGGGGGTTGATCCGAAGAAGATCAGAAAAGAATTATTCTCTTAATGTCATCCCTATGAAGCGCCCGTTCGCGTTCGTCACGACACTCGGTCTCCTCGCAACGCTCGGTTTTGGTTGCAATCCGTTCCAGGCCGCGAAGGATAAAATCAGCGAAAAGATCGGAGAGAAGGTCGTGGAGAAGACGCTTGAGAAGGCGATTGAGAAGAGCGGCGCGAAGGACGTGGACGTCGACCTCGATAAGCAGGGGTTCACGTTCAAGGATGAAAAGACGGGCCAGGTATTTTCCATGGGCGACAACGTGGCCGTGCCGGACAATTTTCCGAGCGACGTCCCGCGATACCCGGACGCAACCCCAAAGAGCGTGACGATGAACGAGGAACAGCAGGAGGCCAGCCTCATGCTTGAAACATCGGGCGGGTTGGACGAGGTGGTGGCGTGGTACAAGGACGAGATGCCGAAACAGGGTTGGAAGAGCGCGTCCTCGTTCGACAGCGCACAGGCCAAGATCATGTCGTTCGAGAAGGACGAGAACGGCGGGACGGCCAAGCTGTCCGTCTCCGTCACGGGCGATACGTCGGACGGGAAGACGTCGATCATTCTTGCGAGGAACGGGGTGGAGAAAGAGTAGGTCTGGCGACGCAACGGAAAAACGACGGATGAGCCGTCGTTTTTGCGTGGTGCCGAGGGTCAGAATTGAACTGACGACGCCAGGCTCTTCAGGCCTGCGCTCTACCACTGAGCTACCTCGGCGGGACGTTCCGGAACGGACAGGAGTATACGATTCATCTTGCCAAGGGTCAAGAGATTCGTTATGCTCAGCCGGCGAAAAAAAATATGGGCGTGTAGCTCAGTTGGTTAGAGCGTTACACTGATAATGTAAAGGTCGATGGTTCGAGTCCATCCACGCCCACCATGAAAAACGTCTCCGCAAGGGGACGTTTTTTGCGTTATCCGTTACACTCATGGCATGTCGTACACGGTCGTGAGGACGTTTTCGTCATACACGTCACAGGATGCGTCGACGGTCCTATCGTCGTTCGGGACCACGCTCGAACGCGGACTCACGACGACGGACGTATCGCGCGCGCGGGAGAAGTCCGGTTGGAACGAAGTCCGTAGCCGGGAGGTCACATGGCTCCACATCCTCGCGCGTCAGTTCCGGTCGTCGTTCGTGTACCTGCTCATCGCCGCGGCAGTCCTGTCGTTCGTCCTTGGGGAGGAAATAGACGGCTTGTTTATTCTACTCTTCGTCACGATCAATACGGCCCTTGGGTTCTACCAGGAGTACCGGTCCGAACAGACAGTAAAGCTCTTGGGCAAGTACACCGTTTCCCGCGCCACTGTCCGCCGCGATGGCCGAGAGACCGTCGTCGGGAGCCGCGAGCTCGTGCCCGGAGACGTCATCCGTCTCACGATGGGCGACATCGTCCCCGCGGACATCCGCGTGCTCCGCGAACACAACGCGACCGTGGACGAGTCGGTGCTCACCGGCGAATCCATCCAGGTCAGGAAGACGACGGATGCGCTCGCGACTCCGGCCACCGAACCGTACAAGGCCACCAATACCATCTTCGCCGGATCCACGGTCGTGGCAGGGAACGCCACGGGCGTGGTGGTCGCGACGGGCGACCGCACGGTCATGGGTCGGGTGACGGAACTCTCGGCCGCGACCGTGCGCGAGAGCAGTTTTGAGAAGGGGATCTCGCAGTTCAGTAACTTCATCCTGCGCGTCATCCTGATCACGCTTGCGCTCGTCTTCGTCGCGAACGTCCTCTTGAAAGAGGAACGCGGCATCGTTGAACTCGTCATCTTCTCGATCGCGCTCGCGGTCTCCATCATCCCCGAGGCGCTGCCGGTCGTTACGACGTTTTCGCTCTCGCGCGGCGCGCTCCGGCTCGCGAAAAATAAGGTCGTCGTGAAGCGGCTCTCCGCGATCGAAGACCTGGGGAGCATCGAGATCCTCTGCACGGACAAGACGGGGACGATTACGGAAAACCGCTTGGAGGTCGCGGAGCTCACGGACCATAACGCGGACGCGACGCTCCTCCACGCGGCGCTCGCGGCGACAAAACCGAAAAATGGCGACAAAGAACCGGCAGAGGCGTTCGACGCTGCGCTCTGGCGGCGCATCGCGCCCATGACACGGAAACAGTGCCTCGGATGTTCGGCGCTGAACGACATTCCGTTCGATCCGGTCAGGCGGCGGAACAGCGTGCTCGTGGACGTGGAAGGCGTGCGCACGCTCATCGTCCGCGGCGCGCCTGAAGTGATCATGGATGCGTCTGCACACCTCTCGTCACACGACCGCGAACGGTTGCATCGCTGGATCGCGGAACAGGGGATGCTCGGCCGGCGCGTGCTCGCGGTCGCGAAGAAACGGATGGACGGGAGCGACCGCTATTCGGTCCATGACGAGACGCACGGGCTCGAGTTTTTGGGCATCGTGTCGTTCATCGATCCCGTGAAGAAGACCGCGAAGTCCGCGATCGACAAAGCGCACGCGCTCGGCGTCACGATCAAAATCGTCACGGGCGACAGCCGCGAGGTCGCGGGTGCGGTCGCATACGACGTGGGCCTCACCCAATCCGTGAACGAGGTCATCACAGGCGAGGAGCTCGAGGCGCTGGACGACAATGGGCGTCATATCGCCGTCGAACGCTACAACGTCTTCGCGCGCGTCTCGCCCGAACAGAAGTACCAGATCATCCACCTGCTCGAACGCGACCACGAGGTCGGGTTCCTGGGCGAAGGCATCAACGACGCGCCAGCGCTCAAGATCGCGAATGTCGGCCTCGTGGTCCAGCACGCGGCGGACGCGGCGCGCGAGGCGGCGGACATCGTCCTCCTGCAGAAGAGTCTCACGGTCGTCGTGGACGGCATCCGCGAAGGCCGTGAAGTCTTCGCGAACACCACGAAGTACATCCAGGCCACGCTCTCGTCCAATTTCGGGAATTTCTTCGCCATCGCGGCCGCGTCTCTCCTCGTGCCGTATCTGCCGCTCCTCCCGATCCAGATTCTGCTCCTGAATTTGTTTTCGGACTTCCCGATGATCGCGGTCTCGACCGACAACGTGGACTCGAAGGACATCCGGAAGCCGCGGATGTACCAGGTGCGCGAAATCGCGTTCCTTGCGATCATCCTGGGCGTGGTCAGCTCCATTTTTGACTTCATCTTTTTCGCCGTGTTCCAGCACATGGGCCAGTCCGTTCTCCAAACGAACTGGTTTATCGGGAGCGTGCTCACTGAACTCCTGTTCCTGTTCTCGATCCGGACGAAAGGCTGGTTCTGGAAGGGCACGGCTCCGTCGAGCACGCTCACGTGGCTCACGCTCGCGACGCTCGCCATCACCGTCGCGCTCCCGTTCACGTTTGTGGGGCAGGCGCTCTTCCGTTTCGTGGCTCCGACTACGACGCACCTCGTTACGATCTTCGCCATCGTCGCGGCGTACCTCGCGGTCACCGAGAGCGTGAAGGTGGCGTACGAGCGGTTTGCGAATCAGCGGAGCCCTTAAATCATCCAGACCATTCACATGTCCATGAGGAAATATTGGTGGGTTCTTTTCATCATCGTCATTATCGTTTTCGTTATTGGTGTAGAAAAAAATAAAAAGGGAGATATTACGCTTACGGGTACGATGAAGAATCTCGCGATTGAACGTATTACGATGATACATCAGGAGGGAGCCCGGCCCCGGTTTGCTCCTGATGGAAAGAGTTTTGCTTTTGACCGAAAAAATAAGGACGGGTATTACGATGTATATATTTCTGATTTGGAAGGTAATATCATCCAAAGCGTCACCGAGGGAAAAGGGGGGATTACGCAAAGAAACAACGGGAACCCAACTTTTGACTCAACAGGAGGTTATCTCATTTTTATTTCCGAAGAGAATGACCACCTTCTCGATAACCAGAAATATCTTGCGGATCCCGGCGTAGGCCTTTTCTCAAATTTGTATGCCGCCGATCTCAAGAACGGTCAGTTCTGGCAACTTACCAACATCCCAATCAAAAAGACTTTTACCGATAGAATCCCGGCAACCGCCACGGTAAATCCCCATTTCTCTAAAGACGGAAAGACCTTAATTTGGACTGAGCGATATGCTGAGGGAGGAAATAACAACTGGGGCAGGTGGCGTCTGAAAGCCGCTGATTTTGTCATTGAGAACAGACAGCCTACAGTCAGAAATGAACGCGTTGTATTTACACCAACGGAAGGTACCTATGTGACGTTTATGGGCCAGTTGGATTCTGTTCATTGGGTCGTGAGCGGCAATTTAGACGGTCAGCATGAATATGGGATGGACCAGTACGTGTTAAACATCACCACAAAAAAATATACGAATTTAACGAATACTTCTGAATACTGGGAAGAAGATTCCAGCATTACTCCATCCGGCAGAATTATTTATATGTCGAACGCTGATTCGAGATACGAATTTGATTTTAGTAAAAATTGGGTTTCTCAACCCACCGAAAGAGACTATTATAGTATGAATGCGGATGGCTCCGATAAGCAGCGATTGACATACTTTAACCAAGAAGGAGCACCAGAATATTTGGGGTATAGAGTACTGGCAGTTGCCGCGGATGTAAGCCCTGATGGGAAGTATTTGGTCTCAACATTAGGTTATGATTTTGGAAAAAAGAAAAGAGACGTCGTGCTGAAAATAGCGTTGATAACGTTTAAATGACAAAAATCACCCCGGTGTACACCGGGGTGATTTTCTTTGGAGCGGGCAGCGGGAATCGAACCCGCCTCTCAACCTTGGAAGGGTCGCATAATAGCCACTATACGATGCCCGCCTGCGCCCTCCGGGCTTCGGCGGGCACGGCCCGCTTACATCATTTAGTAAGCATGGCCGTGCCATACGAAGCCCGAAGGGCGAAGTATGGTCGGGCTGGTGGGACTCGAACCCACGACCCCCTGCTCCCAAAGCAGGTGCGCTAGCCAACTGCGCCACAGCCCGATATTCCGGTGCGCATGCTAACGAAAAATTGATGATTTGAAAAGGGTACCCATCTCGCGTCATCCCGAGCGTAGCGAAGGCCGTCAGACGGCCGAAGCGGAGCCGAGGGACAGTTTTCGGACATGGTGGATGCTGGAAAACTGTCCCCTTCGGCTGCGTTCAGGGCAGGCTCTCGGCTCCGTTCGTTCGCTCCGCTCACTCACTCCGCTCGGGATGACACTTGTAACGAAAACGGCGCCCGTGCGAGTGCAGGGGCACCGTCAGTTGATGAGGATGGGGAGCGACAGGAGCTGGATGTCGCGCCCGGGGCTCATGTAGTTGAAGCCGATGCGGGCCAGGACGAGCGGGTTGTCGTGGCCGTCGTCGCCCCAGAGGATCGCGGCCTCGATGTCCACGGCGTCATGTCGCGGTACCAGGTACACCTCCGCGTTCGCGGGATCGTAGTAGGCCGCACGCGCGAGCCATGCGGGACCCTGCATGGGGTGGAGCTGGGCTCGGAAGTACCGGCACCAGGCATTCGTGATTACCACGCGGACTCCGCTGAAGGACAGGCGCACGATCGGGGGATCATCGGGCTCGACGGGCTGGATGTACCCCCAGCGCACGAAGAGTCCGTCTGAAAGGAGCGGGGTCAGGTGCTCGAGGAGTTCGAAGCGCAATTTCTGATCGAGCCGTGACGTGCCTTTGTCGGGGAGTGGTGCCTTGAGCAACGCTCTCCGTGGAGTCCAGTTGCTCATGGCGAACCTTTCTGTTTGTTTGAAAGTGTCACAGAAGATACACGAAAAAACACTAACAGTCAAGTTGTCATGTTCGGTCGTAAGTGATGAAGTACGCGTCATGAGACTGACCATGGATGCCAGAATGATGGGGGCCGGGGCTACGCGCGGCATCGGTCGGTATATCGAGGAATTGATTCGCGCCATGACGCATGTCGCCCCGGAACATCGTTACACGCTCTTAGTACAAGACCCGGAACGTTCGACGTTCCAGGGTCATCCGTCCGTGGAACACGTCCGGGCAGACGTCCACTGGTACGGTCTGGCCGAGCAGATGCGCCTTCCGTCCATCATCGCACAAACGAAACCGGACCTGGTCCACATTCCGCATTGGAACGTGCCCGTCATGAGTCGCGCGCCGCGCGTCGTCACGATCCATGATTTGATTTTGCTTGAGGAACCGTTGTCCGCGAATGTGACGACGCGTGGACCCATTGTCGCGTCGCTCAAACGATTCGGGTATCGAGCGTGTCTGCATGACGCGCTCTTCCGGTCGCGCCGCGTATTGGTCCCAACGCAGTTCGTCGCAGACCAAATTCGTCGTCACTTCCCGGGTCTTGCGACGCCGATGGACGTCACGGGTGAAGGAATGCCAGCGGTCGTCGAGTCCACATGGTCAGACCCGGACCAAGACCAGCCGTATCTGTTGTATGTAGGATCCGCGTACCCGCACAAGAACCTCGATCGTCTGTTGGACGCGTGGCAACGTCTTGCGCCGAGCCATCAGACAATGTCTCTCGTTATCGCAGGAGACCTGGATGCGTTCATGAGGCGGACGGAAGCGCGGGCAGCGTCCATGGGACTGCCTCGCGTCCGGTTCCTCGGGCGGGTGACGGATGATGAGCTGTCGCGCCTGTATTCCAAGGCGCTCGCTCTCGTATTTCCGTCGCGTTTGGAGGGATTTGGACTGCCTCCGCTCGAAGCCCTGGCGCACGGGTGCCCGGTCATTTCGTCGGATGCGGCGAGCATGCGGGAAGTCTTAGGTTCGGATGGGGTAATTTTCTTTCAACAGAGCGACCCGGATGGTATGATACGGGCCGTCGAAACGGTGCTTCGAGACCCGGTGGGTGTTCGCATACAGGCGCGCCAGGCGGTCAGCGCTCTCCGTGAGCGGCATGACTGGCAGAAGGCCGCTCGTCGGACTCTCGCCGCGTACGAACAGTCGGTTCACGCCTCCAGATGACCGAAAAGCGCCTCAATCTTGAAGACCAACTCGCCTCCGTCATGGAGCGCGAGGGGACGAGCGTCCTCTCGCCCGACGGGGTGCGTTTCATGAATGCGCCGTCCATCGTGGACGTCGGATCCGGAGCCGCGCGTCCGCGAAAACGACGTCGTCGCGCGTCGAAGACGTCGTACGCGGACCGCCCGGCGATCTCCTCGCGGTCGGAGGAGCGCGTGCGCGACCACGTGGCGGATCTCGACCGGGTCGTCGTCGGTTTCGGTGTCGGCGCGACGTCCCGGATGCGCACAGTCCCGATTGCGATCCAGTTCAACGAGCACGAACGAAGTTCGTACGTGGTGTCGCTCCGGGGCCTGTCGTTCGCGTGCGAACGCTGGAATGCGGACGAGCGGTCGCACGTGAGCACGTCGTTCACGCACGGCGACCTTCCGGTCGGCAGCGCCCCGAGCATTTCGTCCATCGCCGCGCTCGCGGGCGATTTGCGCGCCGACGGCTGGGCGTCGTCGCTCTCCGAACAGTTCACGCCGTCAACGTTCGAAGCCGCGTACGCGGCGAGTTACGGTCCGCTCATGCAGCTCGCGTCCGCCGTCACGTCTGTCGCGGATGACGCGGCGCGATGGTTCCGGAAAGCGACCACGTCCGACGCGAGGGAGGAAGCGGTGGTCACGGGCGCCGACGCCGGTCTCACCCTGCCCGTTCGCGTCATCCAGCCGCGACTGTCGTTCGTGCGCGTCACGCTCGGCGTGAGCGGACTCCTGCTCGTCGCGACGCTCCCCGCGAACGCCATCCGGCTCACGCGGTCGTTCGAGGTCCGGAAGGCATCGGTCGTGGCCGCCGGGTCCGATGCGATGGGACAGGTGAAGCTCGCGGCGAGCACGCCGTTACCAGAAGGCGTGGACGCGCTCCGGAAGGCGAGTTCGCGGTTCCGTGAGGCGGATGAGATTCTCTCGGGAACGAACGCGCTCGCCGTTGGTTTGGCGTCCATCGTCCCGCAGACGCGCGCGAGCTACAGGTCCGCGCGGGCACTCGCGGAAATCGGCGCGAAGTCCGCGGACGCGGCATCGCTCCTCGCGAACGGATTGAACCGGGCGCTCACGGACGCGGGGCGAAGTCCGCTTGAACGGATCGGCGTCATGTCCGCGTACGCGAAGGGGGCGCTCCCGCTCCTGGACGACGCGACGGCCGCGCTCGCGAAGGTGGATGCGAACGCGCTCCCGGAGGACCGGCGTGAAACCACGGCCGAGCTCGCGGGCCGGCTCGAGGGTGGAAGGCTCGCCGTTCGAGAGTTCGTCGGGTTGTCTGACTTGCTCACGGGTCTTTTCGGCAAAACCGAACCGCGGCGGTACCTCATCGTGTTCCAGAACCCGAGCGAGCTCCGGCCCACGGGCGGATTCATGGGGTCGTACGCCGAGCTCGTCGTCTCCCGCGGGGAGATCACCGCGCTCTCGGTCCCGGCCGGCGGCACCTACGATCTCCAGGGCCAGCTCGTCGCGCGCGTGGCTCCGCCCGAACCGCTCCGGCTCATCGCGGACCGTTGGGAGTTCCAGGATGCGAATTGGTCGCCGGATTTCCACGTCGCGTCGGACAAGCTTCGTTTCTTCTGGAGCAAGTCCGGCGGGCCGACCGTGGACGGAGTCATCGCGGTGAACGCGACGCTCGTGGAGAAACTCCTCGCGCTCACGGGCCCGATCGACGTCCCGGAGCTGGGGAAGACGATCACCGCGGAAAATTTCATGCTGGAGACGCAGAAGGCGGTCGAGCTCGAGTACGACCGCGCGGAGAACAAGCCGAAGAAAATTTTGGGGCTCTTGGCACCACGTCTGTTGGAAAAATTGAAAGCGCTGACGCAGGACCGGTGGCTTCCGCTCCTGGCGACGCTGTCCGACGCGCTTGAGACGAAAGACGTCCAGGTGGCGCTCTCCGATCCGGATGAGGACGCACTCGCGTCACGGTTCGGGTGGGGCGGACGGGTGAAACCCACGCCGGGCGACGCGCTCGCCGTGATCGGCGCGAACATCGCAGGCCAGAAAACGGACCTGTCGGTGGAAGAACAAGTCGTTCATCTCGCGGAGGTCAAACCGAACGGGAGCATCACGGACACGGTCACGCTCACACGCGCGCACACGGGCGGAAAGGGCGAGCTCTTCCGCGGAGTCCGGAACGTCTCCTACCTCCGTTTCTACGTGCCGCGCGGGAGCACGCTCGTGGACGCCGAGGGGTTCCGCGCGCCTTCCCCGTCGCTCTTTGAGCCGCCGCGTGACGACGTCGTCGAAGACGCCGACGAAGTCGAGAAGGGAAAGACACTCACGCGTCACCCGTCAGGCCTCGACGTGTGGGACGAGGGAGACCGCACGGTCGTGGGCGGTTGGAGCATGGTGGATCCGGGAGAGACGGTGACCATGCGCATCACGTACCGCCTCCCGTTCACGGCGTTCGAGCTCCGGGAACGGCTCAATGCGGGCCCTGGCGACGAGCGCGAGGAGGGCGCCCGCGCCGCCTACTCACTCCTCCTCACGAGCCAGTCCGGCAAACCCAATCGGACGATCACGACGTCGGTCACACTCCCGGAAGGCTGGTCTTCCCGCTGGTCGCGACCGGAGGCCGTCGGACGGCCGGAGAGCGGTCTCGTGTCGTCAACGTGGGACCGCGACCGTGTTGTCGCGTCGCTCTACGACGTCCAGGCGCCATAACGATCATGGGAAGTCGAAAGGAACGCCGACGTGAGCGCGAAGAAAAAAACCGTCTGAGTCATCCGGACGGTGCGACTCAGGCAACCAAAACCGATGACGTCACCGCGAGTCTCACGGCGATCTATGGGGAGAGCCCCGCGGAAGCGAAAGACCTTTTACAGTCGATGGAACACGCGAGGCGTCGAACGTGGCTCGCAATATTGATCGGGGCGGCCCTCCTCCTCGTGCTCGTCACGAGCGTGGCGTGGGCGGGATTTTGGTGGTGGGGCAGCCGCAGTGCGTCCGGGACGGGGATCGAGCTCTCGATCGAAGGCCCGTCGCGCGTGTCCCTCGGTCAGGAGGCGACGTACTTCGTGAACTGGTTCAATCGCTCGAAAGAACCCCTTGCTGCTCTGGAACTCCGCGTAAGTTTCCCGAATGATTTCGTCGTCACGTCCATAGACCCGAAACCGACCATCGACACCATGACGTTCCGTCTGGGGTCGCAATCCGTAGAGGCGCGGGGGACCGTCAAGGTCACGGGGACGTTCACGGGCGCGCTCGGAACCACGAGCGCCGTCCAGGTGATCGGGACGTACCGGCCCGCGTCCTCCAATACCGATGAGGAAGAACTTCAGACGCTCGAGCTCGAGTATACGGATACGGTGCTGGAAGGCGATCTCGTCCTCCCGGGCAAAGTGCTGCCCGGCGACAAGGTGACGGCCGCGTACGCGATTCAGAACAAGGGCGCGGACGCCATGAAGGACCTGAAGGCGCGCATCCGGCTGCCGGACGGGTTTGTTCCTGACGCGTCATTCTCGGCCGATGCCGGCGTCGTGTCTTTCCCGCTCGGCACGATCGAGGCGGGGTCGTCGTCAACCGTCCGCGTCACGGGAACGTTCTCGCTCGGGTCGCACGGAGAGGCCGTGTTCCAGGCTGAAACTGGGCGCGTCACTCCGGATGGGACGTTCGCGGCCGCGGAACGGTCAGACGCGACCGTCTCCGTCCTCGCGGGCGACCTGAACGTGAAACTCGTCGTGAACGGGTCTGACAAGAACCGTTCCGCGTCTCTCGGTGAGCGCGAGCGCATCGCCATCTCGTACGAGAACACGAGCGGCGAGGAACTCCATGACGTCGTGCTGAAATTCCACATGGGCGGAGATCCGCCTGTGTCGCCGCTCCCCAAGAGCACCTCGTCCATCGATCTCGTGGACTGGAAGCAGCTTGACGATCCGACGGGAGGTCGACGCGACCACGACACAGTAACGTATACGAAGGATCAGATCAGCCAGCTTGAAACATTGGCGCCGGACGCGAACGGACTCATCGAACTGACGGTTCCGCTAAACGATTATGTCACCACGAGCCGCGACGTCCCGGTCCTCGCATTGGTCGAAGCCACGATCGGCGCGGTTGACAAGGTCAAGGTGAACCGCACGGTGAAGACGGAGCCCATCCGGATTACGTTCCAGACAGACGCGATGCTCGAGGCGGTGGCGCGGTACGCGTCCGAGGAGGGCGCCACGCTGGGCAAAGGTCCGCTCCCGCCCGTCGTGGGCACGAGCACGACGTACCGGGTGGAGTGGATGATGGCGAAGACGCTCCACGCGCTCGAACGGGTCACGGTCTCCGCGAACGTCCCGAAGAACGTGGCGTTCGGGGGCGTGAAGGAGACGGGCGCGGGCGAGGTCGCCTACGACCCGGACCTGCGCCTCGTCACGTGGACGATCAATCGGGTGCCGCAAGACGTCCATGAGCTCGTCACCTCGTTCGACCTCGTCCTGACTCCATTCGTCTCCGACGCCGGGCGTTTCGCCGACCTCCTTGGCGAATCACGTTTCGAGTTCACGGACGCGGGCGTGGGCGAGCCGCTCCTCCGCACGGCCCCGTCGCTCACCACGGACCTGCCGGACGACGACCTGGCGAAAGGCAAAGGCGTCGTGAAGAAGTGATGACGACGATCGTAATCACTTACGAGCGGGGTTGAGCTCATCCCTGTCCCACGCCGCGGGGTTGTTCAGGATGTACTCGACCGCAGCATCGTACTGACGGTCACTGTCAATGATCGATTCCCAATAATTGCGGTGCCACAATGACGTCGTCGCATTTGACCGTGACTGATATAGGCTCGTCGTCGCGGATTTAAATCCTGCAATGAGACTCGCGAGTGATTGGGGCTGGCGTAGGGGCGCACTGCGTGCGCCCCGATCTGGTAATG
>MGEH01000006.1 GCA_001791275.1 Candidatus Uhrbacteria bacterium RIFCSPHIGHO2_12_FULL_60_25 | reverse complement strand
ACCGCGTGTTCCACTCTGACTGGGACGAATTCCCCGTCCTCTTCGCGGCCGATGATCGCCTGCGCTACGTCTCCGGTCTTGATCCTACGTTTTTGCACGAAGCGAGTTCGACGCTCTCTGACCAAGTCCGCGACCTCACGATTGGACGTACAACGTCCACAGCATGGGACGTGATTGTCGGGCGGACCCGATCGCGCTTCATCTTCGTGACGACCAAGCGACATCCGAATTTTGATGCGACGGTGCGCTCCGACGGTCGTTTCAAAGAACTTGCGCGCGACGAAACAACCGCGGCGTATGAAGTGGTCCCGTAGCTATGTCGCGCATCTTAATCACGATTCCGACCTGGAACGAAGCAATGATCATCGAACGGTCGCTCGCGACGCTTGGTGATGCGTGCACCCGTCTCCTCCCCGACCATGACGTGACGATTGAAGTCGCAGACAACGGCAGCACGGACGGCACGTCGGACATCGTTCGTTCCACGCTCGGAGCCCGCCCTGAGCGAAGCCGAAGGGCCCTATGCACGACGCCCACGCAAGGCAAAGGCCTCGCCGTGAAGACATCCTGGCTCGCGCATCGCGACGACGCCGACGTCTTCGTCTTTTTAGACGCCGACCTCGCGGCTGATCTGAACGCGCTCCCGCGTCTCGTGGGACCGATCGTGGGCGGACGAGCGGACCTCGTGTGCGGATCGCGATTCCTCCCGGGTGCGGACGTGCAAAGGAAGGCTTCGCGCGAACTCGCGTCGCGTCTGTTTCGACTCATGCAGCGTCTCGTGCTCCATCTCCACGTACAGGACGCGCACTGCGGGTTCAAGGCCGCATCGGCGCGACTCGTGCGAGACGTCGTGTCGCACTGTGAAGAGACTGGCTGGATGTTCGACTCGGAATTGATTGCGCGGACGGCCAGGGCTGGTCTGACCATCAAAGAAATCCCCGTCTCCTGGATCGAGCACCGGGACCCATCCCGACGCAGCGCGCTCTCACTCTGGCGCCACGGCTATGGCTTCGTGATCGGCCTTTTCAGAATCAAAAATCGGCTCAACAAACAGTAAGGTCAAGTCCCATTGACAAAATGGCGTTTTTATGATATTTATAAGTGTCATTTTCGTGCCAATAGGGGCGCGAAAGTGCGCAGATTCGACAATAAAACTTCTCTCAACACAAAGGAGTGTTCAACATGACGATGCCCGCACCAACCACCGACCTCGCGACCGGAAACATCAAGGGACGAATCGCGAAGATCGTCACCGAACGAATCGCCAGGAAACTCGGCACCAAGTTCGGATCCGGCGACATCGCCGATCCCATACGGAGCTACGTCGGAAACCTTCCGCCCGCCATGGTGGAGGCGTTCGGCGTCGGCGCTGCCGCTTTCCTCCAGAGTCCGCGCGGCCTCGCGGAATGGATCTCGTCGAAAACCACGTTCGATGTGAACAAGGTGGACGAGGCCCTGAACGAAGGCGTGGACTCGGGCGTGCAAAGCTTCCTTGCGGCTGCGCGCGGACGTCACGGCGACGCCGTCACGGACGCCGACTACGAAACAGCGGCCAATGAGGCCCTGCAAAAGCTCCAAGCGAAGAACGCCTTCGATGACCTCAACCCCCTGAAGAAGAAGGTGGTCGTGGACGGTACGAACCGCATCTTCCACTCGCTGGACTGCCCGGTTGTCTGGAAAAGTCAGACGCGTTCCAAGGGGAAAGAAGACAGGTCCGAAACGACACGGACGTCCTACAAGGACGGCCACAAAGAGCAAACGCTCACGTGGGCGCTCGACAACGAGTACGAACCCACCCGCGGCGGCTGCTGCGGAAAGTCGGCGAAGAACGCGATCGACGACGCATTGAAGAGCGAAAAGGATTTCTTCGCCTGCGTGGACACCCTCAAGGACTCCACGACCACGGAGGAGAAGAGGCTCTACATGGGCTTCTACGACATGCTAGGCAAGGCGTCGAAGAAGCAGCTCGTCGAGCTGCGTGACCTCGGCGGCGACAAGCGCTGGACCAAAGCGGAGGTCGTCCAAGTGCTCCGGGTGTCGAATGGTGACGTCGAAACCGTCATCAAGCTCATCGGTTCCAAGATCTCGCGACCGAAGAAGCAATTCATGGACCAGGCGGCGGACTGGGCGAAGAAGAACTGGAAGGCCGCCATGGGTATCGCGGACCCGGACAACCCCGAAGGTCAGGCGGAAGTCGACAAGATCCGCGAAGGCGTGGACCGGTTCACCGCCAAGATCCGGCGCGATGCGGTGCGCCGGAGGCGTCGGGCGAACGAGCTCGAAGCGGAGTTCCATCGCAAGTAACCAAGACCCCCGCCGCTCGCGAGTGGCGGGGGCAAAACTTCAAACAAAGGAAAAGACAATGGACATTCTCGGATTCTTGATGACGCTCGCGATGATCGGCATCGCACCTCGGTTCGGGGTCGATCGGGCCGTCCGCGCCATCCTCACGGATGCGCGGAACGCAGGCGCCGAAACCTTCAACCGACTGCGACGACAGTACGTGCACATGGCGGCCAAGCCCGTGATCACGATCACGTACGCTGCCATCGCCTTCCAGCTACTCGCGCTCGGGCTCGCCTGGCGGTTCCTCCCGCACGTGGACCTCAACAAGGCCTCGCTCGCGGAAGGGCTGGCTGACAGCCTGATGCAGGCCACCATCGTGAGCCTTGCGCTCATGCTGTGGGAAGGCATCTGCGCGTACCGCTCACGCCTCGCGATCCCGCACTGGCTCAGGAACGCGCGCGGCGTACAGGTCCAGTTCCCGGAGCACCTCCCGCACCCGGAAGGGAACCACGAGCTCTACGTCCTCCCCGAGGGCGACGAGCACGCGGGCCAGTTCCTGGATCGTGACGGCCGCTTCGTGGATGCGGCAGGCCAGTTCCTGGACGCACAGGGCGATGTGGTCGACGAAGACCACGCCGAACAGCACGAACGCGCAGGCGCGCCCGTGCTCGATCCAGCACGCGTGCACCTGCCCGGACGGTTCTCGCTCGGCTGGTCGCTCGCGCGCATGATCGTCACGTTCCTCGTGATGGGCGCGTGGATCGCGACCCTCGGCGTCATGGCCGGAAACACGCCGGCGTTCATGGTCGGCGTCACGTGCATCTACGGCATGATCGCGGTCTGTTCGCTCCTCGCGGACTTCGTGGCCTGGTTCATCCTGAAGGGCACCAAGCTCATGGAGTTCGTGGCCACGGTGGTGAGCGAGGAAGTGCTCGTGGCGCTCCCAGGCATCAAGTGGAGCAACATCAAGGCCTATCTCCCCGAAGGCGTGAACATCCTCGAGGAGGAGCGTCTCGCGGCCAAGGTGCGGGCAGTCCCGATCATGATCGCGCTCTACCTCGCGGTCCCAGTGATGCTCGTCTACGCCTGGACGGATCCGGTGTTCGCGAAGTACGTGCTCATGTTCACGTTCCTCGCGGGCGGAACGGGCGTCGTCCTCGCCACAGGCGGCGGCGCGAACCTCGTGGCGAACCAGAACTACAAGTTCCTGGTCCTCATGCGCTACGTCCTGCCGACGTTCGTGATCCTCGCGGGGATCTACGCGCTCCTGCCCGCAGACGTCGCGCCCGTGGTAGCAGGTCAGGGCACGAACCTGAAGTCGGCCATCGTCGGCTACGGGAGCGGCGCCGAGAGCATCCGCGTGCATGGCGCATGGAGCAACGTCGGTACGATATTCCTCTGGCTCATCGTCGCTGGCATCCTCGCAATGGCCGCCAAGGCAGTGACTCCGAAGGACGCGAACGGCAACCCGATCCGACGCTGGGCGGGTGCGATACTCAGTTTCGCAGTGGTTCTCGCGATCATCGGAAGTGCTTGGCGAGGATACGGTCTCATCAAGAACGCGTCGGGTGAGACCACGGTCAGCGCTCCGAAGGTGGACCTTCGGACGCCGGAGCAAAAGAAGATCGAAGAGCTCGAACGGAAGCTCAACGAGCTCACGACGCAGACGAAGACCGCTCCGGCGGAACCGGTCTCGACCGACCGGCCGAAGGACGCGAAGCCTCCGGTCCGCTACGCGACGAGTAAGGCTAAGGCGCAGAAGGCGCTCCCTCGGCTGCGCTCGGGACAAGCTTCACCACGCGGCAGCCGCGGCTCGCTCGACCCCACGTTCATGGCCGAGTACCGCGCGATCACGGGAGAGAACCCGTGACCTCACGCCAACCTGTACGGGCGACCCACTGGGTCGCCCGTACAGGGAGGATCAAACGTACCTTACCTTAACGGGGCGACGCAGCGCGTCGCCCCTACACACACCCGCCCGGGATTCTCCAGGCGGGTGTTGTATTTTAGGCCTATTTTTCACATGCAAAGCAACCTTGACAATTTCCCCTCTTTATGATATAAATATCCCTTCTGTGCAGAGTGTTTTTGCACGGATGGACTCTCGAAAATCGAACTTCAACCACCCCGTTTGACGGGGGAGAAACGGAACAACCATGAGACTCTGGACGATCGTCTGTTACTGGACCATGTTCGGCTTCGTGGTGACGGGTTGCTACAACTCGTCACACGCGGTCACGCCGGGCGGAGAGAGCGAGAGCAAGAGCTTCTTCGGTGGCATCGTCTCGACCAGCGAGATTGACACCCGCACGGCCTTCAACGAGTGCCGCGGGCTGCTCAAGCCCGGTCGCACGCCCGCAGAAGGCATGATCGACCGCGAGGTGTACAACAAGTGCTTCAGGGACGCCATGGGCGGCGTAGCGCCCGCCGGACAGCACGGCGCGCCGCAGCCCTACGACGTGAACGGCGACGGCCGGCCCGACGTGGTGCGGTACGACAGCGGTCTCGAGGTTCCCTACGGGCTCTACGTGAGCTACCCGGGCACCTACTGGCCGTCGGTCTACAACTACTACGGCTACCCCTCGACTCCGCTCGGGGCAGGCTACGGCATGTCATCCGGCTACGGCGCCGGCATGTACGCCCCGCAGATGGCCCCGCTCGGACCGAGCGAGTATCAAGGCTCCATCGCCGACCCGCTCGTGGCCGGGTACCTGGTCGCGAACGCTCGCGCGGCGGCGACCTACCCGGAAGCCGCGAAGAACCCGCAGGAGTTCGTGCGGAGGCGCGACGTGAAGGGTCTGTACAAGCAGACCAAGAAGAACGCCGACGACATCGCCGAGACGGACAACGACCTGCAAGAGCACAAGACGAAGAAAGAAGGCTCCAAATGAAGAACGTCATCGTCACGATGATCGTCATGATCATGGCGATCTTCCCGAGCTTCGGCTGTTCTGCCAACCTCGAGCTAGCGCAGGAGAACGGCGCGCTCAAGGCCCGGCTCGCGGCGCAGGAGAAGCGGGAGTCCCAGCTCCTGGCCAAGCTCCGCGATGCGCCGCCGAATCCCGTCAAGGACGAGGTGGTCGCGGCTCCGGATCCGGCACCCGCGCCGGTCGCCACGCCTGCACCTGCGCCTGCGCCGAAACCCGTGCCACCGGAGACACGGACCGCAATCGCGGCGCCCAGGCCATTCAGCCCGCTCCCCGCTCCTGCATTCGCTGTGGGCGGGACGGTCGGTCCCGGGGTCGGCTACATCAGTCGCGACCCCATGGACGGTCGCCCCTGCGGTGGCATGTGCATGCGGCTCATCAATAAGACGCCGTACTTCATGCACGTGTTCGTGGACGGCCGCGAGATGACCGTGTTCGACGGGTACGAGCAGATCATCCTCCCCGTGAACGGGGCGAAGCTCGCGGGCGGACGGCAGCCGCGTGCGGCCTCGCTCGTGCCGCACCACCGGCAGGTGCGCTGGGCCATGGACTCCGTGGGAGAGCACACCATCCTGGTGGTCTTCTACACGATGGTCCCGGGCCAGGTGTTCCTCCAGCCTGTGGGTACCTGGGAGATGCGGCGGCAGTTCCCCGTGATCTCGTTCGGAGTTCCGGCCCAAACCGGCTACTACCAGAACGTGTACGGGCCGACCCGCCGGATCGACTCGTACTAGCAGCACATTCTCGACGCCCACCAGGGTTACTCCTTGGTGGGCGTTTGAGTTTATGGATTACGAATTACGATATGGATTACGAAATAAGATGGATTACGAATTACGAATCTCCTACGAATATACGAATGTACGAAAATGATTTCGTAGTTTTGTATATTCGTAGGAGATTCGTAATTCGTAATCCATCTTATTTCGTAATCCATCATAACAAACCCCCCGGTGTTCGCCGGGGGGTCGCTTCGTTGCGCAACGAAGAGTTACTGGCCTGCCACGTTGACGAGCGATGTGAGCACGAAGCTCGAAATCGCGAACGCGGCCACGATCACGATGAGCCCGATGATGGCGTTCTTGATCTGCTGCTGGGCCTTCTTCACCTTCTCCGTGTCCCCGCCGGCCGTCATCCAGTTGAATCCCGCGAGGAGCAGGAGCACGAGGAGGACGATCCCGATGAAACCCAGCGCCACGTTGATCAAGCGTCCCACGAGCTGTGGGAGCGACGCTTGCGCCCCGATCCCCGCCTGCGTCCCTACCTCTTCCGCCGTCTTCTTCGCCGTCTCGAATGGTGACTCCACCGCCAATACGGCCATCGGCACCGCGAGCAGGCTCGAAGCCGTGAGGCCCACGCGTTTCATGAATGTCATGGATGTTGTCATAGATGATGATTGAATCGCTCCGTTCGACCTCACGTGCACGGAGCGTTGGACTGTCACTACTCCGCGCCGCCGCCCGTCACTGGCCCGCTGAAGCTCTGGAGCACGAAGCTCGTGATGGCGTACGACGCCGCGATGATGATGAGTCCGATGATGGCGTTCTTGATCTGCTGCTGCGCCTTCTTCACCGTCTCCGTGTTCCCGCCGGCCGTCATCCAGAGGAACCCGGCGTAAATCAGCATCACGAGGAGCACCACGCCCACCAATCCCAAGGCCGCGCCGATCAGGTTCCCGATCAAAACAGGGAGCTCCGGACCCGTGGCGAGACCCGAAGGCTCTGCCGCGGTCTTCGCGCCTCCCTGGACATTTTTCAGGAACTCCTGCGCGAACACGATCCGCGGAATGGATGCGGCGAGGGCGAGACTCACAACGGATACTCGGCGATGGTTCATACTGATTCGTTATGGCGCGGGCGTCTCCACTCCGCCGCCGCTCGTGGCGCCGCCCACGGTCGTGAGCACGAAGTTCGCGATGGCGTACGAGGCGGCTACGATGAGGAGACCCAGGATGGCGTTCTGGAGCGTCTGCCGCGCGGCTTTCACTTTCGCCGTGTCTCCCTGCGCGAACATGAATTGCAGGCCGCCCCACATGATGAGCACGAGGAACAGGGCGCCGAAGATGCCGAGGAGCGCCGAGATGACGTTCCCGATGATCTTCGGGATGCACCCGCCGGGTTCGTTCTTGCACCCGGAGACGGCGCCCACGTCGTACCCGGCGGTATTTGCCGCATCCTCAAGTCCGGTGCCTTGCGACGTGAACCCCTGCGCCAACGCCAAGCCGTTCGCCACGGGGGCGAACGAAAGCATGATGCCGAGACTCACGGCCGAAAGACGAAGTGTGTTCATGTTCCCAACTACGGCGTGTCTGTCGTTGCCGAAAGGAGACGTGAGATTACGAAGCCGGTGATGGCCCAGGCCGACAAAATGATTGCCAAGCCGATGATGCCCGAGACGATCAGGCGGCGCGCGTCCTGTGTTTTTTCATCGTTCCCGCCCGACACCATGTACTTGAACCCGCCGATGAGTACGATCACGACTGCGATGATCCCCAGAAACCCGAGGGCGACGTTGATGAGCCGAGCCGCGGTCTGGCGGACGTCACCGGAACCCAACTTAATGTCCTGCTGGATCGCTTCGACGCCGAGGTCGTTCGCGTTCAGCGGCTGCTGCGCCATGGCTGCCATGGGGAGCGCGAGCGAGGCTGCGATCCCGCACGTGGCGGCGAAACTGGCGACTTTCTTCATGCGATTCGTCATGTCATGCGTCACCTCCTTTCAATGGTTAGATGGTGGATAGGATACCCTTCTCTCGGGTGCAAGTCGAGCAAGTAGGTTTGTAGGTTCGTACGTTCGTCGTTCGGACAGACAGGGGTGTGAATATCCCGATAACCCCTCGTAAAAAGATGGGGTTGACGCAATATGGAAGATGCTTCACTGAATAGAGCGTATGGCAAACGACTCCTTCAAGTCATTCCGACCGAGGCCGTCCGACGGCCGAGCGGAGGAACCCCTGTCGAAAAGGAACCGCTTGCTCGATATCAACACATCTTCACGTCTCGACATCCTATTCAGACAAATGACCGAATCTGACCAATTGATGTACGTCTATTTCATGGCAAGCGACAGCGGAACGCTCTATCTCGGCGTCACAAACAATATCGTTACGCGAGCTCACCAGCACCGGACGAGATTCAACAATGGCTTTTCAAATAGATATTCATGTCATCGGCTGGTTTACTTCGAGATTCACGTCACAGCGGGCGAAGCGATAGAACGAGAAAAACAAATCAAAAAATGGAACAGGTCAAAAAAAGAACGCCTCATCCGAACACTGAACCCAAAGTGGTTAGACCTGATGCTAATGCTCCCAGGAACTGAGAACGTGGTGGAAACCGAAAGCGGTTCCTCCGCTCGGCCGTCGGACGGCCTCGGTCGGAATGACTCATAAGGAGGCGTTCGTAGGGTCGAACGACTCGTAAGGTGTCGTTCGACCCTACGAACCTCCCTTCAACGAGATCACGCCTATCAGGGACTCCACGATGAGGTACGCGAGCAGGATCACGACGATCCCCGACACCGCAGCGATGATCTTCTTCCGTCCGGCTTCCACGCGCTCGTTGCTCCCGGCCGCCGTCATCCACTGGATCCCGCCCCACATGAGGTACCCGAAGAAGAGGCTCCCGCCGATCGCGCCCAACCACGCCACGAGCTGGCCCACGAGCTGCGGCACGCTCCGGTTCCCCAGTGGGTTCTTGAGACCGTACGGACCCACGGTTTTGAGCTCGGCCGGTTTGGTCTCCTTCGGCAGCGCCCCGCCGGTCGCGCTCGTTCCTCCCGGAGCGCCGGGCGCAGCGGGTTTTGGCACACAACACTCCTCACTGAACGTATCGCAATCGGACGTGTCACCCGCCGCATCCACCGTGTCCGCGGAACAACCGATTTTTGGGACGCAACTCCCGCCGCCAAGGACCGAACAGGGTTTCTTCTCTACGACTGGTGGCGCACCGGGAGCAGGCGCCTCCGGAGGGACGCAACACTTTTTCGAACCCGTACAGTCGTAAGCGCTGGTGCTCGTTTCTTTCGGTTTCGTCGCACACTTCGCCTTGCACGTTCCGCTCTGACTCGCGCAAGTCACGATCTGTACGCAACAGACTTTCGTCTGCTGACAGTCGTATACTCCAATGTTCTTCTCGTTGTCATCGCACGTGAGGTCGCAATTCCCACCCTTATCTTCGAAACATTTTTGCTTATCGACGCAACACGTCTGATCTCGGGTATCGGTCGGCTTACAGTCGTCCGTGGGACCGATATCAACTTTGGTTGAAATCGCGGCGCACTGCTCCGGGGTAAAACAACTCCCTGTACAGGTCTCTGCGCGCGTGGGTCCTGCTACGAGAATACCCGCGATGAATGCAAGAGTGACGAATAAAAGTTTCTTCGTCATATCATTGCGTCTCCTCGGTCGTTTTGACGGGCGGCTGAAGGATGGTGTCCACGATGCTCGCCACGAACGTGTACGCGCTGAAGATGAGCACGAGGCCGATCGCCGCATTCACGAGGATCTTCTGCGCCTTCTTCACCTTGTCCGGGCTCCCGCCGGACAGGATCCACATGATGCCGCCGTACACGAACATGAGGAGCGCGAGCGACCCCGCGATCCCGGAGAACGTCCGGATCACGTTGCCGATGAGGCGCGGGAAATTGAGGCCGGAGAGCGGGTCCGGGAGCGTGACGGGCTTGCCCGCGACGCCGGGCTTCGCGGCGGCGACCTTACTGAAACAGCAGACCTTTCCGCCTGTGCATGTCTCGCCAAAGACTCCCGCCACCTGTGTCAGCACCGTATTCTCCTCGCAGTTGTTCGCATCGGAACAACTATACTTTCCTTTCGCCTTTGGAACCTTCGCCGCGCTAAGCGCCTGACACAACGCATCGCCTTTTTTCACCACGCAGGTTTGCGCACAGTCGGGCTCGAGGTAATCATCCCAGAGTTCACTGTTCGTCGCGTCGATTTCGTCACCGCTCACGCCGCCGCCTCGACATTCGCTCTCCGCACCCTTGAGTTTCCCTAGACACGTTGTACCGGCCGGACCGCCGACCTTGTCGACGCAGCACGTGCTGCCGGAGTCTTTGCAAACCCCGTCAATTGAAATTGCCTCTTGAGTGGGACTGCATCCCGGAGCAGACGGCTTACAAAAGCCTGATGAATTTTTCGCCTCCCCGATCAGTTTGCAAAGTTCGTCGTTTGGACCTGGTAGAACGCAGCAGATTTCAGCAGCTTCAGGCTTACACGACACGACGGCCGCGTACTTTGGCAGGTAAGCGGCGAGGGTTTCCCCACTGATACCCGTATTCGGAGGGCATAGTGCCCCGGCCCCGACCTGACATGTAGCATCAGGCCCCGAATACCCGCTATTACACGGATCCCCCGCCAGCGCCGTCTGCGGCATAAACAGAACTACCACAGCCGCAACCACGACCAGAGTCATGATCCCGGTTCCCGGTTCCCGGTTCCCGGTTCCCGGTTTTACGATGGACAGCATAAATAGTTCGCCGGCCCGGGGCACATCTTCTTCACACACTGTCGCTCACCCACCTCTGCATCGAACTCCTTCTTCTTCTCGATCGGCGTCTTCAGGAACGTGCAGGCGTACCCCTGGGTCTCTTCCGTCTGGCCGCACGCGGCCTTCTCCTTCGACCCAGTCGCGCCTCCCACGAGCGAGCTCTGGATGAACGACACGAAGATGAACGCCCCCATGATGAGCACCATGGCGAGGGTCGCCTGGATGATCATCTTCTTCCCTTTGGCCGCGCGCTCGCTCGAACCGGCCGTGAGGTACATAAACCCGCCGTACACGAAGATCGCGAGGAAAACCGACCCCGAGATGCCGATCAGGAAGTTCGCGAAGTTCGCGCCGGTTCTGACGATGTCGTCCAAGGTGCAGTTTCCGGCCGTGATACAGGCGGGGAGCTCCAGGCTGTATGGAGCGGATTTGATCGCCACGGGGGCCGCGGCTCCCTGCGCCGCGGCGGCGGCCGTCTCCCCGACACCTGGGATGCAGCACGCGGCGGATTTCCCTTCCGGAACTCCGGTCTGGAAGTCGTCGCACCCGAACCCCACGCATTTCTGTTCGATTCCGGGCGTCTCCGGGGAGATGAACTGGCAGGAGAAGGTGTCGCCCGCGGGGTCATTGTTGATTTTTCCGATCTCCGATGCGCCCTCGTCGCCGTACGCTTGCGAGCGGACGAAGCAGGACTCCGAAGCCGCTGATTTGTCGAGGAGATTCGCGTCCACGCAGAGCTTCAATTCAGGATCGCACTTCAGGCAGGTTTCAGGCTTAGTGTCACATTGAGGCGCATATTGACTGCACACCGTGTCGGCATCGGGATCCTCTGGATCGCACGGGAACCCTTGCGAGATGCGCAAGGAACAGCACAGCAGCTCCTTTTGGCACTCCTGGTTCTGATAGATGCTCCCCCCGGGCTCGAGCGGCGTGATCCTGCAGTAGCTCGACCGCGCGATCTGCTCGAAGTACTGATCCGCATTCACAAATCCCCGTTCCTGTGCGGCTTCGTCCGACGTGGGGCCGAGCGCG
>MGEH01000005.1 GCA_001791275.1 Candidatus Uhrbacteria bacterium RIFCSPHIGHO2_12_FULL_60_25 | reverse complement strand
GTAGGAGTACCGGCCGCCCAATTTTTCAAACGCAGGGCCGAGCCGGCTCTCTCCCGCCAGGAGCGCGGCCTGCAACATGGGCAGCGCCTCATGCAGCCGATCCGGGATCAGGCGCATCACGTCCGTTTTCTCGAGCTTGCCGTCCACGTACAGCTTCTCGATGTGGGAGCAGATCGTGGACAGGACGAGCCCGCGCGCATCGGCGATCTCTGGGACAGTCTTCCCCTCATTCAAGAGCGCCAGCGTCTCTTCGTAGGTGGACGGACCCTTCGCGCGGTCGCGGGGTGCCTTCCGGCCTTTCGACGCGACCGGGTCGAGCGACCCGCCGCAGGCGAGAATGAACTGCCGTTCCGTTTCCGTCTGTTCCTCCAGGGATAGACGGCCGCTCGCCGCCTCCGCCGCATCCGACTGCCGCCTGAACCCTTCGTCCGACTCCAGGACCTCCGGGTGCACCTGGAGCGCGCGTTCGTTCATGCCCAGAAGAAACAACCCGGAAGACGATTTGACGCGCGACAGCGCCACGTACCCCTGCCCGTACTCGAACGCGCGAGCAAGGTCCATGACCGCCGAATCCAGCGTAAGCCCCTGGCTCTTGTGGACGGTGATGGCCCACGCGAGGCGGAGCGGCAGCTGCTTGATCTTCGCGAGCGTCCTGCCTCCGTCCATGATCGCCCATTCCGCGGATTCGGCGGCGATGCGCCGGCCGTCCTCGGTGCGGACGACCGGCATGCCGCTTTCCACGTCAAACGCCGCAATCTCTCCGAGCGTGCCATTCACGATCCCTTTCTCAAAATCATTTTTCGTGAACATCACGCGCGCGCCGGCCTTGAGCTCCAGGAATTCGGGCGACAGGCAGCTCTTCATGAGTGAGGCCACGACCTTCTTCGATCCGTGCGATTCCATCCGGAAGACGTGCGCGTCGCCTGGCAGGGCGTCCAGACGCTCCTTGTTCACGCGGTCCACGTCCACGTTGTGCGTGTAGAGTCGTGTGTTGGACGCTCCCGCGAGCGCGTCCGTGCGCCGTGCGTGCAGCAGGCCGCGACCTTCCTCCGTCACTGCGCCACGCCGCACACCGGCGAGCAGGGACAGGTACGCCGCATCAGCCTGACGGTGCTGTTCCGTGAGGTAACAGACCGTGGGCGCAACCTCCATCCACGCGGACGAATGGAACGCGAACGCGGGCGGCTCCTCGTCCGGATTCGACACGGGCGGGAGCTGGAAGAAATCGCCCACGAACACCGTCTGAATCCCGCCGAACGGCCTCCCATCCCTACGCAACGCCCGGCACACGGAGTCCACGCACTCGAGCGTACGGGCATCGAGCATGGAAATCTCGTCGATGATCAAGACCTGCGACCGCGCCAAGCGGAGGACGAGCCGGTCATTCTCGAGGAGCCGGCCAAAGTCCTCTTCAGCGAGCTTTTTTTGGATGCCGATGCCCGACCATGAATGGATCGTCATCCCGCCGATGTGGGTTGCGGCGATGCCCGTGGACGCCGTCACGGCAGGTAGAATCCCGTGCGAATGGAGCCAGGCGACGTACCTGTTTACCAGGTGCGTCTTCCCCGCGCCCGGTTCGCCCGTTAAAAAAACGTTGGCGCCGGTTTTCAGGATTGCGAAGGCCGTCTCTTGGGTCATAGATCATTCAGTCTCATGCCGAGCCACATGTCGTCAAGTAGAAAAAAATGGCGTAACCATCAGGATGAGTTGCGGGTGATTGGGGATATCTGCCACTGCTTCTTCGGCATATATTTACTGAATTTCTTTGACAATAACCGCAAGCGTTCGTTGAATTGCGGCTTGCGCCTCCATATCATCAATCGGCTCATGGATCCGAAGCTGCGAGTAGGCCTCAAGAAAGTCGTTGATACCGACACGCTCGAGTTCAGCGGCCAATGCATCAGATCCCGCTCCCTCGCTCTTTGAAGAGCCTTCAAATAACAGGCGCTGTACCTCAACCATCTTCAATGTGTTCGCACGAATCCAATCGTACATCTCTCGGAATGACTTTGGAGCTGACGCCGCTTTCGCATGGAAAGCAGACGTTGCGATTTCAAGACGCTCTATTAGTTCGGGATTGGCCTGTCTGAACCGTGACCATCCGCGTTCCCAAGCGTCTCTCTCTTCCGCAAGAAGATTTGCGTGCGTTCGCGTTCCCTTTTGTAATGCCGGGTTCCGTTCATGTTGCAACGGATGCCCAAGTTCGTGAATGAGCGTGGCGTAGCTCAATAACATGTCCCCTTTGGGATATTTGATGATAAACGTCTTGTCGCTTTCTCGGACCTCTCCTTTCCCTTGCAGTTCAATCGGCCAATGAAATTTTCTCAAAGGCTCCGGGATCCTATTCAAGGGCACGCGTTGTAACGTCGTAATTTGAGCGCGATCGGCTGCGTACTCTGTTTTCGTTTTTTCTGGTCGAAATCGCTCCATAGGGATCAAACGTCATCATGCTATTTTAAACTTAGAACTGTTGAGTTGTTCCAGCGTAGCGATCGTGAGAGAAACGGATGGATTCGTGACGTTTCTCAATGTGACGCGACCGCCAAATTTTTTTTGAAGCGGAGTCAAAAATTCATCGCCCCAAGAGGGGGAGAATGTGCTGACTCCTTCAAAATCGACCAGGACGGCTTCATTCTTCCCCAGATGCGCCAATGTCGGAAGAAAGGCTGCGTAGGCTTCTTTACCCGCTTGACGAGATGTGAGCACTGTACCGAATTTTGTCATGTGAATAGTCATATGTTTAGAATTCAATCCGTGACAGAGTGCCACGAATTGGAACGTCGGCTTTTTTTATGTTGAATCCAGACCGGCCCTTTCGGATTTCAAGTACAGAATCGCCTGACTGAAAGGTCAAATCCGCGCCTGCATGTGTAAGCGCTTCTTTGACATATTTCAAGCCGTTCCCGCGATGCTCCGACGCTCTGCTTGTAATGATTTCGGTAAAAGCGACGCGCAGCGCTTCTGCATATGTTTTTAACTTTGGTCTAATCAAACGCAATGTGGCCAAGACACCGACTCCTCGATCCGCAAGAACAATGACTCGTTTGCCCAAGTCATAAGCAAAAAAGGCGCCGGGGATATCCGGCCAATTTCCAAGGTTGTGGTCGAAGGAGTTGTTTCCAATTTCTCCGGCTGCAGAGGATATGAGTGAACCGATTTTTTCCCATGAGGGGTGCGCGTCTATCTCATGCGCCATTCTTTCGTGTCGCGTTTTGAACCTGTCACTGGTCGAGCAGTAGAAGTCATGCTCTGGAGCGAAGGGCTGTTCAGCGCCCACCCACTCTTGAGCAACTCGAAAGATCCCTTTGGTCTTTCTCCCCAAGTCAGACAGTGAGTAATAGCGGTGTCCTCCTGGGGAAACGAAGGTTGCCTTAAAAGTTCCATCGTTGTGCCAACGTCGGAGGGTGGCAACTGAAACACCAAGATAATTGGCGGCTTCTTTGATAGAAACGAGTTTTTTTACAAAGCTATCCATAGTTGCAACAAATTATACAAAACTATATAAATATGTCAAATCTATCTAAATCTATACATTTAGCAAAAACCGGGCTTTGACTGACCCCTAAGCTGGATGTTATTTCGCTTTGCAGGTCAGAGCTCCATTTCCTAACGCTCGCCAATCCATCAAAATCGACATCGAGCGGTTAGAACTGGTCAAAAATGCCTCTATGAACGAGAAAACCCCCGTTCATGCGGAGGTTTATTCTCGATGGGGTGGCCAACCGGATTCGAACCGGTGATAACGGGACCACAACCCGCTGTGTTGCCACTACACCATGGCCACCATGGTTGCTCGCTTCGCTCGCAATTTACACGAAGAAGCGCACGGAGAATAGCGCATTTTTTCCTTTTTGACAAGTGGGCATGGCTCCGTCGGAGTCGGTAGTCTATGATGACACCTATGAAAACAGATACGGCCGTGTTCGGAGGCGGGTGCTTCTGGTGTACGGAAGCCGTGTTCGACATGCTGCGTGGCGTGAAAAGCGTCGTGCCGGGATACGCGGGCGGGAAGACCGTGAAGCCGTCGTATGAAGCCGTATGCACCGGAGAGACGGGGCACGCGGAAGTGATCAAGGTGGACTTTGATCCGAGCGTGATCACCTACGAAGACCTGCTCACCGTGTTCTTCGCCGCGCATGACCCGACCACGCGAAATCGTCAGGGCAACGACGTGGGCACGCAGTATCGGTCCATCATTCTTTACGCGGACGAGACCCAGAGGAAAACGGCGGAGGCGTTCATCGCAAAACTGAATGCGGATGGAAAGAACGTCGTGACCGATCTGGTCCCGCTCGACACATTCTACGAAGCCGAGCCGGCCCACCACCGCTACTTCGAGAAGAACCCGGACAAAGCGTACTATCAGCTCATCATTAACCCGAAACTCGAAAAGGTGAAGGAGCGATTTCAAGAGCTCGTAAAGCGTTAACTCGTGAGGTGTTGCTCAAGCTGACAAGGGGAGTTGACCTCTCCGCACTTTTGCGCTACGGTCATGCCGGTACCTTTCACATGGAGCAACCATGCACCAACAGGCCAAGAACAACGGGGTTGCCGACCGTTGGTCGGTCGCCCGCCTCGCTCTCGCCGTCTTCATCCTGGCGGCGCTCGTCCGATTCTGGTTCGTCTTCATCGAACACGAGCCATGGAAATACGTCGCCGCCGACATCGCGGAGTACGTCTCCCGCGCGGAGCGTCTCAAGGCCGGCGTGTACGGCCCGCAGGACGCATTCATCCCCGTAGGCTACCCCGCGTTCATCGCGGGCATCATCGCGCTTGGCGTAGGTCTGAAGACCGTCGCCTTCGTCCAGATCCTGGCCGGAGCCCTCGGGGCCGCCGCGTGCGTAGCCATCGTCGCCCGGATGACCGGCTCACGAGCCGCGGCTGGAGTTGGCGGGTTCATCGCCGCCCTCTACCCTCCAAGCGTGTTCTTTACGGGATTCTTCCTCACGGAGACGATCACATGCGCCCTCCTCACGGTCGCCATCGCGTGCCTCACCGTCCCTCGTGGCACGGGACGCGTGTGGGGCATCGTCACGGGTGGCATCCTGCTCGGAGCTGCCGCGTCCGTGCGTCCGAACATCGCGATTTTCCTCCCGATCCTCCTCGCGCTCGCGGTCGTCCTCGTACGGTCAGGGAGACGCTCACGCGTGAGCGGCATGGTCGCGACGGTCGCGGTGGCGGTGGCGTGCCTCGCGCCGGCATCCGCCTTCACGTCCCACATCACGGGACGCTTGAGCGGCCCCGGGACGAACGGCGGCGTGAACTTCTTCCTCGCGATGACGGAATATCAGGTCGTTCGCGAGGGGACGCCGATCGGATTCGGGGTCCTGCAGATCGTCCCGTCGAACGAACGGTCGATGTATCTGAGTCCCCGATCGCTCACGGACGAACGGTTCTTCTACCGCGAGACCATCCGTCGCGTGGTGGAGCGCCCTGCCCTCCTCCTCGCGATCCCGGACCGGATACGGCGCGGGATCGGCCTCGGGCAAGAACCGCTCTGGCCCGGCATGCCGGGATACGACCGTCTGCTCGCCTTCTCCGTGACGATCCTGACGCTCCTCGCCCTCCTCCCGGCGATCCTCCGCGTCCCGGTCGACCTCCTGATGCGCCGCGCCACTCCGTGGACCCGCGCCGTGTGTTGGGGAGCGACCCTGTCGCTCGTCCTCACGCTCGCGTTCTTTCTCGCGGAACCCAGGATGACGGTTCCGTTCGCCCCCATCCTGATCGCGCTCGGGTGCGACGCCTGGGCATGGGCCATTGAGCTCGTAAAAACCCGCGCGCACCTCCCGACGAACCAGGACATGCGCGTCCTCTCAACGTGAAACGAACGAAAAGGCCCGACCGCTCGGTCGGGCCTTCTCTTGTATTCAGACCGGGACTATTTCTTCTCCCCCAGCCGTTCAAACGCCCGTAAAATCTCGAGCGGCACGGCAAACACGATGGTATTCGAGGCGTCGCTCGACACGTCGTTGATCGTATTCAGCGTGCGCAAGTGGAGCGCACCGGACGATGAAGACAGAATATCCGCGGCATCCTTGAGATTTTGTGCCGCCGCCACTTCACCCTGGGAACTGATGATGACCGCGCGCTTCTCGCGCTCGGCTTCTGCCTGCTTCGCGATCGTACGTTTCATGTCGTCCGGGAGCTGGATGTCTTTCAATTCCACTCCCTGGATCTCAATTCCCCAGGCGGCTGTGTGCGTTGCGATGAGTTCCTTGATTCGATTCGATGCCTGATCTCGTTCTGACAAGAGCTCATCGAGACTCAATTCGCCGCACACGTTCCGCATGGTGGTCTGTGCGAGTTGGGACGCGGCGTTCCACACGTTCTCAACTTCGATGACGGACTTCTGCGCGTCCACGATGCGGTAGTAGATGACGGCATTGATCTTGCAGCTCACGTTGTCTTTTGTGATGGCATCCTGATACGGGACTTCCACGGCCTTCGTGCGGATGTCCACCTTCCGCATACTCTGGAACACAGGGATCACGATCCGCCACCCCGGATTCTTCATGCCGATGAACTTGCCGAATGCGAACTTTACGCCGCGTTCATACTGGTTCACCTGACGGATGGAGATGAGCAGGATGACGACGATGAATGGGATGAGGTATTCCATATGGTTAGGGAGACGGTAACACGGACTCCCATCCAGTCAAACCCGCTGCTCGTAGAGGTAGATACACCCATCGTCCGTGACCGGAGTCCAGATGGGAAAGACGAATCCGTTCGAGACGACCCTGGCGTTCGGACGAAGCTCGCGTCGGAGCTTTTTCTCCAGCCGTTTCATGATGTGCGTGATGCCGAAGACCGTCACAGCGTCGAATGACTCAAACGACGTACTCCAAAAACTTTTCCGATGGATGAATGCGCGATCGGCGACACCGGCCGCGCGGATTTTCCGGCGTGACCACCACACGAGGAACGGATTGACTTCGTACCCGTGCGCTTCGGCGCCGGTCTTCGCGAGCGCGATCACGATCCGTCCGTCCCCGCTCCCAAGGTCTGCCGCTTTCATACCGTGACCGACGCGCGCGAGCGCGACCATCTTCGCGACGCCGTCTTTCTTCGTTGGCAAATACGGCGCGCCGCGAAGCAGGAAATAGAGGAGGTACCCGTCAACGCCGAGAATGAGGGCGAGTTCGAGGAGCTTCAGGGCGAGACCTGCATCCATACGAGACATGGTGACGCCGAACGACATGAAACGCAAACCCCGCCGTTCGCGAGCGGCGGGGTCTGCATGGTGCCCCAGGAGGGAATCGAACCCCCATATCCGGCTTAGAAGTCCGGCGTTCTATCCATTGAACTACAAGGGCGTTTTTCCTTCTCGTACGGGCGACGCACTGCGTCGCCCGTACAGGACAAGTGAAGGACGCTATCTCACTTCGACGGTCTCGTCAACGCGAGGCTCCTCTCCTCCACTCCTTGAGCGTCGCGATTTCCTGCTCAAGCTCCGCTTCGGACGCGTGGAGCGCGCGCGCCCTGTTCCACTGGAGCGCGGCGAAGATGAGTTTCTCAATCGCGACCGCCGCGGCAACGCCGAGACCGATATACAGTGAGTCACGGAATGTGAAGGCAGGGAATTGCGATGCGAGGCCGAACGTCGTCGAGGTGGGGACGAACGAACCGATGTTAAAGACGAAATCTTTCACGACCGGGAGCGGGATCGTCACCTCCGCCGCCTTCAGGGCCGCGTACGCGCGACCGAGCGAACCCAAGGCTCCGATCACCCACGCGAGGACGAACGTGAGGACTCCGTAAAGGAGCACGGTCTTCGTGGTGTGGAGCGGGTGCCACGAGAGCAGGTGGCGCGTCTCGCGGGTCAACGTCTGTTCGCGCTCGCGCTTTGTGATCTCGTGGTCCAGGAGGTCGCGCTGCCGTTCCGGCACGCGCGCGAGGAGGTCGGCGACAAAGAGGAGGCCTGGAGGACAGAGGTCGTGATTCGGTTGTTTGGTCTCGATGCGCATAGGTTACTCGTCTTCCCGCTGCCTCGCATGGAACGCCTGATGGACTTCTTTCAACTGCTGGTTCGTCACGTGCGTGTAGATCTGGGTCGTCGTGATGGACGCGTGACCCAACATCGCTTGAACGCTCCTGATGTCCGCGCCGTTCATGAGGAGGTCGGTCGCGAACGAGTGTCGGAGCGTGTGGGGTGTGACGTTCTTCGGGATGCCGGCGGCAATCGAGTAGTGGTGGACGAGGCGCTCGACGGAGCGCGGCGTAATTGGTCCGGTCTCGTCTTGCGCTCCACGCGCGCGGTCATGGCGCACGAAGAGGTACGGCGACTCGTCTTCTCGGAGACCGAGGTACTCCTTCAGGTAGAACTTCGCCTGATGTGACAGGAAGACGACGCGGGTCTTATCGCCCTTCCCGCGGACGGTGAATTCATCGCGAGACAGGTTCACGTTCTCTTTCTTGAGACCTGCGAGCTCGGAGACGCGCATGCCCGTTGAAAAGAACAACTCGAGGATCGCGCGGTCGCGGAGCTGGAGAATCTTCGGCGCATCGCTCTTCGACGGCGCTTCGAGGAGGCGCGCCAGGTCGGACGCGTCCAAAAACGACACGTCGCGCGAGCCCTGCTTCGCGAGCTCGATCTTCTCCGGCGCCAAGGTCTCCACGTCGTGCTTCGCCATGTACTTCAGGAATGACCGGAGGGCGATCAGGTGGTAGTTCTGCGTGGACTTCTTCAACGTCCCCCCGCGGCCGTCATTCATACGGTTCAGGTAGAGCCTGTACTGCCGCACGTCTTCGGCCGATACCTTGTCCGCGGCCGGGTCCTTGGCCCAATTGATGAACCGCTGGAGATAGAAATCGTAGTTCCGAACCGTGAGGCTGGAACGGCCCTTTTCAATCTCGAGGTATTCGAGAAATGGACGAACGTACGCGGACAGCTTTTTCATGTATGAAGGAGTATACACGAGCGTCGGAAAATATCCCGCCCTTGACACTTCCATCCATCATCTCTACGGTCTCAATAGTCAATTCGACCTTTCAAAGGGATTGGTACAGGGCATGGCAAACCAGATCGCATACACCAAGCAGGACGGACTGTTGCTCCTCCCGGCGTGTGACGTGTGCGGCCGCGTGTTGCCAAAAGGCACCGCGACCCGACATCCCGCATGCGAGGTCACGAGCGAGAACGAAGGCCTCCAGACGGCCGAAGTGACGTTCGAGACCATCCGTCTCATGGAACGAGCGCGCTTCGAACGAACGACCCAGGACCTCAGTCCGTTCCGTCGCGCGGTCACCATGCAACGGTACGACCACGCCCGGTCCGCCTACGTCGTCCTCGACCTGCTCGTGACGATGTCCGAGATCTACAGTGCGTCCCATGCCATGGCCGGCGACATCGCCCGCCTCAAGTACCAGTTCCTCCGGTTCGCCCTCGACCACCCCAAGTTCCAGCAAGGGTGACCGCCTCCGCTCACGCCCCGCTCGTCGATCTCGACGGCGGGGCGTTGACATGTATCGCAACATCGGGTAGAATGAAACGTCTCACACACGGAGGTTTCGCTTGGAGACACAAGTATTTCAGCACGTTGACTTCCCAACGAAGAAGACCGTACTCGACAACGGACTCACGGTATTCACCGCGGATACGGGATCACGATTCGCCCTCTGCAGCCTCGTGTTCGATGGCGGACTCTGGGACGACGGCGACCGGACCGGAGTCGCGCACTTCCTCGAACACACGCTGTTCGAAGGACCGTCGCGTGACGGAATCCACCCGCGGCTGCACCACTTGCTCGCGAAGGGCGTGAAGGATGGGGCCGAAACGTCACTCACGCACACGGCATACTGGGTGACCGGATTCGCGGAGCACCTCGTCGACATGACCACGGGACTCATCGGGATCTGTGCGGATCCTTCCGCGATCACGAATGATGCTGTCGACAAGGAACGCGACGTGATCCTCCAGGAGGTGCGCCAGAGAGCGCGACAGACCGACCTGCGTCTCAATATCTTCGACCGCCTGTACCCCGGGAAGTACCCGAGGCCTGCCGGCCGAGAATCGGACGTTCGCGAATTGACGGCCGATGACCTGATGCGGTTCTACAGGACGAACTATACGGCTCCGCGCGCTGTGCTCATCGTGACCGGCGGGGTGGTCCACGACCGCAT
>MGEH01000004.1:38933-92868 GCA_001791275.1 Candidatus Uhrbacteria bacterium RIFCSPHIGHO2_12_FULL_60_25 | reverse complement strand
GACAGTTTTTCAGCTTTCATCATGTTCGAAAACTGTCCCTCGGCTCCGGGCCGTCGGACGGCCCTACGCTCGGGATGACGCTTTGACATATGATAGCACGGGGCATTGACGGAGCCCGCGTTTGCTGTGAGACTGTGCTCCACATTCGTATGAAAGACCTGCGGCCGGCACCCATTGTCGACTTTGACTACGTGGACGCGCACCGAGCGTCGCTCGGGACCATCGTGTGCACGTCCGGCGGGTACGACCCGATCCATCCAGGACACATGAGCTGCATCGCGGACTCGAAGCGGTTCGGCGATACGCTCGTGGTGCTCGTGAACGGCGACGCGTTTTTGACGGCGAAGAAAGGCAAGCCGTTCCAGGACCTCGTGACCCGCTGCCGCATCGTGTCCCACGTGCGCGGCGTGGACCTCGTGGTCCCCTTTGAGGTCGAAGGCGACCAGACCGTCACCGAAGCGTTGCGACGCTTGAAGCCTCACGTGTTCACCAAAGGCGGCGACCGCGTGGACGCCGCGACCATCCCCGAGTGGGACGTATGCCGCGACCTCGGCATCCGGGTCGAGACCGGTATCGGCGAACCCAAGCTCTGGTCCAGTTCGGAGTTTCTTTCAAAGTGGAGTTCGAAAAAAGAATAACGTCCCGCCTGCATGCAGGCGGGACGTTATTTCATGGTGGACGTTGGTGGGCTCGAACCACCGACCTCACGGATGTGAACCGTGCGCTCTAACCAACTGAGCTAAACGTCCGAAACTTCGCAAATTGTGCGTGGATGGTACACACTATAGACATGCCCGGCAAGAGTCGAGGTATGACCGTTAAACGACTATTGACGTCCGCAGCTAAAAAACTCCAACCCCGCCGCATCACGTGCCCTGCGGATCGGAGCGTGGGCTGGCTCGAAGCGGAGATCCTGCTTGCGCACGTCTTACAAAAAGACCGCGTGTGGCTTGTGGCGCACGAGGACGAGCCTGTGCATGACCGACCCGCACGAAAGTTCCGATCGCTCGTTGCGAGACGCGTGAAGCGCGAGCCCATCGCGTATCTGACCGGTCACAAAGAGTTTTACGGACGGGATTTCGTCGTCGGACCGCATACGCTCATCCCAAGACCGGAGAGCGAGCTCTTCATCGAGCGACTGACAGCGACGCTGAAGCGCGACGGAAACTATCTCTTCTGCGACATCGGCGCCGGGAGCGGCGCAATCGCCGTGACGCTCGCGCTCGAGTTCCCGCGCTCGCGAGTGGTCGCGACCGACGTGGATGCGCATGCGTTACAGACCGCGAGAGTGAATGCCGCTCGATACAAGGTCGCGGGACGGATGAGTTTCATCAAAGAAGACCTACTCGGTCGCAAGGTCCGACACGAATTGAGACCGTCAACGCGTCCGCTCGTCCTGGTCGCCAACCTCCCCTACCTCCCGGACCGGGACAAAAAGCGTCTCACGGGCGATGTCGTGGACTATGAACCCGGCCGCGCGCTCTTCGCAGGGCCCAAAGGCACGGAGCTCATCGAACGACTCTGGAAACAGATAGCGGATCACCTACACCCCCTCCCCCGCGTCATGCTCTTCGAGTTCGACCCTCCACAAGCCGCGAGGCTGAAGGCGCTCGCGAAAAAAATGTTCCCTGGGGCCAGGGTGAACATCATAAAAGACCTCTCACAGAGAAATAGACTCTTAGAAATCACGCGGTCCGTGTAGGGGCGACCCGGTGGGTCGCCCCGACCGTTATCACTGACGCTCTCTCGTCCTGTTCGGGGCGACCCACCGGGTCGCCCCTACGGGCACCACGACGAGAATCGCGTTATGTAACCTTCACCTTCGCCCCCAACCGTCTCAATTTCCCGAGAATGTTCTCGTACCCGCGTTCCACGTGTTCAATGCCGGTGATCTTGGACGTGCCCTGTGCGATGAGCGCCGCGATGAGGTAGGAAAAACCCGCGCGCAGGTCCGGGATATCAATGTTCGCGGCGACGAGCGGGGTCGGGCCGACGATCACGGCGCTGTGGCGCTGATTTTTATTCTTGTACCGGCACGCTTTGCTCCCCAGACACTCCTTGTGGAGCTGGATGTTCGCGCCCATGCGCGCGAGCGCCTCGGCATACCCGAACCGATTCTCGTACACGGTCTCGTGGACGATCGAGACGCCTTCGGCTTGCGTGAGCAGCATCACGAACGGCTGCTGCCAATCGGTCATGAACCCAGGGTGGACGTCGGTCTCGAGCGTCGTGGCGTCGAGACGAGCGGGGCCGCGCACGCGGATGCCGTCTTCCTGCACATCGAACGGCACGCCCACGCGACGGAGCGCATTTAAGAACGACAGCATGTCTTCCTGCTGCGCGTCCTTGATCGTGACGTCGCCGCCCGTGACCGCGGCTGCCACGGCGAACGACGCGGCCTCGATGCGGTCGGGGATCACGCGATGCTTCGCGCCGTGGAGCGACTCCACGCCTTCGATCACCCACGTGCGGTTCACGTCCAGACTGATGATGGCGCCCATCCCCTGCAGGAGCTTCGCGAGGTCCACGATCTCCGGCTCGACCGCCGCGTTCTGGATCACGGTCGTGCCTTTGGCGAGCACTGCCGCGAGCATCACGTTCTCCGTGGCGCCCACGGACGGGAACGGGAGTTCAATCACCGCGCCTTTCAAACCATCCGGCGCAGAAGCGACGTAGACGCCATTGCAATCGATCGTGGCGCCCATCTTTCGAAGCGCTTCGACGTGAAAGTCCACCGGACGCGCGCCGATCTTGCAGCCGCCGAGCGCCGGGATCTTCGCTTTCCCGAAACGCGCGAGGAGCGGCCCGAGCAAGAGGATCGGGATGCGGTTCTTCCGGCTGAACGCTTCCGTGACCGCGAACGTCTTCAGTTTCGACGCATGGACAGTTACGCGTCCTCCGGTGCGGGTGACTTTCGCGCCTAGGTGCTTCAGCATGGCGAGCGTCACTTCGACGTCGCCGATGTTCGGGACGTTCGTCAATGTCACGGGCTCGCTCGTCAACAAAGACGCGACGAGCTCCTTCGTGGCCGCATTCTTTGCGCCTGAAACACGCACCTCACCTTTCAGGGGAGTGCCGCCGGTGATGGAGAGATGACGAGGAGACATGAGGGATGTGTGCTTGAGTGCTTGGGTGCGCGTGCCGCTCGCACTCAAGCACTCAAGCACTTTCCGTACCACGCACTACGGACTCACGGTATCAAATACCGCAGCGTTTGTAATCACAGAGATCCACGTCTTCCCCCGCGCGAACGGGACGTCCAGACCATCCACCGTGAAGAACCGAATGTGTTCGCCGGCCGAACGGGACCACGTGGCTTCCTTCTTCTCCCCGTCATGGAACACGAGCGCCTTCCCGCTGCCGGTCGTCCGGAGTTTGAGCCGCCCAATGTCGTCTAAGACGGTTGCATCTGTGAGAATCACGACGACATTCTTCACGCGAACTTCCGTGCCGTCCGCATCCGTGAGCGTATCGCCGTTCCGATAGCGGACGTAATCGTTCGTAACGTCATCGTACACCCACGACGCCCGGTACGCGCCGTCGTACGGGACCGTGATGCGGTCCACGACCGCGCCCTCGCGCGTCGAGGTCGGAAACTCACGGAAGAACCAGTGTGTAAAGTCTCCGGGCTCATACGACTTCCGGTTCGCCGCTCGCACGAGGAGATCGGACTTCGTGAAGACGTTGTGCGGTGCAGCGCGGCGTGGCGACCTCCAAAACGCCCAGCCGTTCCAGTACTCGTTCAGGTCGCGAAAATCCTTCTTCGACGCGATGAGGTCTAACGACGCAGGACTCCCGCCCACGTGCGCGTACATCGCCTTGAGCCCTTCGGCCCATTCCACGAAATATGGGCGCGCAGAGCGGACCGGACCGATTTCGTCCACGGTCGTGGACGCGTCAAAAAAGAGGAGATAGCGGGTGATGCTCCCTTCAACAGGCGCTTCGAACACGAGGTCTGCCCGCGCAGGGCCTTGGAGTGGCCACGCGTCCGAACTATTTTCGACCATCACGCCGATAGGCAGGAGATTCGTAGACGACGGGTGGACGAGGACGCCGTCCAATGCGCGTGGCGCGAGGTCACCCGTCGACGTTGCGAGTGTCGGCGCCACGAACGGACCGTTCGATACGACCGCCGCAGGTTCACGGAGCGCGAACCACAGGAACGCCACGGAAATCGCCAGTAACAAAACGGCCCCGGAGAGGACCGCTGACCAGGACCGCACCACGCGATTCAGAAACAAACTTGCGTGCCGCGACGACGCCTCCAACAACTGGTCGGCCAGCCGTTTGTAATCCATTACTTCTTCGCGTTCTCCGGTTTCGCCGCAGGAGCTGCCCCGGGTTTCACGGCCGCGCCGGCCGCAGGAGCTTCCCCTTCCGCCAGAGCCTTTGCGTCCGCTTCCGCCTTCTTGAGTTCCGCTTCGCTCTTCACGGCCGTCACGTCACCGAGCTGGGACTCTTCGAGTTTCTTCAACTGCTCTTCCGTGAGCGGAGCTTCGACGGTCGCAATCGTCTGGCGCGCGTCGGTAAGGACCAAGACGCCCTTTGGCAGGACGAGATCCGCCACGGTAATCGAATCGTCGAACGATTTCAGCGATGAGATGTCCGCCTGAATTTCGTGAGGGAGGTCTGCCGGGAGGCACTGTACCTCCACCGCATCCATGGTCTTCACGAGCGTCCCGCCGAGCGCCTTCACGGCTTCGGATTCTCCCGCGTACTTCAGGGGCACCGTCGCATGCATCTTCTCGTCCATGCGAACCTGGTGGAAGTCGATATGGATCGGCTGCATGGTGAGGTGGTGGAGCTGCACGTCCTTGATGATGGCTTTGACCGGCGCCTGCGTGTCGATCGCCACATCCACGAGACTCGAAGAGCCGGCCTTCGCGTAGACCTTCCGGAACTCCGGAAACGGAATGGAGAGGGCGCGCGCAGGAACCCCGTGGCCGTAGATCACGGCCGGGATCTCATTCGACGCGCGGACCTGCGTGGCCTGGCGGCCCAGCTTCGTGCGGGACGACGCGGTGATGGTGAGGGACTCCATATTCAGTGGCAGGAGGGTACGAAAAACCGGCGAGACTGTCAAGCATTGGATTACGAATTACGAATCTCCTACGAATATACTAAATTACGAATTCAATTTCGTAGATTCGTATATTCGTAGGAGATTCGTAATTCGTAATCCATCAGGTTTGAAGTAACTTTTGCACCACCTCTCGGCTTTTCGATTCGAGGACCTCGTGCGCGGCCACACAGTCGTTCGCCGTGATGGGCGCCACGTCGTGCATACGGAGCGCGTCCTGCGCCTCCATATCCGTCACGAGACCGACGGAACTGATGCCATGTTGATTCTCAAGAATGACGGCGAGCACCGCGTGGCGGCAGGACGCGCACGTCAAATGAAACATCCGGGACGCTCCCTGCGCCCCGAGGAGCCGGATCGCGCGATCCTCATACGCCGTCTGGCATAGCGGACAGTGGGCGAGGATCTTCGGCGCGGAGGGGGTGCTCATACATACGGACTATAGCAAGCGCAGAGAATGGTTACAAATTACGATGGATTACGAATTACGAATCTCCTACGAATATACTAAATTACGAATTCAATTTCGTAGATTCGTATATTCGTAGGAGATTCGTAATTCGTAATCCATCAGGTTTGAAGTAACTTTTGCACCACCTCTCGGCTTTTCGATTCGAGGACCTCGTGCGCGGCCACACAGTCGTTCGCCGTGATGGGCGCCACGTCGTGCATACGGAGCGCGTCCTGCGCCTCCATATCCGTCACGAGACCGACGGAACTGATGCCATGTTGATTCTCAAGAATGACGGCGAGCACCGCGTGGCGGCAGGACGCGCACGTCAAATGAAACATCCGGGACGCTCCCTGCGCCCCGAGGAGCCGGATCGCGCGATCCTCATACGCCGTCTGGCATAGCGGACAGTGGGCGAGGATCTTCGGCGCGGAGGGGGTGCTCATACATACGGACTATAGCAAGCGCAGAGAATGGTTACAAATTACGATGGATTACGAATTACGAATCTCCTACGAATATACGAATGTACGAAAATGATTTCGTATTTTTGTATATTCGTAGGAGATTCGTAATTCGTAATCCATCAAGCAAGCGTTCTCCTACGCACCGCCACGCTCTCCGCGATGCCGAGCGCGAGCGCCATGGCGAGGAGAAATGACGTGGCGGCGGACAGGAACGGGAACGGGATGCCGGTCACGGGCATCACGCCCAGGTTCATCCCCGCATTCACGGTCACGTGGACCAGGAAGAGGGCGCCGATCCCGAGGATGACGAGCGCGGCGAAGTCATCTTCCGCTTCCGTGGCGATACGGGTGAAACGGTAAAAGAGTAAGCCCATGAGCCCGAGGACGAACGTGATTCCCACGAATCCGAGCTCTTCGCCGACGACGGCGAACGTGAAATCCGTCGCTGCTTCCGGAAGGAACCGCAATCGCGCCTGCGACCCTTCCCCCACCCCTTTGCCTAAGAACCAGCCGCTCCCGATCGCGATCTGCGCCTGGGTGACGTTGTAGCCGGCGCCGCGCAGATCGAGCGCGGGATTCGCGAACGCGAGGAACCGCGTGCGCTGGTACGGCTTCAGGAGAAATGACCAGGCGAACCCGGCGATGACCGAGCCGAGCAGGACCAAGACGACAGCGTTCCGCCACGAGACCCCCACGAAGAGGACGAGCGCGGCCCACACCGCCACCATCACCATGGCCGACCCGAAGTCCGGCTGGAGAAGGACGAGGATCGCATAGAGCGCGGTCGCAAGGAAGCTCCCCGCGAGCGCCTGCCACGGGATGGATCGGTGGACGTAACGCGACAGGTACGACGCGAGGAACACGATAAGGCAGAGCTTCGCGACCTCGACGGGCTGGAACGACAGTCCTCCGAGCACGAACCATCCCTTGGTGCCGCGGATCGTCTGGCCGAAGACGAGGACGGACGTAAGCAGAGCCGCCCCGATCCCGTAGATCGGAATCGCGAGGCCGCGCAGCTGGCGGTAATCGAGGAATCCCATGCCCACGATGATGACGACGCCGATCGCCGCCCCGACGAGCTGCTTCTGGAACAGGAACAAGCTTGATTCGGGACGCGAGATGCCGATGCCGTACATCACCACGAGCCCGACCGAAATGAGGGTCAGGACGGTGAGCAGCATCACCCAGTCCAGTCGGACGAATGTGTGGGTCCAGCGCATGCGCTCCGTTGTACCTTCCTTATGGAGACGAGGGCAAGTAACTGCTTGAATCGAGCAAATTCACGACCGCAACGACTTCCGTGTCGGAGATGGCGCCGGGCAATCGGTCGAACCAATCGATGTTCACGGCGCGCGACTCCCCCGCCTTCACGCGTTCGAGCGTGATGGACGTGGCGGCGACGGGTGTCTGCGCGCGTTTCAGGACCACATACAGTTTCACATTCCAGTATCCGTACGCCGTGGGATTCACAAGCGTGAACGACGTCCGCGAATATTTTTTACCGGCTAATTCCAAGTTCGACACGTACGACGCGTTGCGAGCCTCAAATGCGTACCGACGCGTGGCCCACGCCGCGTAATCGTTCCCGGCGACGGCCGGGTCCACGCGGTGCCACCGGATATTGTCGACCGTGAGGATCCCGCTCCGCGAGCCTTTCGTCGCCGGCTTGAATCCGAACTCCCCAAGGTACGTCTGTTCCCCGGGAAGAATGAACCCGCTCCGCGCGGGCGTGATCTCGCCGCTCACGTTGAACCGGTACGTGTACTCCGCCCACCAGTCTTTGTTGCCGTTTGAGACTTGGACGACGAAATCGAGACGGTCGTCCGTCCCCTGGAAGACGCTCACGGCCGACGCCTGGATGCTCTGCGGGCGGTTGCTCTGGAGCTGGGTCGCGATGAACTGGTTCTGGGCGATCTCGCTCGAGATGCGCGACTCGCGCGGGTATGAAATGGCGTACGCATCGAGCAACCCCCAGAGCGCCACGCTCCAGAGGATGACGTTCATGCCGATGAGCGACCCGTACCCGATCTGACGTAACAGGATGCGATGGCGCACGTACACATTGGCGAACTTGAGCTCGCCCTCCGTGAACCCTCCTCCGATGCGATTTTCAGCCATGGATGCGACTATGATAGCACGGGAGAAAAGTGCTTGAGTGCTTAAGTGCATGGAGCTTCTCGCACTCAAGCACTCAAGCACTTTTGCTCTCTTGTATCAGTCTTGATTAACCTTTAAGCTACCTCCAGTTTTATGGCTCCAAAAGAACCAAAGAAAAAGGCAGGCGCATACGGCGCGGAACAGATCACGGTCCTGGAAGGACTCGACCCGGTACGCAAGCGCCCGGGCATGTACATCGGGAGCACGGGCCCGGACGGCCTGCATCACCTGGTATGGGAAGTGGCGGACAATGCGTTCGACGAAGCAATGGCCGGCCACGCGAACGAGATCACGGTGGCGCTCCTCCCTGACCGCAAGATGTCGGTGCACGACAACGGTCGCGGGATTCCGGTCGAGACCCATAAGCAATTCAGAGTCTCCGCGCTCGAGCTCGTGATGACGAAGCTCCACGCCGGAGGTAAGTTCGGCGGGGACGAAAGCGGCTACAAGGTCTCGGGCGGACTTCACGGCGTTGGCGTGTCCGTCGTAAACGCGCTATCGGACGAATTGACCGTGGTCGTAGAACGCGACGGCGGTGAATTCACACAGACGTACGAGCGCGGCAAGCCGAAGGGCAAGGTGAAACAGATCGGCAAGAGCAGGAACCACGGCACGTTGGTGACGTTCCGTCCGGACGCGACGATTTTCAGCTCGCTCGAATTCGACCTGAAGCGCATTTTGGACCACTTCCGCCAGCAGTGTTACCTCACGAAAGGGATCAAGCTCGTGGTGACGGACGAACGCGAGAAGGGACGTCGCGACGTGTACGGGTTCTACTTTGAAGGCGGCGTTGCCTCCTACGTGCGCCACCTGAACCACGCGAAGCAGGCCAAACACGAGAACGTGTTCTACGTGGAGAAGAAGATCGAGAAAGCCGAAATCGAAATCGGACTTCAGTACACCGAGGACTACCAGGAAGCGCTCTACGCGTTCACAAACAACATCTGGAACCCCGAGGGCGGCATGCATGTCCAAGGCTTCCGGACCGCATTGACGAGGGTGCTCAACAACTACGCGCGGACGAAGGGGTACCTGAAGGAGAAGGATGACAATCTCACGGGTGACGACGTGCGTGAAGGGATGACGTGCGTCATTTCCGTAAAAATTCCGGAACCGCAGTTCGAAGGGCAAACCAAGGCGAAACTCGGCAACCCCGAAGTGCGCGGGTATGTGGAGACGGTGATGTCAGACGCGTTCGCCACGTACCTTGAAGAGCACCCGCGCGACGGCGAAGCGATCGTCGGAAAATGCGTGCTCGCCCAGCGTGCTCGGGCAGCAGCGCGTGCGGCCCGCGACACGGTGCTGCGCAAAGGCGCGCTTGAAGGATTGACGCTGCCGGGCAAACTCGCCGATTGCTCATCGAAAGACCCACACAGCACCGAGCTCTACATCGTGGAGGGCGACTCGGCCGGAGGTTCTGCAAAGCAGGGCCGCGACCGCGAGTACCAGGCCATCCTGCCGCTCAAAGGGAAGATCCTGAACGTGGAACGCGCGCGCTTGGACAAGATGTTGTCGAACGAGCAGATCAAGAACATCCTGATTGCGCTCGGGACCAACATCGGCGAACAGTTCGACATCACGAAGCTCCGCTACGAGCGAATCATCCTCATGACCGATGCGGACGTGGACGGCGCACACATCCGCACGCTGCTCCTCACGCTCTTCTACCGCTACTTCCCCGAACTCCTCCGGACCGGCCACATCTTCATCGCCAAGCCTCCCCTCTTCCGCCTCCAAAAAGGCAAGGCAGTCCACTACGCATATTCAGACGAGGAGCGCGACAAGATCGTGAAGACGTTGCAGACCATGAAAATCGTAGGGGCGGACCCGCGTGTCCGCCCCGAACAGGAAGAGATGGCACCCGCTGAAAGCGAAGAAGAAGGCGTCACGAAAGTCTCCGGCATCACCATCCAGCGCTACAAAGGGCTTGGTGAAATGAACGCCGAGCAGCTCTGGGAGACGACGATGGACCCGAAGACGCGCACCATGAAGATCGTCACGATCGACGACGCGGCCGCGGCCGACGAAACGTTCGATATTCTGATGGGTGCGGACGTGGCGCCGCGCAAACGGTTCATCCAGACACACGCGAAAACGGCGAATTTAGACGTGTAAGACTGTCCCTTGCAATCCTCCCCAACCCCTGGTATCCTCTGCATACCAAACCCCTGCCGGGGTTTTTAAGACCCGACGATCTGACGTCCAGACGTCCTGCAACACAATGTCCAACCCCATCACCTCGATCCGCGACTACCTGCGAAGTTCGATCGGCGAACTGAAGAAGGTCACCTGGCCGTCGCGCCAGATGACGATCCGCTACTCGCTGCTCGTCATCGTGGCGTCGGCGGCGCTCGCCGTGTTCTTCGCCGCGCTCGACTTCGGACTGTCGCGCGCCGTGACGATCGCGCTCTCGCGGAAGAACGCGGTCGAGACGGAGCAGCCCGTCACGCCGGACGTGACGCCGCAAATCGAAGGGACGCCCACGCCCATCCAAGTTGAAGCGCAACCTGCCGGTTCATCCCCTGCGCCTGCCCCTGACGAGGGCGGACTCCAACTCCCGCCGATTGAGTCTCCAAAGCCGTAACGCTCTGTACGACCTATGCCTAAGCAGACAGTCCAGTACGGACGCCGCTGGTACGCCATCCACACCTACTCCGGGTACGAGGAGAACGTAGCCGAGAACCTACGCACGCGCGTGGCCACGCTCGGCATGGGCGACAAGATCTTCAACGTGCTCGTGCCAACGGAAAAGAAGATCAAGATCAAGAACGGGAAACGGAAAGTCGTGGAAGAAAAGATATTCCCAGGGTATGTGCTCGTGGAGATGACGGTGACGGACGACTCGTGGTACGTGGTGCGTAACACGCCGAACGTGACCGGGTTCATCGGAACCGGGACGACCCCGACCCCGCTCTCCGAAGCGGAAGTGAACGCGATCCTGAAGCGCAAAGGCGCGGGCGAAGCGCCGGAAGTGGAGATTGACCTCATAGCCGGCATGGCCGTGCGCATCGGCGACGGACCATTCAAGGGATTCGAAGGAAAGGTCATCGAGATTGACGGCGCGCGTGGGAAGGTTAAGGTGCTCGTCTCCATGTTTGGACGAGAGACGCCGTTGGAACTCGACTTCACCCAGGTGAAAAAAATATAGACGTGTGAAAACATGGGCTCGTGCGCTTCTCATGAGTCCATCATTTACACGAACTAAAAGTGCTTGAGTGCTTGAGTGCGAGGAAATTTCGCGCACACAAGCACTCATGCACACAAGCACTCAATCCCTATGGCAAAAAAGGTAAAGACAATCATCAAGCTGCAAATCATCGGTGGTGCCGCCACCCCGGCCCCTCCGGTCGGTACGGCGCTCGGCCCCCAGGGGCTGAACATCGCCGAGTTCTGCAAGAAATTCAACGACGCCACGGCGCAACGCCGCGGCGAGGTGGTGCCGCTCGTCATGACGGTATACGAAGACCGCACGTACAGCTTCATCCTGAAAATCGCGCCGGTGGCCGAGATGCTGAAGAAGGCCGCCGGGATCACGAAGGGCTCGGGCAAACCGCTCCAGGAAAAGGTGGGCAAGGTCACGAAGGCCCAGATCCGGGAGATCGCCGAAAAGAAACTGCCTGACTTGAATTGCGCTACGGTCGAAGCCGCCATGCGGCAGGTTGAAGGCACGGCCAAGCAGATGGGACTGACCGTCGTCTGACAGACACGAAGACCTTCGAGGAAGCTCGAGGGTTTTTGTTTTGAGTGCTATAATATCTGCCTATGGACAACCAACCACAGGGCGCGCTCGGTCCACTGCCGTCCGCCCCCAAACCCACAACGCCACCGCCGCCGGTCCAACCGCCAAAGGTCATGCCTGCCTCGAGCGGAGTCGAGAGGACGTCTCCGAACGGGCCGATGCCGAAACCGGCCATGCCGCCGAAAGACAAACCAATGCGGGCCGAAGGAATGAAACCTATGATATGGGTGCCGGTTGTGCTTGCGATCCTCATGGTCATCGGGTTCACAGTCCTCTACTTCCGCATCGACGTGGTCCAATCCCAGATGAAGACGCTGGGCGACAAAACCTACACGGAACTTGAGGGGGTCTCTGGCAAACTCGACGGCCTCGCCCAGGCGAACCAAACGCGCGATGCCCAGATGGCCGAGCTCAAGACCGCGCACGACAACTTGCTGCTGGAAATCCAAAAGCTCGAGGCGCAACTGGCGCCCACTCCCACGACCGCAACCGGGACCACGCCGTAGCCTGAACGACCCGCCTCTTGACCCCGAGGCGGGTTTCGTTTAGAATCACGCCACTAAATCCTTAGCGTGGGACCCCGTCAGACGGGGGTTTGCACCACACAAGACCTATGCCGCGTTCCAAGCGCTACCAGGAGCTAAAAAAGCTCATTGATCCGAAGAAGCTCTACGCCCCAGCCGAGGCGATTGAGCTCGTGAAGAAGACCGGGTCCGCCAAGTTCGACAGCACCGTCGAGTGCCACGTGAACCTGGGCATTGACGTAAAAAAAAGCGAACAGTCCGTGCGCTCCACGCTCGTGTTCCCCCACTCGATCGGGAAGACCAAGCGCGTGGCCGCCTTCGTGACGGGTGAAAAAGAAAAGGACGCGAAAGACGCCGGCGCGGACCTCGTGGGCGGCGAGGAGCTCATTGATGAAATCGCGAAGACCCAGAAGATCGACTTCGACGTGGCCGTGGCGACTCCCGACATGATGCCGAAACTCGCCAAGGTCGCGAAGATCCTGGGTCCGAAAGGCCTCATGCCGAACCCGAAGACCGAGACCGTAAGTCCGAACGTGAAGAAGATGGTGGAGGAACTGAAGCGCGGCAAGGTCGCCTTCAAGAACGACGCGACCGGCAACATCCACCAGGCGATCGGCAAGGCGTCCTTGGACGCGACGTCGCTCCTCGAGAACTTCACGATCCTGATCGACGCCCTGAAGAAGAACAAGCCCGCCACGGCGAAAGGGACGTTCATCAACAGCGTGACACTGACGTCCACCATGGGCCCGGGGATCAAGGTAGACGTGTCGGGAATTTAATGTTGAATTTCGAACTTCGAATTTGGATTTTTGAATTTCTTCCGTTAAGGTAGGCCGGATTATGGCAAACCGCCCCGGCGCGCTCCCCTACCAGATGATGAAAGACATGCTCCAGGCGGGGTATGTGGAGGGCGCGACGGACGACGCAATCCAGCCGTCGAGCTTGGACCTGACCATCACGGACGAAGTGTACCGCATGCGGGGGTCGTACCTGCCGCGGCCGGGAGAACCGATCCGCGACATCATCGCCCGCGGCGCGCTCTACACCGCGAACCTGGACCTGCCGCTCGAACGCGGCGGCATCTACCTCATCAAGCTCAAAGAGACGCTGAAACTGCCGAAGTCGATCCATGCGTCGGTGAGCAACAAGTCGTCGTCCGGGCGCATTGACCTGCGGGCGAGACTCGTTGCGGACGGCCTGCCCCGCTTCGACAACATCCCGGCGGGCTACGCGGGTTCGCTCTGGATCGAGCTCGTGCCGAAGAGCTTCCCCGTGCGCCTCCACGCGGACGATCGCGTGAACCAGATACGTTTTTTCTCCGGCGAAGCGAAACTGAATGCGCTCGACCACCAGTTCGCGTACGACAAGCACCGTCTCCTTCGCGACAGACGCGGACGCCCCATCGCGTCGAACGAAAATATCGTGCAGGACGGCGTGACGATGACGATTGATCTCGTGGGCGAAGACGGCCCCGCCGGCACTGCCGGCTGGACAGGCGACGTCATCGGCTGGCGATCGCACCCGGGCGCCTGGAACGTACTCGACACCGCGAAATACGACCATGACCCGCGCGAGTTCTTCGAACCCATCTACCAGCCGCGGAACGGCGAGCTCACGCTCACGCCCGGGACGTTCTACATCCTCGCAACCAAGGAGCGCATCGTCGTCCCTCCGCATCTCGCGGCCGAGATGGCGAACTACGACCCCTCGAAAGGTGAGTTCCGAGCGCACTTCGCCGGATTCTTCGATCCCGGCTTCGGCTGGCACGAGGAAGACAAGGAACGCGGCAATATCGTGGTCCTCGAAGTGGAGGCATTTGGCCACGAGAGCGTGCTCCGCGACGGCCAACCCATCTGCCTCATGGCCTACGAACGCATGCTTGCGACTCCGGAAAAGATCTACGGCCAGGACCTGAAGTCGAACTACGCGCGCCAGACCGGCCCCCGCCTCTCCAAATGGTTCAAGACCGGCGCAGACCACGGACCACCCCTCGACGTCGCTCGGGGCAGGCTCTCCACGGACCACATTGTTTCCCCTCCACCCGCATGGGATGATCTCGGTCGCTACGATTTGGACTAGAACATGCCCCACCTCATCATCGGCTTGGTCGGCACGGCCGGCTCGGGAAAAAGCCATGCCGCCTCGTACATGAGCAAACGCTACGGCGGACGCATTTTTAAATTCAGCGAGTACCTGTCACAGGTCCTCGACATCCTCGCCATTCCGAAGTCTCGGGACAATTTGATCAAGCTCTCCGTGGCCCTCCGGAAGGAGTTCGGCGAAAATGCGCTCGCCTACGCCGTGGCGCGCGGGGTTCTCTCGACGGAGCCTGTCCTGAGCGAAGTCGAGGGACTCGAGACAGGCATGACTGGCGGCGCCACGCTCGCAATCGTGGACGGCATTCGCCGCGTGGACGACGTTGCCCCGCTCGAACCGCTCCCCAATTTTGTGCTTGTCGCCATTGACGCAGATCCCAAACTTCGGTTTGACCGCATGAAGCGTCGCGGCGAAAAAGCGGGTGAATCGCTCCTCACGTGGGAACAGTTCATGATGGAGGAACGCGCGCCCACCGAAGTCACGATCCCGGAGGTCATCAAACGGGCGAAAGTCCGCATCGCGAACGAAGGGACGGTCGCGGAACTGGAAGCGAAGATTGACGATCTCATGAAACATTTCGACATCAAGAAAAATTTGTCATTCCGAGGAACGGAGTGACGAGGAACATGATCGTACGAATCACAAAAACCGACCCGCGCGCCGTCATTCCCGCGTATCAGACGGACGGGGCGGCCGCGTTTGACCTCGCTGTCATCGAAGACGCGACCGTCGCGCCCAAGGCGTCTGCGTTCCTCCGGACCGGACTTATTTTCGGTCTCCCGCCGGACCACGTGATGCTCATCTTCCCGCGCTCATCGCTCTATAAAAAGACGGGTTTGCGGCTCGGCAACCAGACAGGCGTGCTGGACGCCGACTACTGCGGTCCGAACGACGAATGTCTGATCTACGTGTGGAATCCCGGAGACGCGGCGGTCCACATGAAAGCCGGCACGCGTCTCGCGCAGGCGATCGTGCTCCAACGCGACCGCGTGACGTTCGAGGAAGGCCCGGCGCTAGGTGAAACGCGTGGCGGCTGGGGCTCAACAGGGTAAACTATCGACTATCGACTATCGACTATCGACTATCGACTATCGACTATGAAAGCGTATCTCGATATCGTCCGCCGCATTTTGGACCACGGTGAACGCAAAGAAAATCGCACTGGCGTGGACGCCATCACGGTCGCGGGCGCCATGTTCGAGCACGACATGGCAAACGGGTTTCCGTTGCTCACGACGAAGAAGATGCCGTTCAAGACGATCCGCGTGGAGCTGGAATTTTTCATCAAGGGTCTTACGGACAAAAAATGGCTCCAGGACCGGCGGTGCACCATCTGGAACGAGTGGGCGAACCCGAAAAAAGCGCCGTACGGCCACGACGAAGCGTCGAAGAAGCGCATGGCCGAGGAGCGTGACCTTGGTCCGGTCTATGGGTTCCAGTGGCGGCACTTCGACGCGCCGTACGAGAACTGGGACACGGACTACGCGGAGAAAGGTATTGATCAGCTGAAGACGGTCGTGGATCGGTTGAAGTCGAACCCCAACGATCGCCGGATGATCGTGATGGCCTGGAACCCCAAGGCCCTGCCAGAGCAGGCGCTCCCGCCATGCCACTACGGCTTCCAGGTCACGGTCGTGAACGGAAAACTGAATCTCCTCTGGAACCAACGGTCGGTCGACACCATGCTCGGCCTCCCCTTCAACATCGCGAGCTACGCAGTGCTCCTCCATTTGCTCGCGAAAGAATCCGGACTCAAAGAAGGACGGCTGATCGGATTTCTCGCCGACACGCACATCTATGTGAACCACGTGGACGGCGCGAAGCAGCAGCTTGCGAGGACGCCGGAGACCCTGCCGCGCATCGTGACCGATCCCTTCACCTCCATCTACGACTGGACCGGTGAGCACACGCGGCTCGAAGGGTACGAGCCGCAGGACAAGATCGAATTCCCGATCGCCGTCTGATGTACGGGCGCACTGCGTGCGCCCCGACCGAGACACGTATGAGTATCACGCTTATCGCCGCCATCTCAAAGAACAACGTCATCGGGACGGAGGGACGGTTGCCGTGGCACATCCCCGAAGACATGAAGCATTTCAAGACGTTGACCATGGGCAAGGTTGTGCTCATGGGACGGAAGACATGGGAGTCCATCCCCGAGAAGTTTCGACCTCTGCCCGGTCGGACGAACGTCATCATCACGCGGCAGCCGGACTATCCTGTCCCGACCGGCGTGCAGACCTTTCAGTCGACCGACGACGCCCTGAAGAACGACGTCATGGTCATCGGTGGCGCAGAGATCTACCGGCAGACCATCGACAGGGCGGACCGCCTCGAAATCACGTACGTAGACCGCGTGATCGAAGGAGACGCGACGTTTCCTGCGATTGATCCGTCCGTCTGGAAGGAAATCGCGCGCGAGGACCGGGACGGGTTATCATTCGTAACCTATGCGCGACGACAATAAGTTCATCCAGATCGACGGCATCGACGGCTCGGGCAAGTCGACGTTGCTTGCGGCCGCGCGCGCGTGGGCAGAGGGACGAAACCTCAAAATCTTCGACGTCGTGGACTGGAGCGAGCGCGAGAAGACGCTCCCGCGTCTTGAAGATGTGGGAGTCGCGGACGTCCTCCTCGCCGCCGAACCGACGCACGCCGGCATCGGCTGGGCGATCCGGAATGAAATCATACGGAACGACACGCCGTACGATGCGGCATTCGCGTCCCACGCGTTCGCCTTGGACCGCGGCGTCCAATACCGCCGCCTCATCCTCCCCTTCCTGGCCGCGAGACCCGGGTGCTGGGTGATCCAGGACCGTGGGCTACTCTCGTCCCTCGCCTACCAGCCGTTGCAGTACGAGACGGAGAAGCGGGAACCGGGAACCGGGAACGGGGAACCGGTCACGATCGAGTGGCTCTTGACCCTACCCGGAAACAAGATCGCGCTCGAGCGCGTACCGGACGTGTTCGTGTTCCTGGACGTGGACCCAAAGCTCGCGCGCGACCGGCTCGCAGGTCGGAGCGACAAGAAAGACGACGTCCGCTACGAGCACACCAAATTCCAAACCGCGCTCGCCGAACGGTTCAAGCGCCCGGACGTCACAGCGCCATATACCTCCCGCGGCACGCGCATGATGGTCATCGACGGCGGGAAGACGAAAGTCGACGTCGCTGCCGACATGACGCGGCTCCTCGACGAGCTTTCCTCCTAAAAGTGTCATCCCGAGCGTAGGGCCGTCCGACGGCCCGGAGCCGAGGGACAGTTTTCATTGGCGCGAGGTTACGAAAACTGTCCCTCGGCTCGCTTCGCTACGCTCGGGATGACCTTGAGGAGGAGCGCTCGTCCTCATAACCTGCTATCATCTCCCCATATGCCCGCCCCCCTCACCTCCGCCGGAGCTCTTATCAAAGACTCATGGCAGCTGTTCGTGAAAACATGGGATACCACGGTCCGGTACTCCGCGTGGCTCATCATCCCTGCGGTCCTCACGCTCGCGGACCTCGCGATTCCCGGGAACCAGGAGTCGCTCATCGTCCTCTCCGCCGTCGTCCAGATCGCCGTGGCGATCGCTGTCGCGATTTGGGTGTCCATTGTCCTCTACCAGGTCACGCTTGCGCTCGATGCCGGTTCAAAGGTGACGGAAAAGACGACGGCCGACTGGAAGGCGTTCGTGCTCCCCATGGTCCTGATCGGCGCTCTCCAGGGGTTGGCGACGCTCGGCGCGCTCCTCCTCTTCGTCCTCCCCGGCATCTACGTGGGCGTCCGCCTCGGCTTCTCGCAGTTGACGCTCTTCTCGAAGGGCCTTAAAGGGCGTGCCGCGCTCGCCGAATCGTGGACGTTGACCAAGAATCGCTTCTGGGCCGTCTTCTGGCGCCAGATCGCCGCTGGATTCGTGTTTGCCGTGCTCATCATGATCGTGACGACTGCCGCCGTCCTCCTGGTCGGTCTCGTCGCTGGCGGCTCGAAACTCGGAGTGCTCGTGGATTCGAAGAGCTTGAGTCCGGTCGCCGGCGGCATCCTGGGCCTCGTCCAGAGCATCATCCAGGCGGCGTTCATTCCGCTCATCGTGATTTTCCAGGTGAAGCTCTACAGGGCGCTCGACAGGACGCGGGCGTAATTCTTGCTCCTCGTTCATGGCTGCGCTACTCTGCCTGCCATGCCCTACGCTCCAATCATCGGCCTTGAGATCCACGTCCAATTGAAGACGGCGAGCAAGATGTTTTGCTCGTGCGCAAATGTGAATGATGGCGAAGCGGAGCCGAACACTGCCATCTGTCCGGTCTGCACGGGCCACCCGGGCGCACTTCCAGCGTTGAATCGCCAGGCGCTTGAATACGCGGTCCTGGCGGGCTTGGCGCTCCACTGTCGCATCCCGGACCGCGCCAAGTTCGACCGGAAGAACTACTTTTATCCGGACCTGCCCAAGGGGTACCAGATCTCGCAGTTCAACCTGCCGGTGTGCGCCGAAGGGACGTTTGATTTTGACGTGGCGGACCAGGATCCGCCGCGGAACCGCGTCCGCGTGGGCATCACGCGCGCACACCTCGAGGAAGACGCGGCGAAAAACATGCACACGCCGGACGGGAAGAGCACGCTCGTGGACTACAACCGCGGGGGCACGCCGCTCCTTGAGATCGTGACCGAGCCGGACTTCAAGAGCCCGGCCGAGGCGAAAGCGTTCCTCCAGGAGTTGAGGCTCCTCCTGCGGCGCATCGGGGTCTCGGACGCGGACATGGAGAAAGGCCAGATGCGCTGTGACGCGAACGTGTCCATCATCCCCATCGGACAAGACGGACTCCCGACGCAGGAGACGTTGAACCCAAAAATCGAGGTCAAAAACGTAAACTCGTTCCGCGCGGTCGAGCGTGCGCTCGCCTACGAGATCGAACGTCAGACCGACCTCTACGAGTCCAACACCCCGCCCGTCACCGGCGCGACGAGAGGGTGGGACGAGAACAAAGGCGCGACCGTCGAACAGAGGACGAAAGAGGGCGCGGCCGACTATCGGTACTTCCCCGAACCCGACCTGCCGCCGGTAGACCTGGTCGCGCTACGCGAAAAAATGCGGTCGCGTCTCCCCGAACTCCCGGACGCGACGCGCCGCCGCATCATGGACGAGTGGGGATTCAGCGAGTCGGACGCGCGATTCTTGATCTCAAACGAAGGCTGGGCCGACTACGCCGAGCAGGTCATGGGCGAATTGGGAGGCTGGATCGAGGCGTCGGACGACCAGACGAAAAGCGGCGGCGACATCGTGCAGGAGCGCAAGGCGAAGCTCGCCAAGCTCACCGGTGGATGGTTGACGTCGAAACTCGCGGGACTGCTCGCCGAGCGGAACAAGACGATCAAAGACCTGAAACTGTCCGCCGAAGACTTTGCCGAGTTCATCCACCTGCTCCTCGCAGGCGAGATCAACAGCGCGAACGGGTTGCGGCTCCTGGCACTTATGGCCGAGACCGGACGCGATCCCTCGCAGCTCATGGAGGAACATAACCTGGGTCAGAACATGAGCGACGCGGATCTGGAGCGCGAGGTCCGTCGGATCGTGGACGCGAACCCGAAACAAGCGGATGAACTCCGCGCCGGAAAACAGAACGTCCTCATGTGGTTCGTAGGCGGCGTCATGAAAGCCACGGAAGGTCGCGCGAATCCGGAGAAGGCGAAGGAACTCGTGAAAAAAGTTATCGGCGTGTAAAAGCATTACCGTTTATCCACACTTGACGTGTAGTTTTATGTTTGAGACTGAATGGAGATGGACACGCAACAAAGTATGTCTTCCCGAGGGAATGGCCCCACTAAGAGTCATCCCGACCGAGGCGCGTCCGACGCGCCGAGTGGAGGGACCCCTTTCCCGTTATACCTCATCACTGCCGGAACAGCGTCGCGCATCGGCTCACTCCTTACCCGGGCAGAACGGAACGAACGCGGTTTCTACGTCGGAGAAGCTCATTGCTTCCTTCAACCCGAAATGAATCAATCTGGCCCCACAGTTGTTACGGAAAAGGGGTCCCTCGACTTCGCTTCGGCCGTCGGACGGCCTTCGCTACTCTCGGGATGACACGAGGGGGGATGACACTTTTATGATCCCAGCCACTCCCCTACCATCTCCACCGCCTCATCCTCGCTCTTCGCCCATCGGATGCGCGGGTCGCGCTTGAACCAGGTCCACTGGCGCTTCGTGTACTGGTGTGTGCGGCGCTTGATGAGCGCAATCGCATCGTCCTGCGTGATTTCACCGGTAAGATATCGAGCGACGTCCTGATACCCGATGGCGGAGAGACTCGGGAGACTCGCCTTGTACCCGCGGCGGAGGAGGCTCCGGACCTCGTCGATCAGCCCCTCCTCCACCATGTTGTCAATGCTCCGGTCAATGCGTCGGAAGAGCTCATCCTTCTCAAAACGGATCCCCACCTGGAACGCATCCACGAGCGGCTCTCCCTGCGTACGCAGTTCGGAAAACTTTTTCCCCGTGTACGTGACGACCTCGAGCGCGCGGATCACGCGGCGCTTGTTCTTGAGGTCCACGACCCCGGCCGCGCCCGGATCGATCGTGAGAAGGAGGCGGACCAGCTCGTCGAGCGGCTTCTCTTCGTACGCCGAACGCAACGCCGGTTGCGCCGCCACGGCCGGGAAGTGGTAGTTGTCGATGAGGGACGAGATGTAGAGACCGGTCCCGCCCACCACGATGGGCAGCGCCTCGCGCTTCGCCATGCCCTTCACGGCGCGGAGCGCCGCTTCGCGCCACTGCGCCGCGGAGTACGTCTTGTCCGGCGGCAGGAAGTCCATGAGGAAGTGCGGCACGCCTCCCACGAGGTACGTAGTATGGCCTTTCCACTTCGTCCGCTTCCCCGCTGGCTTCCCGGTCCCGATCGTGAGATCGCGGTAGATCTGCCGCGCGTCCGCATTGATGATCTCGCCGCCGAATTCCTTGACGAGACGAATGCCGAGCGCGGTCTTGCCGGACGACGTGGGGCCCACCACAAAAACCACGCGCGGGAGCGCGTGTCGTTTGGTCGGGACCTTCTCTGTGATGATCCTGACCAGTTTCCCGATATCCAACGGTGACTGCATAGCTATCTCCCCATTTCGAGTTCGATCTCCATCAACCTGTTGTACTTCTCCACGCGGTCGGACCGTGACAAGGACCCGGTCTTGATGTACTCGGACCCGCACGCGACCGCGAGGTCAGAAATCGTCGTGTCCGCCGTCTCGCCGGAACGGTGCGAGATACTCGTGGCCCACTTGGCCTTGTGCGCCATCATGATCGCGTCGACGGTCTCGGTGAGGCTCCCGATCTGATTCAGCTTGATCAGAATCGCGTTCGCCGCGCGCTCGGCGATGCCGCGACGGAGCCGCTCCACGTTCGTGACGAAGAAGTCGTCGCCCACGATCACGGACTTCTGCTTCAGGACGGGGACGGACTTTTTCCATGCCTCCCAGTCGTCTTCCGCGAACGGATCCTCAATCGAGATGAGCGGAAACATGTCCTGCCACAGCTGAAAGCGCTTCAACTGCTCTGACGCAGTGAGTTCCTTCCCCTCGGTCTTCCAGCGGTAGACCCTGTCGCGCTTGTCGTAGAACTCGGACGAGGCGACGTCGGTCGCGAGCGCGATGTCCGTGCCCGGACGGTACCCGGCCTTCCGAATCGCCTGGATCAGAAGCTGGAATGCGCTCTCGACGTTCTTGAGCTTTGGCGCGAACCCGCCCTCGTCTCCGACCGTGGTCGTGAATCCCTGGTCTTTCAGAATCTTCGCGAGCGCGTGGAACGTTTCGGCGCCCGCGCGCACACGTTCAGACATTGAACGCTGACGAGGCACGATCATGCACTCCTGCACATCGAGCGACCAGTTCGCGTGCGCGCCCCCGTTCAGCACGTTCATGGTCGCAACAGGGAGCGACGCGGAGTGGACGAAGCGGTACGTCTCGCGGAGCGACTTCCAGAGCGGGATGCGGCGGTGGATCGCGAGCGCCTGCGGGACTGCGAGCGATGCGGCCAAGATCGCATTCGCGCCGAGACGCGACTTATTCGGCGTCCCATCAAGCTCCAGCATCACATGGTCAATGTCCTCTTGCCGTTTTGCGTCCGTGCCTTTCAGGACGCGCGCGATGTCGGTGTTGACGTTCTTGACCGCTTTCAGCACCCCTTTGCCGCCGTACCGTTTCCCGCCGTCCCGCAGTTCCAACGCCTCATGCGACCCCGTGGACGCGCCGGACGGGACCGTTGATTCGGCGGACGCGCCGGACGAGAGCGTCACACGGCAGGCGACCGTAGGGTTGCCGCGTGAGTCGAGCGCTTCGCGCGCACGAACCGAGGAAATGCGAGAGGAACGAAGCAGCATAGGTCGCCATTGTAGCACGCGTGGCGTTTTGCCATTATGATGGGACGGATTCCCATGCCAAAGCAATCCTTCGAAGGTCCAACGGCCTCCCCCGAACGACATGTCCGGCGGGTTGAGGGAGGAAAGGCAAAATCCTTCGATGAGAGCAAACCTGAGATGACGGAAGAAGAAATGAAGGAGCTGTTGGAAAAATATCGCCTTGAAGCGCAAAAGTTGGTTGACTCCTACAAGAACTTCTTCCTCACGTTCGCGAAAGACATCTCCCCCACATTCAAGATATCGAATGCGTTCTTCATTAATCTCGAGAACGGTCAGATACATCTGGACATCCGCTGGTTCGCCGAGAAACAGTGCACACGCGAACAGATTCTCTGGGCCGTGCTCCACGAACTGTCGCACTTTCGAGACCTGGCGCGCGACCCGTACGGCATGCTGAAACACTTCGATGCCATCCGAGCCCAGGCGAAAGGCACGGGTGCGCGGATCATGAAAAAATTCGAGGCCGCGTTCGGCGACGAACATCCGGAGGTGATGGAGCAATTGAAAAAACGCAAACCAGTGAGCAAAAAAGACCCGACCAAGACCATGAACGCGGCCGAACAGACCGCCTACCGCATCCACCACACCTTCTACAACATTTTCGACGACATCTATGTGAACCATTTCGTGGCGCGAAATGCGCCGCGCTATTCAAAAGGTGAAAAAGCGTCAAAAGAAGTGGAGCGCCTCTACCGAGAGAAACTGTTCCCAGGAACCGACTACGCGGACAAACCGCGTCACCTTCAATTTCTCTACGCACTCCTCCGAGGCGTTATGGTGCCGGACGAAGAGCTCACGCTCGCTGACGATGTTGAAGAAGCGCTCGAACGGACCGTGACGCTGCAGGGGAAATCCTATCGGATCCACGACCTCATTCAGCAACAGCTCATCCCACGCGCCGGACGGGACAACGTCGCGCGTCAGCGATATTTCATCATGAAGAAGACGCTGGAGCCCATCTTTCTGAAACTCTTATACAAGGACCTCGATGAATGGGAACCGCAACTCCCCCCTCCTCCGAAGGAAGGTGAAGGTGAGGGTGAGGGTGAGGGTGAAGGTGAGGGTGAGGGTCAAGGAAAGGGAAAAGGTGAGGGAAAACCATCAGGTCCGTTTGACGGAGACTATGATGAGTTCGATAAGAACTCACCTGACCAGATCGACGATGCGAACATTGAAGATTGGGTGAAACAGACGAAAGAGGACCAGAGGGCGGAAGAAGCGAAACAGGCGAAACAAGGCGGTCCCGATCAAGAGATCGGACGTGGACCCGGACCGGTTGAGAAACCCTTGTCGCCGGACGAGCGTGAGTTTCGCCGGCTCGAAGGCGAGGTGGCGCCGTACTTGGACGAACTGTCGCACCTCTGGCGCCGGATCGTGTTCGGGTCGTCGCGCGGGCTCGCGCGAGGGATGGAGGGATATTACGAGACCGGCGAACTGGACGTGGAGGAAGCAATCAAAAAATATCCGGAACTGGAACAGGGAAAGTTCAAAGAAGCGCGGGTGATGCAACGCATGACAACGAAAGAAACGCTTGTAAAAAAACCCGAACTCATCCGTGTGCGGCTGGTGGCGGATACGTCCGGGTCCATGTTCGAGGACAGTGGACAGAAGTTTGAAACACTCAAACGCACGACCGTTCTCCTGCTCTCATCGCTCCGGGAATTCAACAGCTACTTGAATCTCACGCGCAGGCAAACAGGATCAAAACTCACGGTTGATACGGAAGTACGAATCTTTGGGAGTTCCTCGCGACTGGTCAAGCCGCTCGACGGATCCCGTGCGGGCGGCACAGACGATGGCGCAATGATCAATGCCGTCTCCCAGCTGGGACAGAATCTCTCCGGAACGGCTGACTCAATTCCCTTCTCACACATTGAACAATCACTCACACCGGCTGATTTGAAAAAAATCAAGGAAAAAAGGATCCTGGAAATCGTGTTTGAAATCACGGACGGCGGAACCGGAACGCCCGAGGAAACGCGAACGATCGTGGACAATTGGACGGACGAAAAAGGGATCGTCGTGCGGGCATTCCAGATCGGACGCGTCGGTGAGATTGAAAAACAACTATTTCATCAGGTCTGGAATGACGGAAGGGCAGAACCACGCGGCGAAGTCGTAGGGACAGACCTTTCCCGCCTGGCTCCGGCCATCACACTCGCACTGAAAAAATACCTGGGCGATGTGAGTCTGTAAAAAGTGTAACGCCCCCGGAGAGTATCCGAGGGCGCTTGAGAACCTGTTTCGACGTGATGAAACATGGATTCCATCGCGTCTTGCGACGTGTACTGTCAGGGTCTACCCCCTTCAGCACGACGCGCCATTGCACGAGTGCAGTTCCGAAAGGTTCGATGCATCCGCGTTTATCGTCGTCCCGGTTTTCCGTATCGTGTCACTCTGCTGTGGCTAAACAGAGAGGGCCTATACGACCAAGATACGGACCTAAAACTGGACGAATTCGTACGACTCGCGCGTCATCCGCGGGCATGGGTGTGGCTAACCCATGATTTTTCACGCGTGCATTGATCGGACTGCACCCGTCATAAATGAAATAGCAGAAGGGGCATGACAGTGGCCTTTCGTCTGGGAATCCAGACACAATGTACGACCGGAAACTTTATCACAGATTGCCGATTTTGTCAAGTCCCCCTGACAAAGAAAAACCCCCTCAGTTGCCTGAGGGGGTTAGAACTTGGACCGACACGCCATGTCTTGCAGCACGGCGTTTGGTGTCAGCACCAGTCGGTTTGGGGTGGTGTCTTCCCCGAGACGGCTTTTGACCCCCGCATTCTCGAGCTTCAACTGACTTTTACATCAGGAGCTCTTGAGAATTGGGTCGGATCCCTATGTGAAGGATCCGCTTCAGCGTTTACATTCCGTATGGCTAACGGAATGAACCAACGGACGGATCGGTGTGGCTAACCAATCGCGTACGTAGCTGCGTGGAGGCCAGGGGGGTCATCGTGGTCGGTCTGACCATAAGACATGACCCTGGCCGATTTGCTTTTGGAGGAGCCGACCTCCCCCGACACGTAGCGTCGGGTTGCACCTCACTGGGCTCGAGACGAGAACAGTGAGCTGTAACCCACGGAGAGAGTGAAGGGCCCAGGGTTTTACGCCTGGGCCGGGAGTTTTGACGGGAAAGATATGCGGCCGTCTTACGCAGGGACATCTGGCACAGTCCCGCTTTCAGCTGAATCGCGACGTTGTGGCTAAACGCGCGTTCCGGACGGTTGAATCAGGGTGTGGCTAACCCGGATTCATCCGCAGCTGTATCCGGCTGAATCAGGGACGTTCTCGCGTCCCGACCAGACCACTGTCCACCGTCGCCGGCTGTCCAGTGGCTCAAACGTGCATGGGCCTTGAGTCATTGCTGACCTGGGGCACAGCACCTTCGAATTGATTGGTCGTGAGACCCTTCTTGACCAGCAGGCGTGAACCAACTGGACCGGGAAGAATATCACAGATTGATAATTCTGTCAAGCCCTCGCAGGACATCTCATGCAAAAATGGCTTCATTGAGCAAAAATAGTCACATCAATCACATGGACATACAAGAAAATGTGGCGGTTGACCGTTCTTGGTAATGCTATACTGTGGCGTACATATGCCGCGTCCTCCCGGACTACGCATGGAAGCGCCAAAGAGCCCCGAACAAGAGGGCATTATTAATAACGTCCGGTTCGTACCGATCAAAAAGAAGGATGGGACGCTGATCGGCTGGCGGTCGTCGCGCGCGAACATGAAAAGCCTGGAACTCGCGCCGGACTCCCCCATCACGCCGGTTGAAAACGTGAAGTATCAGGTCCAGGCGGTCTCTGATACGGAACCCGGGGACCCGATGAAAGGGAAGCTCGTCGTGACCATCGTGAAACGCCAAGGCAGGCTGCTCACGGCGGACGAGTGGAAAGAGGTCGAAGAGACGGTTCAGAAAGCCGAGGTTCCGATGCGGAAATCCAAGGCTGCCTCGCGTGAAATCTACAAGCTGACCGGGGTTCCACGGAAAGCCCGATCGGAACCCGAGACGCGCACCGAGATCCTCCAAAATATGGAAAATGTTGCGGATCAAATTATTTTCCAGACGGCCGAAGATCGCGAAAACGAGTTGGAACTTGAAGCCGAAAGCATCCTCGGTGATCCGCTCTCGGCAGAACGCGTACTGAAAGGGTTCCGGTTAAAAAATCTCGCGAAAGCGCTCCGAGAACATCGGATAGTACAGCGCACCATCGCAGAACACCGGAAGGAAGAGGTCCACATACTCGCATCAATCAAAGACGCGCCGACCGCCACACAGCTCGAGGTCCTGAACGAAATTCGATCAAAAATCGCGGTTCAAAAGGATGAGATCGAAAAAATGACCGGCGCGAATCCGGAGGCGTTCTACGGTATCCACCTGTCTGCATTAAAAGAGTACAGACATCAGCTCACGAGGGGGCGCATTGTCGAGACGCCGTACGTGAGGGAGAAAGCCGACGACGTGGTGACTCACATCCTAGCCGGAAAACCCGTGCTCATCTATGGCCACCTCGGAAGCGGGAAAACCGAACTCGCCATGCACGTGGCGAAGAAGTATCTCGGCAAGGAAGCGCTCGTCATCTGCGGCTCGAAACATACGTCACTTGCCGAGCTCTACGGTCACCAGATACTCGCGATCGATAAGATTGACAAAAAAGATCTGGATTCGTTCATCAACGACGTTGAGCGGAAGTACGATACATGGGTCGCCGATCATAAAAATGCGACCGACCAGGAAAAACACCTCGCACACGACCGTATCTTACAGACGTATCTTACACACGCGAAAGGCGGGACAGTTTCTGATTTCTTCCTGGGGCCCATCTACAAGGCGATGGACGAAGGCCGACCCATCATCATTGATGAAGTAAACGCCATCCCACACGAGGTCCTGATCAGCCTGAACCACATTCTCACGCGCCGACCGGGCGAGACCGTGGATGTTCAGCAGGATTCGGGTCGGAAGATCACCATCAAGCCCGGGTTCGGAATCCTCATGACCGGCAACCTGAACCAGGGCGACGACCGATACGTGGACCGCCAGGACATGGACCCTGCCCTACTCTCGCGTCTGTACAAGCTCGAGTATGACTACCTGCCGCAGAAAACAGTCGGTACTGTGACGGAAGCGGATCCGAAAGACGAACTCTTCACGCTCCTCGTTTCACGCCTCATGGACAAGAACGGCGACATCACGGTGCCGGACGGATCCCTTTCACAGCTCTGGAAGCTCGCCAAGGTCGCGCGCGTGACCCAGGATCTTTTCGCCGGCCATGAGGTGCAGGATGCCATGTTCAAGCAAGGTCGGGACCGGCCGCTAGCCTACTTCTTGAAACAATCAGTACTCTCCATCCGCTCACTCGACAACATCATCACCCAGTGGCAACGGGAAGGGTACAGGTATGAGCTTGACGAGTACATCTGGAAGGAATTCATCTCACAGTCCACGGACGTCACGGAACGCGCCTTCCTCTATCAGCTCTTTCACGACCGGTTCGGGTTTTTCTCCGGCGACAAGTGGGACCAAAACCCGGACTACGGTTCAGGAGGAAGAGTGACCGCATTCCGCATCACCTCCCCGAAGCTTTCCGCCGCGAAGATCGAGACGACCGGACCGCGCACAACAGTCGAAACGATCTTCGGCCATGGCCCGGAGCGGACCTCGTGGCCCTCGTTCGACGTGGCGGAGGAAGTGGAAGAGACCACGACGCCCGCTGAAACGCCGGAGACGGGAACGCATGAAGAGCAGGAATCGGTAAACGAATTGCTCGCTAGAAATGCAAAAACGAATGAAACAATTCGTGCGTTACAGCAGTACATTTTAAACAATCAATTCTTACCGATACATGCTGTCAACGACTGGTTTCATGACGAAATAGAACGAAGAATGCAAGCGGCATTCCCGAATATATCACCCCAGGAAGCTGAAGAACGCCTGAAAAGGGCGAACATTCGTATTGAAGATCGTGAAAGTGAACAGGTTGCCGTCTCTCAGAGTACCGACCGTGTTCTTTTTAAAAAACGCATAGTGGATGGTCAAATAGTAGGATTCGAGGATGAAATTGCACTCATGGTGAGAAACGTGTTCGCCGGGTCACGATCAAAAAGCACCTTAAAAAACCTGGATAAAATTGGACTCTTTGGATTGTAGCGGGCGTCACCGCACCTCAAACGTCACGCTCACGTTGGAGACCACGTCCTGCTGGCCCGGTTCGATTTGCGGCGGAGCCGCGGCTTCCAGGGCCATGTCGGCCGACTTGGCGTAGTACGGCATTGGCGGCGGCGTAGGCCCGCCGGACTCCGAGAAGGTCACCACCTTCACGATCGTGAGTCCGAGCTGGCCGACCAACACGTCCGCCTTCTTTCGAGCGTCCGCGATGGCTTTGAGCCGCGCTTCGTCTTGCAGGAGCTTCGGTTCGTCGATCGTAAACGAGATGCCGCCCACCTGGTTCGCGCCCAGTTCCCCGGCCTTGGCCAGCACGTCCCCGACCTTGTCGAGATCGCGGACTTTCAACGACACGTTCTGGCTCACTGTGTACCCCACGATCGAGGAGCGCCCGTCCTTCCACTCGGTCCTCGGATAGATGTTGTAGTTCTCGGTCGTAATGTCTTCCTTGGCCACGCCCAAAACTTTGACCGCGTCAATAATCGCGTTCATCTTCTTCGTATTGTCGGATTGAGCGGCATTGACCGTGGACGCGTCGGACTGAACGCCGAGGCTCACGCGCGCGATGTCGGGTTTTGTCGAGACCTTGCCTTCGCCGCCCACGGTGATCGTGTCGCGGTCGCGCACGGCCACGCCGATGCGGTAATGCTCCGCGTACCCGTTCCACGCTTTAATGCCGACGAAGACCGTGAGAGCGACCGTGAGGACGCTCAAGAGACTGACGAGAGATTTTGGGAGGTTCATATGGGTTAAAATATTAGCACTTCTTTCGTGATGTTGGACCGCATGCGGACCCGTGTTCCTTCTTTGAGTGGACGACCGCTGGAATCCCCTTCTTCTGGGTACCGGATAAGACAGAGAGACCCGGGAGCTTCCCGCGTGTCGCGATGAACTCGAGCATGGCGCCGCCGCCGGTCGAAATGAAGTCGAAGTACTCCGACATCCCCGTCCGCGCCACGACCGGAAGCGTGTCGCCGCCGCCGACGACGCCATAGGTCTTCCCCCGTGACCTCGCGGCGATCGCGCGGCCGAGCACGAGCGAGCCGTGCGAGAACGCCGGGAGTTCCGTCACGCCGACCGGACCGTTCCACACGATCGTCTTCGCCGTACGGATATCGCTCGCCCATGCGCGCATGGTTTCCGTCCCGATGTCGCCGATCACGTCCTGTTTCTTCACGGCGGACAAGGCGACGCAGCGCGGCCGCGCGCCCGGCGCGAGCTTCTTCGCGACACAGACGTCTCCAGGCAAGACGAGCTTTGGATGGCCCATGATCTTCTTCGCGTCGGAGACGCCTTCTTTCTCGATGTACGACGCGCCGATGGGCATCCGCTTTGCGGTAAAAAACGCGTGCGCCATGGCGCCGCCGACGTAGACCCTGTCCGCCGTCTTCAAAAGCGACTGAATGACCGGTAACTTAGTCGTCAATTTCGACCCGCCAATGAAGGCAAGGTAAGGCCGCTTCGGTCTCTCGAGGAGCTTTCCGACCTTCGAGACTTCTTGAAGCAACGCCGGCCCGGCGAATGACGGGAGCGCCTTCGCGAGTCCTGTGACGGACGCGTGCGCCCGGTGGCACGACGCGAACGCGTCGTTCACGAATGCGTCAGCGTGTTTTGCGTACGCGGCGACCAGTTTCGGATCGTTCGTCTCTTCGCCCGCCTGGAACCGAACGTTCTCAAGTAGGACGACGTCGCCAGGTGTGTAGACGTCGACATCCCGCGCAAACTTCTTCCTGCCCGCGTCGCTCGCCAGGTCCACGTCCATGAACGTTATGGGAAGACCCGAATGAACCTTGACCAGCGTCGCGAGCGGTTTGGTCGAATACGTCTTGTCGCGACCCTTCGGCCGCCCGAGGTGCGTGAGGACGAACACGATCGCGCCCCGCTTCCGCAGATTGAAGAGAAGCGGATACGACCGCGTGATCTTGAGCGACTCTTCCTCGCCCATCTCACCGGAGTGCGGGATATTCCAATCCACGCGGACGTAAATCCGGAGACAGCCGAGGTCTTTGCCGGGCGGGAGTGGACGCAATTTCATCGTCATTTCAGCGACTGACCGACCATCACGGCAATTTCGGCAAGTCGGACCGAATAGGCCCACTCATTATCGTACCAGGCGAGCACCTTCACCATGTCCCCGTCCACCACCTGGGTGAACGGAAGGTCCACGATGGCCGAAGCGGGATTCCCGACGAAATCCGACGACACCAGAGCCTCCTCGGTGACCTCAACGATCCCCTTGAAGGCGGGGCTCATCGCGGCTTTCTTCAAAACGCTGTTCACCTCCTCCTTGGTCGTCTTCTTTTTCACGAGGAAGGTGAAGTCGGCCAACGAGACGCATGCCGTCGGAACTCGGATGGAGATGCCGTCGAAGAGACCTTTCAGTTCCGGGATGACCTCCGTGGTGGCGATTGCCGCGCCCGTGGTGGTGGGGATGATATTCTGGCCGGCGGACCGCGCGCGCCGCAGGTCCTTGTGGGGTCCGTCTTGCAAGACTTGATCCGCGGTATAGGAATGAATCGTAGTCATCATCGCTTTCTTGACACCGAACGCGGCATGGATCACGGCGGCCACGGGCGCGATGCAGTTCGTGGTGCAGGACGCGTTATTGATCAGCTTCGACTTCCCTGCGTCCTTTTCATTGACGCCGATCACGTGGGTCGGGACATTCCCGCCCTTCGCCGGCGCGGAGATGATCGCGCGCTTGGCCCCGGCCTTCAGGTGTTGCGACGCGCCTTCTTCCGACGTGAAGCGGCCCGTGCACTCGAGGACCACGTCCACCTTCATCTTTCCCCACGGGAGCTTCGTTGGGTCTTTCTCGGCCAGAACCGGGATCTTCTTCCCTTCGATGATGAGATTGGTCGCGTCAGATGAGACACTCTTGTCCCACGCGTGGTACGTGGAATCGTGTTTCAGGAGGTGCGCGAGGGTCTTTGCGTCCGTGAGGTCGTTCACGGCCACGACGTCGAACCCGGGTTTCCCAAACCCGGCCTTGAACGTGTTCCGGCCGATCCGGCCGAATCCATTGATGGCGATGCGGGGCATAGTGGGCGCATTGTAGCACCCCTGGCCCATGTATGTTACTTCGACGCCAACACGTTGATCGCGGCCTCGAGGACCAGGATGCGGCTGTAGAGCCGGACGAGTACGAGCGCAAACCCGAGCGACATGAGCGCGAACGACACGCCGATGATGGTGAGCCAGCTGTGGTGCTGGGACACGGTGTGGAAGATGTGCGGCGTCAATGTGTCCTTGAGACGTTTGACGAACTTCGGCATACAGAGAGAAAGTGCGAGGGATGAATAAAAAAGAGCCCCTCGATGTGCAGGGAGTATAGCACGTATCCACACTTGACGTGTGGTTTTATGTTTGAGACTGAATAGATATGACCTTGCGAACATTAACGTCATCCCAGACGAGTGCCCCGCCCATGTGTCATCCTGAGCGTAGGGCCGTCCGACGGCCCGAAGCCGAAGGACAGTTTTCAAATGCGTTAGGCCTCCTCGACGAGCCCTCCAAGCTCTATCTCGCATCACTCATCGAACGGATGAGGACACCGGTTGACTATATGTACGTGTACATCCTGGCAAGTGACATCGGAGTGCTCTATATCGGGGTGACGAATAATCTTTACGATCGGGTTGTCCAGCATAGAATGAAACTGAATCGTGGCTTCACAACTGAAAAACAGTGCACGAAATTAGTCTATTTCGAAATCCATGACACGCCGGGAGAAGCAATTGAACGTGAAAAGCAGATCAAAGGCTGGAGACGGGAGAAGAAAAAACGACTCATCGGGTCGCTCAATCCGCCTTGGATTGATCTGACGCTATTCCTGCCACGATCAGACGAAGATCTAGATGTCTGAAAACTGTCCCTCGGCTCCGGGCCGTCGGACGGCCCTACGCTCGGGATGACGCAGTATCGAAAAACCCCGCCTGAGGCGGGGTCCTTCTCTATTCACGAACGGACGGCGTGGCCGACAGTAGGAACCGGCAGAACCGCGCGATCACGATCTTCTCCCCGATCGTCGCGATCTTCTCGTTCACGAGCTGTTCGATGGTCTTCGAGTCGTCTTTCACCCAGAGCTGCTTGGTAAGCGTGACCTCGGCGTACCACTTGCCGAGTTTCCCTTCCACGATCTTCGCCCGGATGTCTTCCGGCTTCTTCGCGAGGTCCGGTTCGGCCATGAAGGACGCACGCGCTTTCTCGACTTCGCCTGCAGGGATCGTCTCCGGAGATACCCAGACCGGGTCGGTCGCCGCGATCTGCATGGCGATGTCGTGCGCGAGGTCCTTGAAATCCTGCGTGCGCGCCACGAAGTCGGTCTCACACTGCAGTTCGACCAGAGCGCCGACTTTCTCGTTCGAGTGGACGTACGCGTGGACGACCCCTTCGGCCGTCTGCCGCTCGGAGGACTTCTTCGCGGCTTTGGCTGCTCCGCTCTTCCGGAGGACGTCGACTGCCTTCTTCATGTCGCCACCCGCCTCTTCGAGCGCCTTCTTGCATTCGACGATGCCAGCGCCTGTCATGGCACGAAGGTCTGCGACGATTTTTGCGTCGATCATAGTGATGCGGCTGCTTTTTCTGTCGGAGCGTTTTGATTCATGAGCGACCCGCCAAGCCGTGCCCGCGCTTTCTCCCACTCGTCACGACCTTCTTTGCAAGCAGCCGAGATGAGGTTCGCGATAAGTTCGATGGATTTCACGGCGTCGTCGTTCGCAGGGATCGGGTACTCGATGCCGGTCGGGTTCACATTCGTATCCGTAATGGCGATGATCTTGACCCCGCGGCGCTGAGCTTCATCGAGCGCCGTCTTGTCCTTCCGGATGTCCAAGATGAAAACAGCGTCCGGGATGCGCATGAGGTCGGCGAGCCCGCCGATCTTGTCGTCATACACTTCCACCTGTTCGGCGAATTTCTGTTGTTCGAACTTCGTGTACTTCCCGAGTTCGCCCTTCTCGAGCTTCCGCTTCAGTTCCTTGTACTTCCGGAGGAGCTGGGCCATGTTCACGTAGTTCGTGAGCGTGCCGCCGAGCCAGCGCTTGTTCACGTACGGCATGGAGGCCGCGGTCGCAGCGGCTCGGACGAGGTCAGACGCCTGCTTCTTCGTTCCGACGAAGAGGACGACGCCGCCACGGGCCGTGGTCTGTTTGGCGAAGGCGGCGGCGCGCTCGAGCGCCTGCTGCGTCGCTTCCAAATTGATGATGTGGATCCCCTGGCGTTCGCCGAAGATGTACTTCTTCATCTTCGGGTGCCACTTGGCCGTCTGGTGGCCGAAGTGGACGCCCGCCTGGAGGAGGTCCGTGAGGGATGGGATAGGTGGCATAGATACTCCTTATTTCCTCTCGTACCCCGGTCGCTGAACCCCGCAATGCGGGACAGGAGTCGCGACCGTTGGATGGATACGATGTGGGATGATTAAGCGCGGAGAGAATAACAAAATCCCTGGAAAATGACAACCCCCGTCCCGCATAGAAGCGAGACGGGGGGTGGAAAAGACCCTTATGGCCCGGTGTAGACGTACCACTGGCAGCCGGGTGACATGCAGTTCGGCAGGTAGTTGTTCGAAATATACAGCTGCTGAACCCGGGTGCCGTTGAACCAGATCGAGTACTGCGTGAGCGGACTGCAACCCGAGGCCGTGCTTGTGCAGGCGTGCGTGCCGTCCGAGAACACGAAGTCGAGCCACAGCTTCACGACGCCAGAGGGCTCGATCGAGAGGCAGCACTCGAAGGACGAGTTCGACGGGTCGCGATCGTCCGCGACCTTGCACACGCCGTCCGTAAACGATGATGCGTCGCCAATGGCCGCATTGGCCTGGACGATCGTCTTCCCGTTCACCGCGTCCATCCGGACGCGTATGCCGGTGACCTTGCATTCCGGTTCGATGGAACCGTCCGATGCGTCGGCGTCTCCGGAATCCGGGGCGTACACGTCCTTGGCGTCCATGGGCGTCACAACGTCCTCCGTGCCCGAGTCTTTCGCGTCCCACGCAACGTCTTGTTCGACGTCGTGGTCCGCGTCTTGGGCCGCGTCGACGTCCGCATCGGCTCGCGCGTCAGCTTCTTCGCCTGCAGCGCCCGCAAGGCCGGCTTGTCCTGCCGACCCTGCACTGCCGGAGACGCCGGCATGGCCACCGAACCCGTCGTTCCCATGATCCGATTTTCCGGAATCGTCGGGATTGGCGTCTGGATCAGGGAACGGCACGGTTTCGAACCGATCTCCTCCGCACCCTCCGATGAGGAGAAATGCCGTCATGAGCTTGTTGAAAGGTCGCATGAGTCCCTCCGTCGAAGTCTCTGTTCCGTCAGTGCGGACCGTCCGCAGTGACAGACATCCAACCATACCGGAAAATCGGCCTCATGTCAACCCGCCCTGACTAACGCAACGCGGCTTCCGCGGCTGCAAGTTCTGCGGGCGTACCGACCGGCATCCACCAGGTCGCGGGGACCGCAGACACGTGGGAGCCCATGGCGATGAGTTCAAGGAGCGCGTGCGGGAGACTCCATTCGTTCGCTTTTCCGGGCACCTGGATGGGTTTCGTGCGGTACCAGTTCCGGTCGAGACAGTACGCGCCTATGTTCACGAGCCCACGCTCCCCCGCCGGCATGCGGCGGAGCTTTGTGAGAAGGCCTTTTTCGTCTTTCGTCCACGCATCCTCTTCTTTCTCGAGACGAGTCTCCAAAAGGAGTACCCCTCGCTCGGACTGGACGAGTTTTTCGAGGTCAACGGCCGAGTAGAGATCGTCCCCGTTCATGATGAGGAACCGGTCGCTCTCAAGGTACGGCTCGACCTGTCGGAGCGCCCCTCCGGTTCCGTCGAGCGGCTGCTGGGAGAGGTATGTAATCTTCTTCCCCTTCCACTCCGTGCCGATGCGATCGCGGATCTGGTCGCCGCGGTAGCCCACCACGAGGATCACCCGGTCCACCTCGCGGGGCAGAATGTCGAGCGTCCGCTCGAGCGACCCCTTGCCCAAAATGGGCACAAGGGGTTTCGGGATCGAGTCGGTGATCGGCCGCATTCGCGTGCCGCGTCCCGCGCACATGATGATGGCATCCATACGTTTGCATTCTCCTACGTTGGTCGTCGAATGACCAATTACTAATTCCTAATTTCTAATTCGCTACGCGAAATAAGATTTTAGAAATTAGAAATTAGAAATTAGACATTTTCGTCGTCGTCTCCGACTTTTCCCTTCTTCACCGCATTAATCACCTGGTCCAGGTCCCCGCCAAGGATCGTCGGGATATTGTGCCACGAATGCTTGATTCTGTGGTCCGTGATGCGGTCCTGCGGGTAATTATAGGTGCGTATCTTCTCGCTCCGGTCGCCCGTGCCGATCTGCGAACGGCGGTTCGCCTCGATCGTCGCGCGCTTCTTCGCCTCTTCGTGCTCCCAAATGCGCGCACGCAAGATCTGCATGGCGCGTTCGCGGTTTTGCACCTGTGAGCGCTCGTCCTGACACGACACGACGATATTGGTCGGCAGGTGCGTGATGCGGACCGCGGAATACGTCGTATTGACGCTCTGTCCGCCCTTGCCGCCGGCGCAGAACGTGTCAATGCGGAGGTCCTTCGCGTCGATCGCGACTTCGGTGTCTTCGACTTGAGGCAGCACCGCGACCGTGGCCGTGGACGTGTGGATCCTCCCCTGTTTTTCCGTGACCGGAATGCGCTGCACGCGGTGGACCCCGCTCTCGAACTTCAAGCGACCGTACGCGCCTTCTCCGGAGACCGTAAAGATTGCTTCCTTGTACCCGCCCGCTTCAGACCGCGACTCGGACACGAGCGCCGTCTTCCATCCTTTCTTCTCCGCGTACCGCGCGATCATCCGGAACAGGTCCTCGGCGAAGATGGACGCCTCGTCCCCGCCCGTACCCGCGCGGATTTCGACGATCACGTCGTTCATGTCGTGCGCGTCCGGCGGAATGAGCGCCAATTCAAACGCTTCGACCGCAGCCGCGAGTTCCGGCTCGATCCGCGCAAGCTCGGTCGTACCAAGGGTCTGCATGTCCGCGTCCCCGGACCCTGCCGCGACGTCCGCGTCGCGCTTGGCCACGAGGAGCGTGGCCCATGCGTCGCCCGTCCGGACGACGTGTTGCGTCGCCTTGTACGCAAGCGAAACCTCGCGCAGCTTCCGTTGGTCGCTGAGCGTCGCGGGTGCGACAATCTTCGCCTCGAGCGATTCGAGACGCGTCTTCGCGTCTTCGAGCGCTTTGGTTAATTCAGACGTGATCATGGTCGTTATCTATGACAAGACTCCCTGAACGGGAGTCTATCACCAACCCGCATCTAAAGAGTCTCGTCCAACCGCGTCGGCTTCTTCTGCGCCTTCTTCGCGGCCTTCATCGCGGCGCGCTTCACCGTCTTCTGCTTCTTCCCTCCGACCGCGGCCTTCGCGGCCTTGGCCGCAACCTTCTCGGTGAACTTCTCCACCCGGCGCGCCGTGTCCACGAGTTTCTGCTTCCCGGTGTAAAACGGATGGCACTTCGCGCAGAGCTCCACGTGGAGCTCCTTCACGGTCGAACCCACGTTAAACGCATTGCCGCAGGCGCAGACGACCTTGGCACTCGGGAAATACGTTGGGTGGGTATCGGCCTTCATAAGCCGCAGAAAGATAACAAAGTCCCGTAAAATATGCAAGACTGATGATCGGTATGCGTACGTCTGACTTCGACTACCACCTGCCCCAGGACCGGATCGCCCAGGAACCCGTGCGCCCGCGAGACCATTCGCGGTTGCTCGTCTTGGACCGCGCGACCGGAACGTGGACGCATCATCACTTCTACGACATCGCCTCATTCCTCCGCCCCGGCGACCTGCTCGTCGTGAACGAGTCCAGGGTGTTCAATGCGCGACTCCATGGTCGCGCCTCGGGTAGGGGCGACGCGGTGCGTCGCCCCGATCAGGCTGTCGAGTTGTTCCTTTTGAGACCAGACGGCCCTCACTGGCTCGCCCTCGCCAAACCCGGACGAAAAATCGCCATCGGCTCGACCATCGCCTTCTCCGACGGGCGGACGTGTGACGTCATCTCGAAACAGGACGACGGTACGGTCACGGTGGACTTTCATGCGCCTGCAGACGACGTCCTCGCATGGACGGACACGGTCGGCGAAATCCCGACGCCTCCGTACGTCGAACGGACGCCGGTGTCACTCGCTGACTATCAAACGGTCTACGCGAAGACGACCGGTTCCGTCGCCGCTCCGACCGCCGGATTCCACTTCACGTCGGAACTCATTCAGTCTCTGAAAGACAACGGCATCCGCTTCGCGACCGTGACCTTGCACGTCGGCCTCGGGACGTTCCGTCCGATCAAGACGGACACGCTCGAGGAGCACGCGATGCATGAGGAATGGTTCGACGTGCCGGAGGAGACGCGGGCTCTCGTGGCACAGACGAAACGCGACGGAGGCCGCGTGATCGCCGTCGGGACTACGACGGTCCGCGCGCTCGAGAGCGGCACGGACCACGGGATGACGAACATATTCATCACACCCGGCTATCGGTTCAAAACCGTAGACGGGCTCATCACGAACTTCCATCTTCCAAAATCGACGTTGCTCGTGCTTGTGTCTTCCTTTGCCGGACGAGATCTCATCCTGAAGGCCTACGACGATGCCATCGCGCAGGGATACCGTTTCTATTCCTTCGGCGATGCGATGTTCATCGCATAAAAAGAAACCCCCGCAAATCATGCGAGGGCGAGAGAAGCGGCGGCACACCCCGGATTTGAGGGGCACGGAGGGGGGACGGACCCTGATCCACAGGGTGTGCCGCCGCCAGACAGTGAAACCCAACAATCGAGTCTCGTCAAGCCCCTCCCCCATGTCATCCCGAGCGGAGGCCTTTCTCTCCGGGTCATTCCGACCGGAGTGAGGCCGTCCGACGGCCGAACGTAGCGGAGGAACCCCTTTCGGTACCGAGCGTTTTCTTTTCGAAAGGGGCTCCTCCGCTCGTCCCGCCTTCGGCGGGACTCGGTCGGAATGACGCTCAAAAAAATCACTCAATGTCCGGAATGTATCGGAATGACGGAACGCCGGTCGGCGCGATCACGATCGCGAGCACGTCGAAGTGGACGTCTTCCGGCAAACCGGGGTGATGTTCCAAAAAGTCCACGATGACCGCTTCCATGTGATCCAGCTTCCGGTTCGTGACCGCCTCTTCCGGGTACCCGGCGCCGAGCGACTTCCGGGTCTTCACTTCGATCACACGGAGGTCCACGCCCTTCAAAACCACGAGGTCGATCTCGCCCGCGCGACACCGCCAGTTTTTCGCAATGACGCGGAATCCGCGTTTCACAAAAAAATCCGCAGCGAGGTCTTCGCCGCGGGCGCCCAGGTCGCGTCTCTCCTGCGTCATGTCACTTCCGACGCGGGAGCCACTTTTCACGTTCTGTACGTTCCCGGTTGCGGCGCTCCTGCGCAGGGATCTCAACCCACACGTACGTGTAGACGCGCCAGAGCCCCCACAGGACCCACGCGAGCCAGAAGAGGTAGAAGAACCGCATGCTCAACACGGGGATGCGTTCGTAGGAGAACCCCCAGAGGAACAACCCGGCGACCCCGCTCCAGAAGAGCAGCGACGCGACCCGTTCGTACGCGCGCTTCATGGGTTTCGAAAACCTCCCTTTGAGCTCGATGATCCAGGCGATCATGCCGAAGAGCACGCATGCCACGAACGCGACCAGGATGAACCGTTCCGCCCATGGCTGGAACGGAACCGGACTGACCGTAAACCAGTACTGGGGCGTCAGGAGTGGATTCATACCTATTGCAGACGCAGAAACTACTTGATCGCCCCCGGTGTGTCAAACGAAAGCGCTGCATCCGTCCTCTGGAAGAGCAGGCCGTAGTGCAACTCCCCTGCTTCAAACTCCTCGATGAATGAAAACTCGGGGATCGCCATGAGCTTCACTGCGTCTTCTTTCGGGACGCGTTGCTCGACCGGAGGTCCGATCGGGGTCGCGATGGTCTTCCATTCGATGATGACGGCTTTCCCGCCCTTCTTCGTGAGGCGCGCCATTTCTTTCACGAGGTTCGGACGATTCTGCGACAGGAACAGGTTGTTCACGAGAAGGGTGAGGTCGAGTTCGCCGTCCGGGATGTGCGTGGCACGGTACACATCGATATCCGACCACACGGGCATGATATTTTCGAGCCGTTCATCCTTCGCGCGGCGGCCGACCTGGTCCAGCACGTCGCGCTGGATGTCGACGGCATAGATGAGACCTTTTGGACCGACCATCTGTGCGGCGGGAAACACGAAGTGCCCGAGCGCACCGCACCCCAGATCCGCCACGCGCATGCGTTCACGGATCCCGACGTGCAGAAGCACCTTCTCGGGGTTGATAAGCTCCGTGCCGGAACGGAGGATCATAGACTATTCGGGTTCTGCTCTCGGGAAGAGACCTCCCAGCGTGGCGTTCAGAAATGCGTCCCACAAATTCGTTGCCACGATAATGCCGATGAAGCACAGGATGAGCCCGATGAACTTGTACATGAGATTGGTTCCCCCGCCCCCGAGCTTGGCGTCTGCCCACTCGATGGGACCGAAGAATTCGATGAATTTCCTGGTGCGGATTACGAAAAACGCGCCCACGGCCAGGATCCCGAGACCGATGGCAATGCGCAGAAAGGGGTTCATATGGATGCAGTATAGCTCATTCTCCCTGATGCTTCGAGTTTGCGACGATCGCGACGAGTAGAATGATCACGATGGCCGAAAGCAGGGCTGCACCTGCGGCCATGATCCCTCCCGTGAGGTCGCGGTCGAGGACGTATGGCTCCGAGTCCGTCGCCGACGGCGCGACGGGGACGCTCTCGTCCCGTTCGAAAGCTCCGATCGGCGGCGGCGTCATTCTGGACTTGATCAGCTCTCCTAGCGCGCCCGTATCCGGCGCCGTCTGCGCGGCAACCGGCACCACGGAGAACGCCGTCGCCTGAACCAGGAAGAGAAAGATGCACACGATGCGCCGCATGGCACCATGATACCACGCAATCAGCGATGCGATGCATGAAAGAGCGGACCGAAGTCCGCTCTTTCATGGACCGTGTGGTGCAACCTTAGCTAAGGGCGCGCGTGTATCGGGACCGGACGAGACTGCCGATCGCTTCGCTCAACCGGAGCGACCGCGTCTTCATCCTGGGCCCGATCGTCGTTCGAGCTGAGACAGTGGCAGGAATGAGGGTCGCTGCGCGGAGGGGCGCGAGCGAGGCCTTCTTGCCCTCGCCTTTCTTCGTGATGACAACGCCTTTGGCTTCAAGGTCTTTTACCTTCAAGCCCTTCTTTATCGCAAAGGCTTCGGTCATCGGCGTCCGAATCTTGCTCGTGCGCTTGATGGTCTTGCCCTTGTGCTTAATCGTGAACGAGACGTCCGTGCCGCACTCCCAGCAGCTGCCCACGTCCGTGAGCGTGAACTGCAGGGCCTCCACGGAGTTCTCTACCGCATCGGAGAGAGAGCTATGATCGGCGGTGAATCCCTCAGGCGGCGTAACCGTGACGGTAATGTCCCAGTCGCCGTCCACCGCATCGAGAACGAACGGATACAGCTCCTGAGTGCTATCCCATTCGATGCTCTCGGGTTCAACGATGTCGAGCAGCGAACCTTTCATCGTCGTCGTTTTTCCCGAAGAGACCTTCCCATTTGCGCTGACGATCAGTTGAAGCGGCTCGTAGTCGAGATCCGGGTCGAAATCGCGGAAGGCGGCGCCGGCGTACTTTTGAGTCACGGGATCCTTCGAGATGGCGAACCAACTGCCATCATCAAGATCATCGAGCCACAGGTCGCCTTCCTCGTCGGTCGTGTCCGAGAGCGCGGGTGCGCATGTGGTGAAGATCTGCTCATACTTGTTGCTTTGGAAGCCGATCGATGCGCCGCAGGAGCCGCTGGTCCGGTCGAAGATCTTCACGATCGCGCCATTGACCTTCTCCTTCGTGGTTTGCGGATGCGAACCTGTGCCGACTTGGTGCCGGTTGAACTTCACCTTATGTCCGGTGAACTCAACGAGACTGTGCAGGAGTCCGGACACGGTGACCGTGGTCCGTGTGTACACGATCGTCCTCACGACCGCATCGTTCAAGGTCGTCGAGATCGTGCCGGAATTGCCGGGCAGATTAATCAGCTTTTGACCCGGCGCGTCCGGGCACCTCCGGGGATTCACGAGGAGCTGTGCGTTCGCCGTGTCGTTGATACACACCGTCCGGCCGGCTCGTCCGCTCGGCCTTGGCACGAGTGCGGTCTTGGTCTGTCCTGCCGGAAGCGTAGCCTGAATGAGAATTGCCGGACGACTCGCTCTATCCTGAATCGTAATGATGATCGTCGCATTCGGCGCTTTCGGTGTCGTGCCCGCGGGCAGCGTCACCGTGTAGGTCCTCCCTCGCGAACCGACCATCGTCACTGTCGCCGAGCCGTCAGGATTCGTGATACAGGTACTGACCGTCCCTCCATTCACTGCAATCGAGGAGCAGATCGTGCTCCCTGTGATCGTCCATGTATACGACGCGGGAGTCGCATCGACGTTGCCGACCTGGTCAATGGCGCGGACCTGGAAGGTGTGACTTCCCAACGAGAGGCCGCTGTAGGTCTGCCCGCTCACGCATGAGACGAAGGCGCCTGCGTCGAGCTTGCACTCGAAAGTGGAGCCAGGCTCGGTCGCTGTGAAGGTGAACGTGGCCGAGGTCAATGTCGTCGGGTTCGCCGGTGACGAGGCGATGGTGGTGTCCGGGGCGATTGTGTCACGGTTCACCGTAATCGAGGCGGTGCCTGTGTTGCCGGCCGCGTCCATCGCGGAGCGGGTGACCGTGTTCGCGCCTTCGTTCGCCAGGGTCGCGGTGAGATCTGTGATCTGGGGGACGCCGTCCACTGTCCAGGTGACCGCAATCGAGGTCTGGTTCGTGAGCGTGCCATCCGCCGGGTTCGTGATGACCACGACCGGAGCGATGGTGTCGAGCGTCACGGTCACGGAGGCCGAGCCGGTGTTGCCGGCTGCGTCCGTCGCGGAACGGGTGATCGTGTTCAAGCCTTCGACCAAAGCCTCAGAGGTCAGGGTGACCTGGGGGACGCCGTCCACGGTCCAGTCGACCGTAATCGGAGACACGGCCGTGAGCGTGCCGTTCGTTGGGGCAGTGATGACCACGACCGGAGCGATGGTGTCAACGGTCCAGGTGAACGATGCGGGTGTCGGGTCGACGTTGCTGGCCGGGTCAGTGGCACGGACCTGGAAGGTGTGGCTGCCGTCGGCGAGGCCGCTGTAGCTCACCCCGCTCATGCATCCGGGGACGAAGGCGCCTGCGTCGAGCTTGCACTCGAAGGTGGAGCCTGGCTCCGTCGCCGTGAAGGTGAACGTGGCCGTGGTCAGTGACGTCGGGTCCGTTGGGTTCGAGATGATGGAGGTATCCGGGGCCACGGTGTCAGAGACCGTGATGGTCGTGAGTGCACCGGTCCCCTCGTTCGTCGCGGCATCGCTGCACTTCACTTGGGCGGTATGCGGCCCGGTGGACGTGTAGGTGTAGTTCTTGCTGGCCGTTCCGCTTGTCGGCGGGCCGGCGAGCGTCATCGCTCCCTGGCTCACGCCATCGGCGTAGAAGGTACAGCTCGTGACGCCCACAGCATCCGTGTACGTGGCCGAGAACGCCGTGCTCACACCAACTTCGGCAGTGATCGGAGTGACGGCGCTCACGGTCGGAGGAATGACGTCACCGGACGGCACGAAGTTGAGCGAGCCAGCACCGCATCCTGGCCCCGTGCCCTGCGCGACCGATGGCGTTGCGCCCGTGAACGAGTTGGTGGAGTAATAGATAGCGATCCGTCCTCCGCCGCCGCAACCGCCGCCGAAGCCGCTGTCTCCACCCTTCGCCGAGATCATCCCGTTACCGGTGATCGTGGCGGTATCAATCCAGAGAGATCCGCCGGAGCCCCCAGAGTAAACATAATAATAGGGGCCGCCAGGGCCAGCATCCGCTCTGATGGTCCCGTTCACGGTAAGTGTCCCGGAAACGGTGAGCTTCGTCGCGCCGCCGCCTGTGCCACCACTGTAGAGGCCGTAACCGTTGCCGCCTCCGGAACCCAATTGGGAAGGCGACGACGCGGAGTCATACGTCCCGCCACCCGGGCTGCTGCCCGCCGGAGCGCCCACGCCACCATGGCCAGCACCGGACCCATCAACAGCAAATGGGAATCCAAGATTAACTCCCGCTCCCGGTCCGTTCTGTTGGGTATAGCCGCGGGCGTTCAGATCAATCAAACCGCCTGATTGCACGTTCACGTTGGCTGCTGTCAGATTGACGGTATACGCCTGCGTGTTCGTGTTGTTGTAGTGCGTAAGGGTGCCGCCGCTCTGTATCGTCAGCGTACCCGGAAGGTTGAGATTCGCGGTCGTTGCAAACCTCCAGTTCCCACCGGAACCGAGGGTCACGTTGACCAGGTCGGGAAACGCGCCGGATACATAGTCGAGGTTGCCGTTCTGTACAGTCAGGTTCTGCACGTTGGCGAGCGTGCCGTAGACGACGACATGACCGTCGTTCATCGTGAAGGACGGTCCCGGCAGAGCCAGCGTGGCGCCGCTGCTCACCCTCACCGAACCGCGGGAGGCACCGCCGCCGCCAATGGTACCGCCGGTATTCAGCGTTACCGCGTATCCGCTCGGGATATCGAGCACACCGCCGTTCTTCGAAGCGATGCTGTCATACGTCTGTGTGGTCGGCGCGACGAGCGGCGTGGGCGCATCCAAGGTGCGCGCTCCACGGTCAACCGTCAGGTTTCCGAAAGACTGGCTCGCACCCTTCTCGAAGATGGTCCCCGATCCGCCCTGCCACATGGGGTAATAGTTGGTTTGACTGCCGCCGTAGACGGTGCGAGTGAGTGTGGCCGTACTCACACCGTAGTAGATGGCAATGCGTCCACCGCTCCCGCCGCTTAAATCACCGGCGCCGCAGGTGTAGCCGTCGCCGCCGATGGCGCTCACCGTGCCTGTGCCGGCGAGCGTCGCAGCATCGACCCAGACCGAACCGCCGGAGCCGCCGTTACGTGAACAACCAGCGCCACCGTCAGTTCCTACGCCGTCCGCGGCGACGGTACCGTTCACGGTGAGCGTTCCTGAAGCCACGAGCTTGACCATGCCGCCGCCGAAGCCGCCGGAGACTCCAACACTGGTGTAGCCGCTGGAACCGAGGTCCGACGGCTGGGTAATGGAGCCGTACGGGCCGTTTACGGTGTTATTGCCGCCATAACCGCCGTAGCTGCCGCCAGCACCACCAGTGGTGCCCATGCCAGGACCATTGTTGTATCTGTAGCCGAGCCCGTTGCCATGAATGGCGCCACCAGCGTTGACCGTGATGTTCGTGGCCTGAAAATCAGCCGTGTAAAGCTTCGAAGTCAAGTTCGCCTTGTGCGTGATGTTGCCACCGCTCTGGACCGTGATATTCCCCGTCACGACGCGGGTGGTGCTGGCACCGCGGCGGAAGGTGCCGCCGCTGCCGATCGTCAGGTTGTCGAGACCGGCCGAGAAGTTGCAGTCATTGTCATCAAACGTTCCTCCCGAGTATGTGAGGTTCTTCACCACACCGAGCTGGCCTGTACACGAGACACTCACGCCGCTGATCGCGGACGTGACCGACGGGGCGTTCAGAACGCTGGAGGGACCTACGAGATTGATCCAGGCGCTGCTATTACCGCTGATCGAGCCTCCAGGATTGACCGTCAACGTATACCCGGCCGTAATGTCGAACAGGGCGTAATTCTTTACCGAGAGGTTATCGTACGTCTGGCTCAACGGTGCGACGAGCAGCGTCTGGGCCCCGGTTTCGCCCAACGTGTCGTTATCGATCGTGAGACTGCCGAACGTCGAGCCAGGGCCCTTCAAGTAAATTGTACCAGCGCCACCGGCCTGTCCGCCGAACGTCCTGGAACCGCCATGAGCATTGAGCACCGGGAAGCCTGTGCCTGCCACGCTCCATTCGATCGCGATGCGCCCGCCGCCCCCGCCGCTCATAATGCCACTGCCGCAAGAGTGGCCAGGACCGCCGTTCGCATTGAAGACGCCGGTCCCCTGGACCGTGGTGGCGATGATCCAGATCGAGCCGCCGGCACTGCCATTATGTGAACATCCGGCGCCGGGGTACTCGCCGCTCGCAGTGATATTGCCGTTGTTCGTCACACTTCCGGTGGCGATGAGCTTAATCGCGCCGGCTCCCGGTACTGACGGAGAGGCCCCTACCGCGGCGGTACCCGAACCGAGAGTGACCGGTTGCGTGATGGAACCGTATGGGGAAGATGGATTGAAACCGCCTTGACCTCCGTGGCCGCCGCCCTGTCCAACAGCGCCATCGGCTGGGCCGGCACCGGCTGCATAGCCCATACTATTAGCATTGATGTAGCCCCCGTTTATCAAGAAGTTGTCCGATTGAAGGACAACCTGCCCAGGTGACGCGGCCAAACCTGCGGTCACGAAGATGCCCGGGTTGACGGTGAACGTACCTGTAAACGAATACGTCCCCGGATCGAAGCTGCAGTCCGCCGCGATGGTGACGTTATTTCCCGACGTGGGGCAGGTCGTCGCCGCGTGCGCCGCCGGGATGGCAAACAGTGCCGCCCCGGAGAGCATGGAGAAGGCAACGATTGTGAATGAAATTGCGCGACCTACGACACTCTGGATGATAGAGCGCGCTGCGCGGACCAACGTGAGGGGAGTCCTCATAATAGAAACGAAAATTACCATCGCGTGGTGGCGCGATGATGAATAAAACTTATGCTTCAACTTTTTCACGCAACGAGAACATTGCCCTTGAGTTCTTACGGGGTAACCCCGTATGGAAGGATTGTACCACACGGGGGCGGCTCACCTGTGGACAGGCGCTTACGCGACCGTCCATTCTTCCCCGTCTTTCGCGTGTTTTACGTCTCCATTAAACCCGCCTTTTTTGATTTCCTCAAGGACGTCCGACGCCTTATCGAGTCCGACGTAATGAGTCAGCCTGACTTTCTCGGCGCCGGCGCGTTTGCAGACTTCTCCGACTTCGCGCGGCGTGAGGTGGCCGTATCGCGCCGTGTCCTTGTACCCGATGCGGAACGACTGCTCACAGATGAAGAGGTCCGCGTTCCGAGCCGCCTCGACCAACCCGTCGCAAATCGCGGAGTCCCCGGAGTACGCGACAACGCCGTGCGGCGTCTCAAGCCGGTAGGCCACGGCCGGGTGCCTGCCGAACCCGTGGTACACGGGGAACGACTTTAGCGTGACGTCGGGCGCGATCCCGACCGCGCTCCCCTGCCCCATGGCGACGAATCGCGGCGTGAACTCCGGCCAGTACTTGCCGTCATTCTCCGGCTGGTGCCAGTCCCACACCGTCTGAAACCCTTTCACGAGCTTGGACGGCATGTACACGGTGCAGACGCCAAACTCCGGCTGGTCTTTCCCCCACAGCCGTCGGCAGCTCTTCGCCTGGAGGAACTGCGGCAGGCACGCGTGATCCGGGTGGCCGTGCGTCACCGCCACATGCTGGACAAGCCCGTATTCATACCCCGCCTCCTGAAGGCGATAACGGATCCCTTCGCTACAGTCCAAGAGAACCAGAACGCCGTCCGCGTCCACGAGGAATCCGGGCGGCTTCCGGTCCGTGTGTGGCGCGTACCCGTTCGAACAGTTGCCGGTCCCGAGGGCGAGAACTCTGAGTGGCATAGATATCTGAAATACTACCCGTCGAGCGCCGCAGCGTCGATAACGCACCCTAAGAGAGACAGGACCGCATCGAGAATCTCCGGAACTTCGAACGCACGCTCTTCCTGAGTCAGGTGACCGGAACGTTTCGTCTGGGTGAATGGGACGCCGAGGTGTTCGGCGAGCCATCTCCCCTCGTTCACGGGGACGAGCGGATCGAACGATCCATGGATCACGGACCAGTGTTTCGCCTTCGTCTTCAGAGCCTGGAAATCAAAATCGCGCGGGAACCATTGTTCGCGGTACTGCCGGATTGGTACGAACGGTCTGGCAAAGCCGGAGACGCAGACGACGCGTTCGACCGGCGGACCGTCGTGCTCATCGAGCGCCCAGAGGATGGCGAGACACCCGAGAGAGTGGCCGACGAGGACCGTGTCCGATCCTGTGATGGCGCTCCGGATCGTCCGGACCCACTCGCGGCGGTCCGGCAGGATGGGGCGCGGCAAGGCGAGCGCCTCGGTCGTCCACCCGCGACGCTCGAGCTCGCGACGAAGCCACGGGAACCAGGCATTCTCCGGCCAGCCCTTCCACCCGTGGACGAGGATCGCGTGCATGACGAACACGGTATCGCGTGGTCGGACAAAAACGAAACCCGGCCCTTCACGAAAGTATCAAAAACGCCGCCTGTCAACGGGTGACATGAGCTCCAACATGTGTCAGGATGCGTGCCATCGGACGCTTAGCTCAGTTGGTTAGAGCGTCTCGTTTACACCGAGAAGGTCGTAGGTTCGAGTCCTACAGCGTCCACCATCCGAAGCCCCCCGCATCCGCGGGGGGCTTCGGATGGCACGGCCAAAAGGAATGTGGTACTGAATGAAAGTGTATGATCTACGTCTACATTCTCCAGCATCGTCTCGACGGTACACTCTATAAAGGGTGGACCCGTGATCTGCGGCGCAGGCTCAAAGAGCATCACTCGAAGATATCGCGGACAACGGCAAGAAAGAACGGCAACTACGGTCTGGTTTGGTTTTGTGCGTTTCCGAATATCAGACAGGCGGCTCAATTCGAACACTATTTGAAATCTGGATCAGGATGCGCCTTTGTAAAACGACACCTTCTCCCTGATACGATGGCTGTGCCAACCGAAGCCCCGGCCGTTTAGGCCGGGGCAAAGGTTGGTGCACGGGAGAGGACTTGAACCTCCACGGGGTTGCCCCCACTAGCACCTCAAGCTAGCGCGTATACCAGTTCCGCCACCCGTGCGTATTTGACCAGGCGCGTTCCAGAGCGGGCGTGAATGTATCAAAGGCCGGCGCTTTCGACAAGTCATTCACCGCGGGAGAAAGCCGCTTGTTCCTCCCCGTGATGAGCTTGAGTTTCTTCGGCGTGATGCCGAGCCGGAACGTGAACCCGTTCATGCGATGGCCGTCCACAATTACGTCCACGGGTTCGTCCGAAAGGATCGCACCATTCTTGAGCAGGACCTTGGTCTCTTCACGATGTTGAGCAGGCTTTGGGAACAAAAAGTTCCCACGTTTGGCATCTGGGTCAAGCGGCTTCACGACAACTTCGAGCATCCCGTCGCGCGCGTCCGCGCTCGCGATCCCGTCCTTGTTCATGTTCCCCAGGTTCCGGATGGCGATGGACCCGCCGCGGTCGGGCGACACGCGATACTGTCCTTCGATGTCCACCGTTGCTTTCGTTGCTTCCAGCGTCACTTCCGTGAGGAAGTACCGGTCGTCGAGCTTGCCGACGTCGAGCGTTTCCACACGTCGCGCGGCGAGAACGTCGCACGCCGTATCGCCGACCGGAATCCCGAGCATGGTCGCGATGGATGATGGTTCGGTCACAGGCAGGAAGCCGACCGTGATGGGCAGATCCGGCAAAAACCACATGGTCTTTTCGAGCGTCCGGTCGTTCCCCACGACCACGATCGTTTCCGCGCCTTCGCGCACCAGGCCTTCGACGAGTTCCTTCGCGCTGCGGAAAATCGCAAGACGCGCGACCCTCCCCTGGATCCCCAGGACGGATGCGCGCGTCTCAATGTTCGCTAACGCCCGTTCGTACGTCTTGTCGGACAAAAAATCGTCGTACAGGTAGGCGTAGAGGCGGTTCATACTTGACGGGAACCGGGATCCGGGAACAGGGAACTATTTTTATATGAGCGGTTCCCGGTTCCCGGTTCCCCGTTCCCGGTTCCCCGTTCCCGGTTCCCGGTTCCCGGTTCCCGACGTATTACTCCGCCGCTGCCATCTCGACAGCCGGCGTCGGTACGGATTTCGCGACCGGCCGATGATTCGTCCTCACGGGCGCGGACGCCGATGCGGTCTGGCCGATCTGGACCTTCCCTTCCAGCACGGCACCGCTCTCGATCGTTGCGCGTTCGACCGTGAGGTCTCCTTTAACTTTCGCGCTCGCGTGGAGCACGGCCTGTTTCTTTACATGGAGGTTCCCTTCGACCAAGCCGGAAATAATCGCTTCGTCGGCGGTCACGTCCGCTTTGATCACCGCCTCGGACCCGACCGTGAGCGTGCCGGTCGTCGCGACCTTCCCGTGAACTTCTCCTTCGATCACCACGTCGCCCTGGCTCATGAAGTCGCCTTCCACTTTCACTCCTCGGGCAATGATCGTCTTATTCGCTCCCGTATTCGATGACGAAGACTGGGAATCCGACGGATAGTAGGGGGATGCGCTATCCGCGCGTTTTTGGGTCGTAAACATGGACATAGTGCGCCTACGGTACGATGAGAACGACTCCAACGTCAATCCATTGGGTCGTTCCAAAGAACCCTGTGATGAATCATTACCTACATCTCCTCCGGAACGGGGATGCCGAGCAAATCGAGACCTACAGTCAACGCGTCCTTCGCCGCGGAGACGAGACGGAGTCGCGCATCGCGCTCCGCGTCCGACGCGCCGATGACTTTTACGTCGCGATAAAATGCGTTCGCAAGTTGCGACGTCTCGATGCACCACTCTGCGATTCGGTTCGGCCGCATGTCGTCTGCAGATCGCTGAAAGACATCGTTGAATCGCGCGAGAGAAAGCACGAGCGCTTTCTCGGTCGGCTCTTTCAGAATCCGGCAGTCGGGCGTATCGCCCCCACCGAGCGACGGGTTCCCGGCCTTCTTCAAAATGGACGTGAGACGGACGATCGTATACTGCACGTACGGCCCGGTCTGACCTTCGAACGAGAGAGCGGCATCAAGATCAAACATGAACACCTTGTCCGCGTCCTGCCGGAGCATCCCAAATTTCATCCCGGCGAGGGCCACCGCCCAACTCGTGTATGTCACTTTGCCGTCGTTCCAATCCGCGTGACGCTTCACCGTCTCCTCACGCGTCTTCTTCAACACCTCGTCGCGGAACGACTGGTACGTCACGATGTTCCCCTCGCGTGAAGACATGGCGCCGCTCTTCAACGTGACGAACTCATACCCGACGTGCTCGGTCGGAACCGTGTACCCCATGAGCTTCAATGTCTCAAAAAGCTGCTTGAAATAGAGGGATTGTCGCCCATCCACGAGCAGGACGGAGCGCCCGAGTTTCGGGTATTCGCGCTGTTTCAGGTACGCGAGCGCGAGGTCTTTCGTGGCGTAGAGCGACGTGCCGTCCGACTTCCGGATGAGGAACATCCCGAGCTTCTTTCCCTCCAAATCGACGATGACTGCGCCCTCGCTCACCTTTGCGACGCCCTTGGTCAGAAGCTGGTCAACGATCTTCTGGCCTTCGTCCACGACTTCGGACTCGAGGTACTGCCGTTCGATCTTGATCCCGAGTTCGTCGAACAGTTCCGTGAACTCATCGAGCGACCAGCGCCGCGTCTCGAGCCAGAGTTTGTTCCAGATGGGATCGTGGCTCTCGAGCGCCTTCTGGACAGCGGACACGGTGTGCTTGTTCTCCTCGTGCGTCTCCACTTCACGCGACGCCTGCGTGTAGATCTCGCCGAGGTACTTCCCTGTCTTCTTCTCGCGCGGCACGGCCGCGAGGAAGGCATCGACTTCTTTCTCCGACAGGCCCATGGCGGCGCTGCGTTTCTCGTCGACGATTTTCTTTTTGGATTTTTTCGTTTCTGATTCCGGAGACGTCGTGCCGACGCCGTTGTCGCGCGACTTTTCGACGAACCACCACAGGCATTTCGCCACGTGCGCGCCCACGTCGCCGTGGTAGCTCGCGGGAATCACCTTCCACCCGGCGTGGGAGAGGATTTTGACGAGCGATGCGCCGAGCACGAGATTGCGAAGATGACCGACATGCATCTCTTTGTGCGTGTTCGGCTGGGCGTACTCGAGCATGAGCGCCTTCCCCTTCCCCGCGTCGGTCGACCCGTACGCAGCGCCCGCCGCCTCAACGTCCCGGATCACGCGGTGGATGAACTCACCGGTATTCAAGGTCACGTTCACGAACGGCCCGTCGGCCGAGGCAGACGCCACGAGGTGGTCGGCGGACCCGAACTTCGCCACCACGTCTTTGGCGGCTTCGGCCGGATTCTTTCCCAGTGTCTTCGCGACTTTGAAGCACCCGAACGCCAGGTCGCCCAACTCCGGCCGCGGCGGCGCGACGAGATCGTCCGGGGTCACCTTCACGCCGCTCGCGCTGGTCAAGCGCTGCGCAACGTGTGACTTCACATGCAACCAAAAACTTGGCATTTAGCTCAATCGGACAAAGTGTCTCTTCCCCTTCTGGATCACCATTCCCGCCTTGACCGTGGCGTTCACGTCCTTCACGACCTTCCCGTCCACTTTGACGCCGCCTTGCTCGACTTGGCGCCGCGCATCGGACTTGGACGAGACGAGTTGTGTCTCAACAAGAGCATCCACCACGGACCATCCCTCGACTCCGCTCGGGACAGGCTTCCCACGGACCCTATATTCCGGCATTTCCTCTGGAGTCTCATGTGCCTGATGAACCTTCGAAAAGTGCGCCTCCGCCGCTTTGGCCGCTTTCTCCCCTGCGAACGCCTTCACGACGTCGCGTGCGAGCTGACGTTTGAACGGCATTGGATTCGCACCAGCAGACATTTGCTTTCGCATGGACTCAATCTCATCATCGGGAACATCCGTGACCAGTTCGAACCCCGGTACGATCATCCCGTCGGTCCAGCTCATGACCTTCCCGTACATGTCTTCCGGGCTGTCCGAGAGCGCGATCATGTTCCCCTCGGTCTTGCCCATCTTCTTGCCCGACGGATCAACGAGCAGTTTGGTCGTGAGCACGAATTTCTCCTTCCCCTTCACGGCTTTCATGAGCGTGCGGCCGGCCAGCATGTTGAACGTCTGATCGTTGCCGCCGACTTCCATGTCGACATCCATCGCGACCGAGTCCTGTGCCTGCATGAGCGGGTACAGAAATTCATTCAGGTGTACCGGCTTGCCTTCCTTCGTTCTGTTCTGAAACATGTCGCGTTCCCCAAGCTGCTGGATCGTGAAGTGCACGGATAATTCCAAGACGTCCTCAAACGACATCTTGCCCAACCAAGACGAATTATATTTCAACGTCGCGGGATTTTTCCCCGTGAAGGATAGAATGTTCGACGCTTGCCCCTGGTAGTCTTTCGCGTTCTTGAGAACTTCCGCACGCGTGAGACGCTTCCGCGTTGCCGACTTGTCCGTGGGGTCCCCGATCATGGCCGTAAAGTCGCCGATCAAGAGAATGACCTCGTGACCGAGCGCCTGGAGTTCTGCCAACTTCCGCATGGGGATGGCGTGACCAAGGTGCAATGACGGACCCGTGGGGTCCACGCCCAGGTACACGCGAAGCCGTCGTCCGGACTTCAAGGCCGCTTCGACCGCATCGCGGTTCGGGTACACGTTCTCAACGCCACGCGTGAGGAAGCGCTTGATGGCGTTCGCGTCGGTGGAGACCTTCGACATGACCATAAGACTATCGAAATTGAGCACTTATCGCAATGGAGCGGAAAAAACAGGCCTTGACGCGACGACATCTATTTGAGACTGAATATATATGCATGACATTTACCTGGGAATTCCGAGGCCGCAGATCAATCCGCATGCCCGACTACGATTATTCGGTGCCGGGTTGGTATTTCATAACGATTTGCGTGAAAAACAGACAGTGCGTCTTCGGCGACGTCGTTGATGGAAAGATGGTGTTGAGTCGGTTTGGGTATATCGCGAAACAATCGTTAAAAGACGTTCCAAAACATTACAAACATGTGCGTTTGGATTCATATATCGTCATGCCG
>MGEH01000004.1:0-38904 GCA_001791275.1 Candidatus Uhrbacteria bacterium RIFCSPHIGHO2_12_FULL_60_25 | reverse complement strand
TAAACCCCGCCCCGACAGGATTACACCCCACGCATATCACCGACGGGGCGGGTTTAAAACCCGCCCCTACGGGGAAACGACAAGGTTTGTCGGAGACGATCCGCGCGTTTAAAACATTTTCTGCTCAGAAGATAAATATGCTGCGTCAATCATCAGGGGATCCATTCTGGCAACGAAATTTTCACGAACGCATCATCTGGACAGACGAAGGCCTGGCCAGCACGCGAGACTATATCCGACTGAACCCCTTGCGCTGGCACGTCGATCCAGAAAATCCAAACCGTCCGGAATAATCAAGACCCCGTCCCAACCCTGAGCGTAGCCGAGGGGGGACGGGGTCGATAGACTGAGCAGCTCACGTTTTCTTTCGGGAGGCTTTCCGTCTCCTCTTCCGCTTCTCTTCCTCTTTCTTCTCCGCTTCGATCCTGTTCTGGATCTCCACAAAAGCCGACCACTCGTTGTGTCCGCTCTCTGGCTCTTGCCAGCTGTTCCGACTCGTTGCCGTTCCGTAACACATGACGTTGCTCCTTTCTTCTCCTTCAGAATCAATGGGTGCAATTCGACCCTGGAAGGTACGACTTCGTTATTCGTGACCTGACCTTTCAGGCTGTGGTCAGGATCACCCTCGATGTCGCTCTGTACGAGGCTCTGGTGCTCGACCTTGAACCCCTCGATCTCCTGCCGGAGCGCATCCGTGTACGCCTTCGGATGCGGATGTTCGAGCCACGAAACTTTCTGTTCGAGTTCGTGGTGCCAGCACTCGCTGCTGTTCGGGCAGATCACGCGGACCCCGTACCCCGGGTACCCGCCCATGACCACACGGTTCGTGACCGCACCGCACACCCAGCACGTGAAGACCTGGAGGCTGCGGAAGTCGTCACCGCGTTTGTCCGGGAAGTTGTCCTTACGCAGGTCATAGAGCCGGACCGATTTTTTGCTCTTTTTCTTCATGGTTTACTCCATCTGAGTGAGCGTGGATTCTTTCGAAGGCGGCTTTCTCAAGCCAAGGATCTTCTTGTCTCCCCTCTCGATATCCTCCATCAAGCTCGCTAGATCGAGATAGCGGATGACAATATGCGCGATATGCGCTTCTTGCGAGAGATCTTGCATGATGACGAGTTCTGACAAAGGATCTCGCTCGACAATCCTTCCAAAATCATACGCGGACTCGACATCCCCTTGCAGGAACTGACGTACACGCTCGATGGTGTCCGCGCTTTCATCCATAGTGACGTAGCGCAGCAGGATGGGATCCAATATGTTCCTTGTCGCCATGACTCCTCCGCTTTCTTGTCGAATGTCCGTTTCCTCTCACGACCCGCGAGACCATTCTCACGAGCCGGTTAGAGGAGAGGACGCAGAGCGTCCTCTCCAAAGAAGGAGGTTTTGCTTAGCGTGACGCGGAAGAACGTCGTCGCACGGCGCTTTCCTGACCCCGTTCGATGTCCCGTGCCCTTCGGATGAGCCGAAAGGCATGGAGGACTTTCTCAAAATCGGGGACGGGCAGCTTGGCCAGATCTTCACCCACGGAAAGCCACTTGCTCTTGCCAAGCGAATGAAGCGTACCAGCCGCCTGAAGGCGGCTTACGGGTGTTCCGGATCCACACATGACATGCTCCTTTCCAGTTCAGTCCCGATGAAGACGCTGGAGATAGACGAGGCTCCGACGAGCGATCTGCCCGACGCGGGTGATGTCCGTCAGCGTGTAGGCATGTCCGTTGATCGGCGGCGCGTTCAGCACTGACCCGTCACCTTCGAGGTATCGTCGGACGTCCTCGCGGATCTCCCGATGGTCGCGTGTCACCTCGTTCAGCAGGATGGGGTCGACGTTCAGCCTCCCCACATCCGTCTGATCAAAGGCGCGCTCTCCATCGCCCAGCATTGCCCGTACCGACTCCTCGATGAGCCGCCGTTGTTCGGGTTTGGCCTTCAGCTCGAAGTTCCGCAGGAGGAGATCGTCGAGGTCAGGACCCCAGGCCGGGCCGATGAGCGCCAAACCGTCGTCCTGGATGCCCTTCGTCTTCGGCACCGCGAACATCATGGGGTCCAGCATCCGGATACGGGCCCGCTCCTGCTGGGCGCGGATATTCAGCTCGAGCTTTTCGCGAAGCTCTGCGATGTCCTGCCTGATCCCGCGAAAGACAGGCAGGCACATATCGAGCATCTGGAAGATCTGGACGTACTCTTCCGGAACCATGATGGGGAGGTCCTCCACCGCGGCGATGTGCCTGGCCAAGCTGTAGTACTCGAGCGGGCACATCGCATAGACGTCGAACATCGGAGACAGGACGTGAACGAAGGTCGCGATTTCCCACCGCGTCTCGGCCGGTTCGTCTGCATACGACGCCGGATCGAGGTACGAGAACGGAATCGTGACGAACTTCAACTGTCTTCCCAGGTCCCGCAGGTGGGAGATCTCCGCCCGCGGGCTTGTAGAAAGTCGTTTGAGAGTTGCGAGGTCTCCAATTTCACGACCCAGCGCTGTCATGGCGTGGTCCTCGACGACCCGCAGGGCCTTCGAGAGTTTGGGGTCCGCGTCGCCCATGGGGACCATGTCGACGACGCTGTGCATATTCCATCCAGTTGCATTCATGATTTTTTCTCCTTTTCTGTTGTCGAATGTCCACACTCAACCAACCTTGCGTTCGTATCCGCTCGTTTCTCCGACCCTTCCTCCAAGGATCAGAAACCCCCTTATTCCTTGGGGAAAGACAGGGGGGGTCTGGGCATGGTTCGTCGCCTGTAGATGAGTCGTTTTAACAAAAACGACGCCTTGCGGCGACGTACTCCAGGACTCATTATCTTTCCCCTTTCGGGGCTGAAGGTCGCACCTTTCCTTTCGGATGGTTGCGGGTGGAGCATCGGGTCAGTTCCCTTGGCATCTCCACTCTCTGGATACGTCAGTCTTCGGTTGTAGTTCTAAGATAAACTAAATTGATTATATTGTCAAGACAAGCCGGGAAGACTTTTCCATCACCCCAACCTTTTCACCTTCTCTTCCAGCGTCTTCAACTTCATCTCCGCTTCGGACAATTTCAGCTTCATCCCGGAGATAACCGACGCCGGAGCCTTGGACGTGAACTCCCCGTTCGCAAGCTGGACGTTCAAACTCTCGACGTATTTGCGCGTTGCATCGATCTCTTTCTGTGCCTTGTCCTTCTCTTTTACGATGTCGACGGATCCTGCGACATTCAGTCCGATCGTAGCGCTCCCCGAGACCGTCGTGGCCCACCCGAACGCGACCGCGCCGACGAACGCGACGGATGCCGCGCGCGCCAGATGCTTCACGACCTCCATGTTCTCTTCGACGAGCTTTTTCACGTCAGAAGACGCGACAAGCGCGATCTCGACCTGCTTCGCCGCCTCGACGCCCTGATCCGCGCGGAGACGGCGCATGTCCGTCACAAGCTGACGCAATACTTCGAATTCCTGTACGGGCGCAGCATGCTGCGCCCGTACTTGTGACCAAGACGCGACGATCAATTGCCCATCAAATCCGGCTGTCTTCCAAATGTGCTCCGTCACAAACGGCATGAACGGATGCCAGAGGATAAGGACATGACGCAGAAGATGGGCGAGGATCGCGTCCTTCCCCTTCTCGACCTTCGCGATCTCGAGGTACCAGTCCGCCAGGTAGCCCCACGTGTAGTCGCGCAGTTCCTCTCCGGCGGACGAGAACTCGTATTTCTCGATTTTAGACGTGACGCTCGCCGCGACTTCGTCGAGGCGCGACAAGATCCAACGATCCGCCAGCGTTTTCGGTTCCCGGTTCCCGGTTCCCGGTTCCCCGATCTGCATCAATATAAACCTCGAAATATTCCACAGCTTGTTCGTAAAATTCCTGAACCCCTCGATCTTCGCCTCGGAGAGACGCACGTCCTGCCCGGGTGTGGTGCCCATCACGAGGGACAGGCGGACGGCGTCTGTGCCGTACTTCGGGATCACGTCCAAAGGATCAATGACGTTCCCGAGGGACTTGGACATCTTTCGCCCCTGTTCGTCGCGAATGAGTCCGTGGAGGTAGGCGTCGCGGAATGGGACCTCACCAAGCGCGTACGCGCTCATGAGCACCATGCGCGCAATCCAAAAAAATAGGATGTCATACCCCGTTTCGAGGACGGCCGTGGGGTGGTAGGCGCGGTTCTTATTCCATTCCTTCTCGTCAGGCCACCCAAGCGTCGAAAACGTCCACAGCCCTGATGAGAACCACGTGTCGAGCGTGTCAGGATCTTGATCCCACCCCGCACCCGGCGACACGTCCGAGACCCGGATTTCCGGTTCCTCGTTCCCGGTTCCCGGTTCCCGGTTCCCCGTTCCCGGTTCCCCGTTCCCGGTTCCCGGTTCCCGGTACCACACCGGTATCCGATGCCCGAACCAGATCTGCCGCGAGATGCACCAGTCGCGCAAGTTGTCGATCCAGTGATAATAGATTTTCGTGAAACGTTCCGGGACAATCTTAGTCTGCCCAGATTCGACCGCATGGCGCATGAGCTCTTTCAACGTGACCTGATCGCCCTTCTTCCACTTCCCGAGCGTGTCCTGGCGGAGCGCGAACGGCTTCGTCACGCGCACGAACCACTGACGCAATATCTGCGGCTCGATCAACCCGCCTCCACGCTGGGACGTGGCAATGCGGTGCGCATAGTTTTCGTCGACGTTCACGAGCAGCCCCTTCTGTTTCAGCTTCTCCACGACCTTCTTGCGCGCTTCGAGGATCGGAAGGCCCGCGAACTCTCCGGCGATCGGGAGCAACCTGCCCTCCAAGTCGATGATCTGCTCCCTGTCGAGCGCATGCCGTTCCGCCAGCTCGTAGTCCACGTTGTCGTGCCAGGGCGTAATCGTCATGACGCCGGTCCCGAACTCACGATCGATGACGGAATCCTTGACGACTGTCGCCGTGATCGGACCATTGATCCACTCGAGCTCGATCTTCTGACCCTGCTCGAAGGACGCGTACCGCGGATCCTCCGGATGCATGACGACGTACTTATCTCCGAACTTCGTTTCCGGACGAGACGTCCCAATTTCAAACGGACCATACTTGAACGTATAGAACGGCGCCTTCTCATCGATCCACACAATTTCATCGTCTGAAACGACCGTCTTCGATTGGGGATCCCAGTTTACGATCCGATCTCCGCGCTCGATGAGCCCGTCCTCGTGCATGCGCCGGAACATCTCGACGACGGCGCGGTTGCGTTCCGCGTCCAGCGTGTACTTCTCGCGCGTCCAGTCGCACGACGACCCCATCTTTCGCACCTGGTTCCGGATCGTCGCGGCAGACTCTTCGGCGAACGAGATGACCTTCTCGAGGAATTTCTCCCGCCCAAGTTCCTTCTTCGGGTCCTTCATCCCCTGCTCGCGCAAGAGCTGCTCGACTTTCACCTGTGTGGCGATGGCCGCGTGGTCCGTGCCGGGAATCCAGAGCGCCTTCTTCCCACGCATGCGCTGGAACCGGATCATCAAGTCCTCGATCGCGAGCATGACTGCGTGGCCCACGTGCAGCGTCCCCGTGCGATTCGGTGGAGGCATCACGATGCAGTACGGGTCGGGACGCGTGCCGGGCAGCTTGTCAGGGTTAAAGGCGTTCGACATCTCCCACGACGCGTAAATCGCGTCTTCCACGGAAGACGCGTCGTAGGCCTTGGGCAGGTCCTGAAAACGTGACATGGAGCTGACATGTACGGGCGACGCAGCGCGTCGCCCGTACAGGACGAGGAAAATGTTACGTTTTCTTGGCACTTTCCGCAACCCTACGACGCTCGTACGAATTGGTAGCCAAAAGCGCGCCCGTCGACCACGGGCGCGCCTTCGTGTTTCTTAATCGTTAGTTGACGGTCGCTCCATCCGGGATCACCGCCCCATTCGGAATGACCGCGTTCTTCTTGACCTCCACGTCGTTGCCGATCGTGACGTTCTGGCCGATCGTCACCTCCTTGTCGATGAGGGTGTTGTTTCCGATCGTCGTATCGTCACCGACGTGCGTGGTCTTGTCGATGTCCGTCTGGTCGCCGATCGTGACGTACGATCCGATGACCGCATCCTTGTCCACGCTCGAGTCCAGACCGAGGACGGAGGATGGGCCGAAGGTCACGTGCTTCATGAGCTTCGCGTCCGTCTTCAGGACGGAGCAGGCAAGCACCTGCGAGTCCTTATCCACGCTCGTGTCGATGCCGAGGATCACCCCCTGGCCGATCACGACGTTCTTTTTCACCTGCGCTCCTGCGGCGATCTGGGCGCCATTGCCGATGACAGCCGTCGGGTCAACGTCCGCCAAGGGATCGATGACCGGAGGCGCGGCCGAGTTGTTCGCGGGATTCAGGTCGTCGCAGTCCGGAGTTGGCCCGGCCGGACAGGTGCTCGTGTCGGTCCCGTTCGCGCCGAAGCCATCCTGGTCCTGGTCCACGCAGGAGGACGGGAGGGGGGCAGTCGTGAAGGTGAGGTCTTCCGATTGCGCCGCGTTGTTCGCCGCGTCTGCCGATGTCACGCGGTAGTGGTACGTGGTGTTGGGGGAGAGGCCCGTGAGGGTCATGCGATGGCCAAAGACGTCTGTTGAGCCGTTCGCGGTCGATCCGTATGCGGCCGTGAGTCCGTAGTCAACGACTGATGAAGCCGGTTCCGACGTGAGCCACGCGATCCGTGCGGTTGACGTTGACGCGGCCTCGAGGGTCACCTCGGAGATCTCCGGTGCAGTCGTATCTGCCGGAGGCGGTGGGAGGATCGCCTCTACCGGGGTCGGCGATGACGTGAAGGTGCCGTTGCCGAGCTGTCCGGACGAGTTGTCCCCCCAGCCGTGGAGCGAACTGAGCGCCATGGAGGACGTATCCCCTGCCGCGATCGTGAGATACACGGGCCCGCCTTCCACCCAGGTGGGCGGCCTCACGTTCGTGAGGCCGACGACTGGGACCGGGGTAAGCCGGTTTGTGAACGTCCCGTCTCCAAGCTGTCCGGAGGAGTTCAGACCCCAAGCTTTCATCGTTCCGTCGGCGAGGAGCGCCAAGGAGTGGCCGGAGTTGAACTGCCTGCCGCCTGCCGCAACGGAGATGACATTCATGAGGCCGACGACGGAGACCGGCATATCACTGTTCGCCAGGGTGCCGTCACCCACCTGGCCGTAGGCATTGCGCCCCCACGCATAGACCTCGCCTGTGTTATCCAAGGCAATGGCATGCGTGGGCCCTGCCGAGATCTGCCGGATCTGCGAGAGTGACGTCACCTGGACAGGCGATTCGTGGCCGACAAAAGTCCCGATGCCGAGTTCGCCATACCCGTTCGAACCCCAAGCATAGACCGTGCCGGAGGCGGTGAGTGCCAAGCCGAAGGAGCCTCCGGCTGCCATGTCAACGACGTTCGTGAGGCCCACGACCTGGGTCGGGTTCACGTGAGGCGGACCGCCCACCACGCCGATGCCCAACTGGCTCGACTGGTTGTCCCCCCACGCCCAGAGCGTCCCGTTGTTCTTCAGGGCTACCGAGAAGTTGTATCCCGCGTACACGGCCTTCACGTCCGAGAGGAATCCGCTCGGATCGCTCGGATCAGACACTTTCACGGGTGCGGTGGTGAAGACGGTAGCGAGCGGAAGCCCGACCTGACCGTCAGCGTTCAGGCCCCAGGCGCGTACCGTCCCGTCGCTCATCGCCGCAAGGGTGTGGTGGCCTCCTGCCGCTACATGCTTCACGTTCTTAAGTAATCCGCCGGGCGAGGACGGATCAATCACATTGTTCGGCGTTGGGTTGTCTATTTGCGTTCCGTTCCCCAACTGGCCGCTGCCCCCATCACCCCACGTGAGCACGGTCCCGTCCTCCTGCAACATCGCGCCGTGCTGTTGGCCCAGGCTGATGACCGGGGGGATGACGTATTGAGCCGTTGGACCCTCGAGGACGATTACCGGGCTATGCCTGTCGTCAGTTGTTCCGTCGCCAACTTGACCAACATCATTCCGACCCGCCGTCCAAACTCTCCCATTATTATCAAGGAGGAGGGAGTGGCCCAACCCTGCAGCAACTTTTATGAAGTTATTATTGTAATAACTGTCAAATCCATAAGTCCAATAACCCTTACCGAAATCATAGGTTGATCCAGTGCCAAATTGACCGTACAAATTCAAGCCGGCCATCCCAACGGACCCATAATCATCAATGAACGCTGAATGGTTTCCCCCACTGTCAACGGACCAGGCATTACATGCCGCACCGCAGGACGTCTGTTTGGGGAGTGCTTCATATAATGGTGTATTCGCTGTCATCCCTAATTGACCTAGTATATTCAGGCCCCAGCCGTAGAGTATCGACGTTCCGGTTCCGCCGGGTCTCGCGATGGCGAATGAACTGGCCCCTCCGGTCCCGATCCTTTCAACATCAGTCAGATAGTCAGTTCCTGCGGGGTTAAGCACCGGTTCTGCATAAGTATCATATGGTGTAGCTGTGCCGCGACCCAACTGACCATCGCTATTTACCCCCCATGCCCATACTGACCCTAGTGAATCTAATGCCAGTGCATGTGAACCGCCTGCTTCTATTTGTACGATGTTCATCAATGGTTGGCCGAAACCAAATGGAGTAATTACTTGCGTCGGAAAGGGCTTATTGCCCGATAACCCATGTCCGATTTCTCCGGCCGTTCCCTTTCCCCAAGCCCAGACCGTACCGTCATTTTTTAATGCGTATGCCGTCTGGCTACCTGCAGCAATTGCTTTCACATTTGTGAGGAACCCGCTGGGATCGGTTGGATCTTTCACTTGTAGCGGCATCTCGATATAGGAGGTTGCCCACCCTTGACCGATCTGGCCATAGGTATCCTCCCCCCACGCATACACGGTGCCGTTTGTAGCAAGCGCCATGCTGAAACGATCCCCTGCTGCCACTTGCTTAGCGGGTACGGTGAGTAAATCAATTGGATGTGGGCTTTCGTTGAAACTGAAATTCGTGTAGGGGAAGGAGAGCCCAAGCTGCTTTTTGTCGTTCAGGCCCCAGGACCAAACGCTGCCATTCTGTAAAAGTACGAGGTTGTGGTGCTCCCCGGCTGCAATCCCTACTGGCTTCGAATTTACTTGAAAGGCCAACGCCGCCTGCGGCCCTGGGAGGAGTCGCGGGATCACCACGTAGCCGAGCGTGTTGCCGAGGGCAAGGCTGGCGGTCGTGAAGAGGATGGCGAGTTTCTTGAACCCTTTCGTGAACCGATGTTTGATCGCGATCATGGACATATGTCGTACTTAATGAATAGAAGGTTTTAATGAGTCTCGTTGGTTATGGAGTGTGTGGTGTCTGGAAATAAAATAAGCCCCCCTTTTGCCTGCGCTATGTAGTTGGGCCTCTCTGTAGAACGTTCATGGAACGACAGGGAGATGAATGAAGGCTTGATGTACCTTTGTATACTTTGGCTGCCCGTCTCACTCGGGCATATCCAAACTGTCGAACATCTTACCATACTTCCAGCCCTCGAGAGAAAAAATGTGGATAACTTGAAACCGTCGCGATTCCCGGAATCGGGATGTCGGCGAAAAATAAGTTGCCCCGCATCAGTTGATACGGGGCATGGGAGGCGATCGAGGAACGGAGAGTCAGTACTTCACGATGAACTCGGCGCCGCAGTTGCAGTTGAAAGAGAGTGAGCTCAAGAGTTCGAACTTCAAGGTGCGCGCAGGAAGCCTCCTGACCGTCTTGGTGTGCCGGCACTTGCAGTTCTGGCACCAGAACTCGAGGCTATCCACCATGTACGCTTCTATCACGTTGGCCGTGATCGTAACCGGTTCAGTTGTCGTTGCCGCGGGTTCATCTGTTTTTGTCATGGTTCCCTCCACTCAAGCCGATCGTGTTGGAAAACAGGTCGTTTGTCAATACAGACATGCTGCCAGAGGAACGTATACGGGATTGACACCACGGGCTACTCGTCATAAGGTATCCCGCTGCTTGTCGCACCACTGTCATGGCGTTAAACGCGACCCAACAGGCACAGGAATTGATTACGCGCGCCTCGCGCATCCTGGTTGCCACGAGAGAACACGCCACCACGGACGCGCTCGCCGCTGCCGTGGCATGTCACGCGTATTTGAAAAAACTCCAGAAGCAGGTGGATACCGTCGTACCCGGATTCGACCGAAAAACGGCGCCGTCCTTCCTTCGCGGCGCGGACGACGTGCGCGGTGCCATGGGCGCCATGCGCGCGTTCCACATCGCGCTCGACGTATCGAAGACCCCGCTCGGCGAGCTCATGTACGACGTGAAAGACGGCAAGCTCGAAATCACGGTGGTCCCGAAGGAAAAAGAATGGCGCCCGAGCGACGTGAGCTTCACGCACGGCTCCGACCGCTACGACCTCGTGATCGCGCTCGACTGTCCTGACCAGGCCAGCCTGGGTCCCCTCGCGCGCGAGCACGCGGACTTTTTGTACCGCACGCACGTGGTGAACATCGACTGCGGCTCCGCGAACGAGCATTGGGGCCAGGTGAACATTGTGGACTTGAACGCGGTCTCGACCACCGAGGTGCTCTTCAACCTGCTCGAGTCCTGGAACCGCAACCTGATCGACGAAGACCTCGCGACAGCGCTCTTGGCCGGCATGATCGCGCGAACGCGAAGTTTCAAGACGCCGAACGTGACCCCGAAGACGCTCGCGACGAGCTCCGCGCTCATCGCCATGGGCGCGCGGCGCGAAGACATCGTGAACGGACTCTGGCGGACCAGGTCCGTGGCGACGTTGAAGCTCTGGGGCCGCGCGCTCGCGCGGCTGGAACAGGACCGCGACACGGGCTTCGTGTGGACCGTGCTCTCGCACCAGGACTTCATCGCCGCCGGCGCGGACGCGACGGCTCTCGAAGACGTGATCGACGAACTCATCGGGTATGCGCCCGAGGCGAAAACGATCGCGCTCATCTATGAGCCGGACGCGGGCAAGGGCGTGTGCGTCACGGTGGCCGCGACCGCGCCCCGTTCAGCCGCCGAACTCGGCCGCCCGCTCGGCCTCTCGGGGACGAGAGACCGCGCGACCGGATGTTTGACGAACGCGACGCTCCTCGAAGCATCAAAGACCGTCATCGACAGACTCCGTGAGACGTTGAAAGTCACCCGAGTCTAATATTTTTCCTTTGCGATCCTTTGCCGCATAGCTTCAGCAAGGCAGATCGACGTAGCTACGGATACGTTGAAGCTGTCGACAAACCCCTGCATCGGAATCGTTATGATGCCGTCGGCAGACCGGACCAGTTCATCCGACGGACCATCGTGTTCGTTTCCGACCGCGATCGCGCACGGCGATACGAGGTCGAGATCCCACGGCGCGCGACCTCGGTCGGACAACGTGGCCGCGTAGATCGTCGCGGGTTTCACAGACGCGACACATGCCTCCACACTCCCCCATTTCTTAATCTCCAACCATTTCGCCGCGCTCGCGGCTGCCTTGGTCTTGAGATCGCGCATGTTCGGCGGCGTGTGGTCGCCATGATAGAGGAGGTGGACGGTCCCGACCCCGACCGCATCGCACGACCGCAGGATCGCCCCAAGGTTATGCGGGTCGTCGACGTTCTCGATCACAACCTGCAAATCCCTCTGGCGTCGCGCCGTGACGGATGAGATGCGCTGCTCTCTTTCAGGAGTCATATCAGGTAAACAAAAAGGGCGGCATCCGGCCGGTCGGGCATCCTCGCCAGGAGACACCGACTCCGGATTCCGCCCTCTTCGTCCCATTCCGAAAGCTCAAATGGGCTATATGAAAGTTTATTAAGTATAGCAGATTCCAGATACAGATATCCACAATCCAGGCAAGGAGTGCGTTAACAAAGCCCCGTCCCGCCTCTCACGAGAAGCGGGACGGGGGCTGTAAACTCGTAATAATTATCATTCTGCCGTCTCCACTGGCGTCGTACAGCCGTTCTGGCAAGAACGGGCGGTGTCCTCACACGCGGCCTGCGCGCCCGTGTCATCACCCGCACCCTCGGCACAAACCTTGTACGCATCACCGCAGCTCTTCAGGCAGGCGCTTTCAAGTTTCGGCTCTATTCGGTCCAGGCGCTGTTCGATCCGGCGCAATGAATTGAGGATGAATAACGACGGCGTATCCACCTTGTCCTGCGCTTGTGCCGACGTGTATGCCACCGTACCGGTCAGCACCACGGCGAGACCGGCCACAATCGCGGCCGTCCACACGTGACGGGCGCCCTGTGCCGCTTCCTGCACGTGATGGTCGCGCGGGTGGGAGGTGGGTCCGACGTAGCGGACGCTGCAGGTTCCTCCCTCACAACCCGAGTGGCCGCACGTGGAACCCGGCCCGCAGGGTGCGGGGGTATTAGCCGCCTTGCGGCCAGACTTTTTCGCTTTGGTGTTCGCCATACAAAAAGGATGATGGGATAAGATGGCGAAAGTATAACATGACCCCTTATCAACGCGAAACCCCGCCTGCATGCAGGCGGGGTTTTATGGTGCACGCACCTGGACTCGAACCAGGGACCTTCACAATGTCAATGTGACGCTCTAACCAACTGAGCTATGCGTGCCAAGCGGTCGGGATCGTAACGTCTGATGACCATATCGTCAATGAATGACCCTGGTTGGCAGGTTCAGCCCGTCGTACTACCGTACCAGCCATTCGATTTGTATGGCGATTCATAATCCCCTCGTCTTCTTCAAGCGCTTCCTCGCCTCGCCGGTCGCCGTGGGCGCGGTGCTTCCGACGAGCCTCGCGACCGCCCGTGTGATGGCCTCCCCCATCAGTCCGAACGGACGCGTGCTTGAGATGGGCGCCGGAACTGGGTCCATCACCCAGGGGATCCTGGAACGACTGACAAACGTGACCCGTCTCACGGCCGTCGAGATCGACCCGGAGCTTGCGACCGAATTCCGAAAGAATTTTCCTGCCGTGAGCCTCGTAGTCGGAGATGCGGAAGACGTGCTGCGTGACGGGTCGGGGTGGGACGCGATCGTGTCTGGCGTCCCGTTCACGGTCATGGAGACGGAGAAACGCGCCCGCATGTTCGACCTCATCAAACGACAACTGAACCCGGGCGGCGTCTTCATCGCCATCCAGTACTCCCTGTCTTCGAAGACCGAGCTTGAACGCAACTTCCGGAGCGTGGACGTGAAATTTTCCCCGTTGAACGTTCCTCCCGCGGCCGTGTATGTGTGCCGTGAACCGATCACAGACGTGAGTGCCACGTAGGCATGCCCGTACATCACGAACCCCCGACGAGAGCTGTCGGGGGCTGGAACGTGTTCTAGTTTGCGAGGAAGTCCTCGATCGCTTTCTTGATCCGCGGCCAGTGCACTTGATCCACGGCTTTCCCGTACATGAACTCGACTCCAATGCCTTTTGCGAGTTCATCGAACACCCGATGGCACGACGTGATGCACGTGTACCGAAGCGCATCGGGGTGCTTCGCGCGGAGTTCGAGGATGAATTCATCGCCGTTCAGGTATGGCATGTGCCCATCGGTGATGAGGAAGACGCTCGCGTCGTGTCCGGAGGAACGGATGAGCTCGAGGGCTGCCTTCGGGTGTTCACAGGGCTGGACCCGGCACACGGCGGGATCGTTACTCCGTGGGATGAACTGCCGAATGTAGCGCGCAATCCCGCGCGCGAGGCCCGGCTCGTCATCAACGATGATCAGAAGACGTGTCTTCGCCATGAGTGACTCCTGGTTGAAAGTCCGAATGACGATCGAACGTATCAAAAATATCGGAGTCCGTCAACCCCCCGCCCGCCCGGGCGGCCTGATTACCAATGGATACGACTCATCTCCCCACGCCACCTCGACGCAGGAACGTCCTTCACGCCCGGGACATTCACGCGATCCGGGATGCCGGCGACGATGGCCAGGGCGTTGATGTACCGGACCGTATTCAAACAGTTCATCACGTATGAGAGATCCAACGAGTCGAGTTTCGAACCGGTCTCGAGTTTCCCGGCGGCTCGTTCCAATTGCCTCATGTTCAACCGGTCATCCGGTAAGAGCGCGTCGGGAAGTTTGAGCGTCCACTCGCCGTCTTTCTTCAGGAGCACGAGATTGTTTCTTCCGGCCACATCGAGCACCATCCCGGTCTCGTTCGTGAATGCGACCAGCTGTTTCACCGTCTCCTTCAGTTTCGACGCGAATGCGGCATCACCGCTCATGCGATCCCATACCTGCTCAAGATTCCGATACATGTTGAACGCGAGCAGGAGTTCGTCTTCCCTGGTCTTCCTGGTAAACCCGCGGCCCACGAGGAAGTCGTGCGCTTCGTCATAAACCTCTTGGGCGTCTTCATCCTTTGGATCGAGGAGCGCCGTCGGCGATTCGGGGTAGTACCCGTTCAGCGACACCACGTCTCCCTCGGGGAACTGCAATCGTCGCTGGACCGCCACCCACGCGGGCACCGTGTCCGGCAGATCCGTCACCGCGTCGAGAACGGTCGGGTCCAGGCGTCGGATGACGGCCTTCGATACGGGGATGTCCCGCACCATGAGGTGCTGCGCGGGAACGGCGTGGTACCCAAAGTAGTCGCGCAGAATCGTCAGTCGGTTCTTTTGCATCTCCATCGCGTTCTGAAGATTTTTTTCAGCCGCCGCCCGTTCATGGATGTTCCGAAGGTCGTATTTCAGAAACGGAACCGTCTGGTAAAAATTGATCTTGTAGACGATGTTCCGGTGTTTCGGATCGTCGAACTCGAACACGAGGTGTTCACCGCCCTTGCTCATGAGGTGCGGGAGGTAGGTTTCAGGAGTGAGGTCGGAGAGCGCGTCGGCCAGTCCCTGATCCATGCGGGTCGGCATGCGCATCTCCCGCTTCTGTTTTTTCGACGATGCCGGTCCGGAGGGTTCCGGCGCGGGCGGCCGGCGCTGGGGCGCGGCCGTGGGCTGTTCCGCTTTCAAGGGCATATGACGGCATCATACGCGACAAACAAAAAACCCCGCAACGGGCCTTGAGACCTGGACTGCCAAAGAGTGATCGCCAATCGACGTGATGTTCTCCCTAGAAAGGAGGTGATCCATCCACAGCTTCCGCTACGGATGCCTTGTTACGACTTCGTCCCTATCATCGGCTCTACCTTCGTCCCCTCATCGGGGCCTTCGGGTATTTCCGACTCTCTTGACGTGACGGGCGGTGAGTACAAGACCCGAGAACGTATTCAATGCGCCATTGCTGATACGCATTTACTAGCGAATCCGGCTTCATGAGGGCGAATTGCAGCCCTCAATCCGAACTGGGGCATCGTTTGGTGGGATTAGCTCCGCCTTGCGGCTTGGCGACCCATTGTCGATGCCATTGTAGCACGTGTGTAGCCCTGGACGTAAGAGCCATGCTGATTTGACGTCATCCCCACCTTCCTCCCCGTTATCCGAGGCGGTCTTCCGTGATATGCAACACGGAACAGGGGTTGCGCTCGTTATCCGACTTAACGGTACATCTCACGACACGAGCTGACGGCAACCATGCAGCACCTAGACAGCACCCTCGAAGGCGGCCACCGTTTCCGGCGGCTTGCAGCTGTCTTTCAAGCCCAGGTAAGGTTTCTCGCTTACCATCGAATTAAACCACATGCTCCTCCGCTTGTGCGGGTCCCCGTCTATTCCTTTGAGTTTTAGTCTTGCGACCGTACTCCCCAGGCGGGATGCTTAATGCGTTAGCTTTTTTCACCGACACCGGGAGGGTCGATACTCCCGATATCTAGCATCCATCGTTTAGGGCGTGGACTACAGGGGTATCTAATCCCTTTCGCTCCCCACGCTTTCGTCCCTGAGCGTCAGCAATGTTCCAGCGAGCTGCCTTCGCATTTGGTGTTCTTGCCGATATGAACGCATTTTACTACTACACCGGCAATTCCGCTCGCCTCTCCCATGCTCGAGCCTCATCGTATCGACGGCAGGTTCGGGGTTAAGCCCCGAGATTTGACCATCGACGTGTGAAGCCGCCTACGGACCCTTTACGCCCAATGAATCCGGACAACGTTCGAGGTCTCTGTATTACCGCTGCTGCTGGCACAGAGTTAGCAACCTCTTATTCCTCAGGTACCGTCAGTGTTCGTCCCTGAGAAAAGCGGTTTACGAGCCGAAGCCCTTCGTCCCGCACGCGGCGTCGCTCCCTCAGCCTTTCGGCCATTGGGGAATATTCTCGACTGCAGCCACCCGTAGGTGTCTGGGCAGTGTCTCAGTCCCAGTGAGTGGGGTCGTGCTCTCACACCCCATACCCGTCATAGCCTTGGTGGGCCATTACCCCGCCAACAAGCTGATAGGCCATAGGCTCCTCTCGAAGCGTCTTGCGACTTTAGATAAGAATGACTTGCGTCCCCTCATCTCCATCGTGGAATTAGCCCCGCTTTCGCGGGGTTGTGCCCGACTTCGAGGCAGATTGCCAATGTGTTACGCACCCGTTTGCCGCTAACCGCCGACCGTATTGCTACGACCAGCGATCCGCACGACTTGCATGCCTTAGACACGCCGCCAACGTTCGTCCTGAGCCAGGATCAAACTCTCAGTAAAACCTCATGCTCCTGGCGGGAACATGAGATCAATCAATTTCCCTATTTCTTTTTTTGGCGATCACTCTTCGGTTGTCCAAGTTTCGTGGTTTCTGGTGCCCGGAAGGTTAATGATTTTCAGCGCTTTCGTCAAGGGACCCATGTGAGGACAAGCGACTGATGGAAAGCAATAACTCAAATATGGCTCAAATAACACTTTTTTCATGACAAGAAAACCGTGCAAAGCCCCCTTGACAAAACCGGATATTTATGCTATTCTATGCGGTCATACTCGGATTCCCTGAGTGTGCAAACCACCATCGTCAACCTGACGATAGACAACCAAGAAAGAGGTAGCCCCTTGGAAAACATCACCAGCAACATCAGTTCCCGCTTCGACGCGCGGCTGGCCATTCAGAAGGCCGTCGCAAAGATGCCGAGGACCAGTTCGCTCGAGGTGACCGCATCCGGCGGCACGCGTGCGAGCTTCCGGCCGGACATCAAGTCTCGACCGGTTGCGACGGAGACCGCGACGCCCGAGACGAGCGTAGACCGTCCGACGGTCGCAGACCTCAGTCCGCAGACCGCGCAGTCCCCCAGTCGCACGCACAGGTACCCCACGGCCGAACGCGTCACGCAGCTCCTCGTGGGCGGCGTGAAGCGCAATCTGGATCGCGCCATGGGTCGCCCCCAGGCGCTCGACGCGGCGCGCACGTGGATCGTCGAGACGGTCCTCGCGAAGAACGAGGGCGTGAAGGACGAGGACCGCGCGGCGCGCACGGACCAGGTGAAGAACCTGGACGTGGTCGCCTTCTGGGCCGCGTTCGACGCCGTAAGGGCGGACTGCGTCCGCCCCGATCAGGCGACCGTGGCACACACTTCCGAATCCCTGCTCGCCGCCCTCGCTGGCGCCGATCAGGTGACGACGGGTGACGTGCTCGAGATCTCGGACGAACCCGAGATCACGGTGGTGCAGAAACCCGCACCCCGCGCCAAGTCCACGAAGACCGCCCCGCGTCCGCAGGCGGAGCGTCGCCCGCAGAGACGCAGTCTCGAACGGTTGCCGCTCACCACTCCCGGGCACCTCGACGACGTCGTCGCGCTCTTCATCGAGCGCAACGTGGAAAACGGCATGCCGGCCGACCGCGCGCTCTCGAGCGCCTGCGGCCGGATGTTCCGCGAGATCGAGACTTACACGACGCTCTCTCCGGAGGACGTCGAGTCGCTGAAGCGCCAGGTGCGGGCCAAGCTGCCGAAGCGCGGTCCCGCTCCGGCCCCTGTCCCCGTCCCCTTCACCGTCTGGGGGCAGATCGATCGCGAGATCGACCTGCACACCAAGCGGAACGAAGAGGAACGCGGTCTGAGCCACGACGACGCGCTTCGCTCTGCGGTCGGCCTGGTGTGGTGCCAGGTGGACGAGGACCCCACGCTCTCGACCGACGAGCGCGAGGAGTGCATCCGGCTGTGCCAGGCTCGGCTTCCGGCACGTGAGGAGGCGACTCATCGCGCCTCGCGTGGCATGGAGTTCCTGGATCGTGCTTGCCCGATCCGCGAGCCCAAGCAGACGAGCGGCAAGCCGCTCACCCGCGAGGAGCAGGAGGCGCGCGCGGCCGAGAAGAAGGCGGACCGCAAGGCACGCGCGGAAAAGAGCGCCGAGAAGTCGCAGGCGCGCGGTGAGTGCGAGATGCACACCATCGCCGCCACCAAGCCCAAGAAGGAGAAGAAGTCCAAGGGCAATCGGGGTGAGCGCGCGGAGGCCTGATCCGCAAGCAGTACCTTCGTCGAAGCCACGTCGTGAGACGTTGCCGAGACACTCACACGCCGGTCAGGGTTTCTACCTGACCGGCGTTTGATTTTAATGTAATGCGATCGTGAGCTTCGCCCACTCGTCCGGCGACAGGTCTTCGGCACGAGTTTTTGGATCCAGACCTAGTGATACGAGTACGGACACCACCGCCTCCTTTCCCTGTACGGGCGCAGCGCGCTGCGCCAGTACATGGAGAGGAGACGCGAGGTTCGATGCGAGTTGTTTCCTGGGATGCGCGAACCCGCGTTTCGCGACCTCCATGACCTTCTCCGGATCAATCCCCCACCTTTTTTCGCGGTCAGACCATGGCATGGGCACGATCTCGAGTACGGCGGATTCGACCTTGGGCGGCGGGTAGAAGGCGCCAGCCGGTACGCGACGGATGATGCGCGCGGACCGCGACGCGAGTGCGACCATGAGGCTCAAGAGCGACGTCTTGCCGCTTCGTGCGACGGCGCGCTCGGCGACTTCTCGCTGGACGAGGACGACCACGCGGTCTGCCGGTCGCGGCGCCCAGAGCGCCTTTCGCAACGCGAGCGACGTGATCGAGTATGGGAGATTGGAGACAAACTTCCACGGTTTGACTCCCACGATATCGTGCCAATGGATGGTCGCCGCATCGCCGTGCGAGACCGTGAGGTCTGGATAGATCTTTTCAAGATATGCCACGAACGTTCTGTCCTGCTCGATCGCCGTGACGCGTGCGCCATGGTCCAACAACGCGCCGGTCAGCACGCCCAAACCCGGGCCGACTTCAAGAACGACGTCTCCACGCTTCAGGTCTGCCGCTTCGACGATCGCCTGGAGCGCCGCCCGATCTATCAAAAAATGCTGCCCAAGCCGCTTGTTCGGGCGTACTCCCAGACGTGTCAGCGTTGCTTTGATTTCAGCCGGCGACATATTCGTTCCCGGTTCCCCGTTCCCGGTTCCCGGTCAGTGTACACCCCTTGACCCCGCCCCAGTTCGACCAAGTCGAACTGGGGCGGGGTTGACACACCGAGCATTCCCTGCTAGCTTCGACCGTATCAGTCGGACCTTCCCAACAGGGAGAAACGGGACGAATCCATGGACCAACAGAAGGTCGTCAGGGAGATTCTGCGCAGTGTGAACGAGCATGCCGGATCGTACCGGCACCTGTGTCGCTACCGCGACACGTTGATCGAGCAAGGCATGCTCCCGGAAGCGCGATCGGTGCTCTTGCGCCTGATCCTCCGTGTCCCTCCGCACGAACGCGAGGTGAAAAGCATGCTGTGGTCCATGCTCGCCGGGATTGCTTTCCGGCTCGAGCTTCTGGACGAGGCGAAGAACGCCCTCGACAACGCATTCGGCTTGGACGACAAGAACGACCAGGCCTGGGAAATCAAGGCCCTGTCGCTCTGGAAGTCCGGCGAGCTCATGGACGCGTGCGGTGCGATGAAGATCGCCCTCTCCCACGCCATGAACGCCGGCGCAGAACGCCGCGCCCACCTGTTCCGGTCGTACAGCGAGATGCTCCGCCTGATTGGCCGGGAGGACGCCGCTCGGCGCTACCACCGGCTCGCACAGAACATCCAACCCGCTCCCTGACTACGAAACGACCCCGCCTGTCCTCAAGGTGGGGTCGGTTTCTTTATTCCTTTTTTGTCATTCCGAGGCCGTCAGACGGCCGAGGAACCCCTTTTCATCCTCACTGCCCCTTTCCGTAGGACCTCAACCCTCCCATCTTTCCCCACCCTCACAATCGTCGAAGGCTTGCGCTTCGGCAAAGCTCCAGCATCTAAGACGAGATCAGGCTTGGTCTTTGCATGCTGAAAGACTCGAACGACCGCGCGACCAGACCGACACTCCGGCTTCCCTGACCGGTTGGCCGACGTCGCGACAAGGGGAAACCCGTACGCGCGCACGAGTGCGCGGACGAATGCGGACGCAGACACGCGAATGGCGATGTCCCCTCCCCGTTTCGACCGTCCGACGGCCTTCATGGGAAGGACAATAGTCAGCGGTCCCGGCCAATGACTACGCGCAAGACGAGCCGCGAGACCATCCAAAACCGCGATGCGACGTACGTCACGTACGGACGACGCGACGAGCGGCAACGATTTCGACGTAACGCGTCTCTTGATGCGGAAGACCTTCGCAACTGCCTTCACATTCCTTGGATCGCACCCCAGACCGTACGTCGTCTCGGTCGGAAATGCGATGACGCCGCCCCGCTTCAAGACGCGCACGGCTTGTCGGATCATGACGCTGTGACGACCACGAAGAATGATCACGCGACTAGAATAGCACGGCGTACGGGCGCACTGCGTGCGCCCCGACCATTATAACCGACCGCCTCTCGCCCTGATCGTGGCATACAATATCAAATACCCCGACTCGTGAGAGGCGGGGTATTTTCCTTAGGCCGCGAACTCGCGGACCAGGCCGGCTTTGGCGCGTTCTCGCTCGACTTCCTCACGGTGCCAGTCAAGCGTGCGCTTGAGCCCGTCCTGTATGGACGTGGTCGGCTTCCAGCCGAGCGTCATGCGGATCTTCGTGATGTCGAGACAGGAACGAGACGACGCGCCTGTATCGGCAGGGCCTTTGATCACAGGGACCCTGTACCCGAGGTACTGAGCCATCACGCGATGCAGCGTGGACACGTTGATTTCATGTTCTGACCCGACGTTGAGCGGTCCTGCCGCATTCGTCTGATCGAGAAGCATGAGACACGCGTCGATCACATCATCCACGTACACGTAGTCGCGCGTCTGAAGACCGTTGCCGTTCACCTGCACGGGCTCGTTCCTCACCATCTTATGCGCGAAGGTCGCGATCACATTGGCTTCGCCGCAGGTCACGGTCTGGCGCGGGCCGTACACGTTCGCGAAGCGAAGCGCCACGAACGGGAGACCGCGATGGATACAGTAGAATTCGCCGAGCTCTTCAGACGCGAGCTTATGTTTCACGTACGGCGAGAGCGGCCTGGAGGGCGTGTTCTCGGGCGTCGGGAGCGTGGTGTACTCGGACGACAGTCCGCCGCCGGTCGAAGAGAAGACGAAACGCTTCACGCCGATCTTCGATGCCACGTCGAGAAGACGCGCGGTCGCCACGTAGTTGATCTCCATATCCATGACCGGATCGGCCACGGACTTCGGCACGCTCGCGTTGCCGGCGAAGTGGAAGATCACATCCGGCGCGAGCGCCTCCACGATCCCGATCGTCTCAAGCTTCGTGAGGTCCGCGTTCACGTTCCGGGCCTTCGGATTGAGGTTTCCACGATTTCGGTCGGACAGGATATCGATCACCGTCACCTCGTGGCCTGCCTGAAGCAGCGCATCCACGAGATGCGAACCGATGAACCCCGCTCCGCCGGTCACAAGGATGTGCTGTTTCATAGTGAGTGATTCTTTCTGTCCTCCTCAATGTGGAGAACAAAAGAGAATACCAGAAAATGGCTGGGTTGTCAATCCTGCTTGACCCAACTATTAAAGGCCCGTTTGAGCCTGCCTGACGGGGCGACGCACCGCGTCGCCCCTACACGTCCCGGTTCATTTCCGCCCTTTTATCCTGTCCCTCGGCCTGGTGCCGAAGATATCCCTCGATGAAAAGATCCAGATCCCCGTTCAAGACTCCGTCCGTATCCGATGTTTCCACGTCGGTCCGGTGGTCTTTGACCATGCGGTACGGCTGGAGGACGTAGGAACGAATCTGGTTCCCCCACTCGGCGCTATGGTACTCGCCGCGGAGCTCCTGACGTTCTTTCAACACTTCTTCTTCCTTCAGTTTCAGGAGTTTCGCCTTCAGGATCTTCATCGCCGTCGCCTTGTTCTGCGTCTGCGACCGTTCGTTCTGACAGGAGACGGTGATCTTCGTGGGCAGGTGGACGATACGGACGGCCGAGTACGTGGTGTTGACGGACTGGCCGCCCTTGCCTCCGCTCATGAACGTATCGATCCGCAGGTCTTCGGGTTTGATCTCAACCTCGATCGTTTCGTCAAACTCCGGGAGGACCTCGACGAGCGCGAACGACGTCTGCCGCAACTGGTCGGCGTTGAATGGCGACAAGCGGACCAAGCGGTGCACGCCCGCTTCCCCTTTCAAGTGTCCGAACGCATACCGGCCTTCCACGAAGAAGGTCGCACTCTTGATCCCCGCTTCGGTCCCGCGGCTCTCATCGACGAGACGGACACGCCATCCTTTCTTCTCCGCATATCGGAAATACATCCGCATGAGGATCTCGGCCCAGTCCTGGGCGTCCGTGCCGCCCGCGCCCGCGTGGATCGCGAGGACCGCGTTCGACGCATCATGCTCCCCCGAGAACAGCATGGAGAACTCGAGTGACAGGTATGTCTTCTCGAGCTCCGCAGCGCGCAACTCGGCGTCGCGCGCGAGCGACACGTCCTTCTCCGCCTCCACGAGTTCGAGCAGTTCCTGGAGTTCGACGGTTGATGCGCGGAGCGCGGCCCAACGGTCGTACTGCTCCTTCAGGTCCGCGAGCTTCTGACTCTCGCGACGCGCACGTTCCTGATCAGACCAAAAATCCTGCGAAGACGCTTCGACTTCAAGTGCCGCGATCTCGTGCTTCACCGCATCCAAATCCAACACGCGCCAGGCTTCGTCCACGCGGCTTCGGAGATGGGTCACGCGGTCCATGATCGGGCTCATATATTAAAAGACAACCCGGGTGGGGCTGTCTTCCGCATCCATTCAAAGTTTGATCTTACTCCGATACTGACCGATCACCGGGATCTCCCAGAATTCCCCCGAAAGGCATTTCAAAAGCGCCACGATGTTCGCCACGAGGACGGCGAGCCCGAGTGCCCAGCCGATGAACGGGAACCAGAACACGAACGAGCCGACGACCCATACGATCAAGAGAATGAGCCCCTGCTTCGCGTGTTCCTGCGCGAAGCGGGACGATTTCACGGCGAGGAGGGGCACGAGGCAGAGGATGCCGATGTATGACAACGCGGCCATGAGTTTATGGTCTTCAACGTCTTTCGGATCAAATCGGGGGATCACGGTCTCCTGCATGGGTTCAGTCATATGTCCGGATCGTACCACCCGTTGACATGATCCGCAAACTCTTGTATGATCCCCGGTCGCTCTGACACACTGGATGCCGTGCCTGCAGAAAAAGGAGAACGCTCATGCCCCTTCGAAACGTTGCCGACGCCCTGGACTCCGACAGTCACTACTCGACCGTCCTCGAACTCCGAGAAGAACATCGCTTCATGCGGAAATCGAGACAGGGCTCGCCACGCGCGAACACCCACGAAGACACCGTGGTAGCGCTCATAGACTACCACCGCTCTGTCCAGTCGCCTGACGACGCACCTCCTCCCAGTTGCACGAGACGCCGCGGCTCGCCTTAAACCAGGCTACGAGCCACCCCAAAAACTTCGACCCCGCCTTTCACGAAAGGCGGGGTCATCTTTTTATCGTCGTTTGTTTAGTAGTCCATCCCCATCCCGCCACCGTGACCATGACCGGGCGTGGGTTCTTCCTTTTTCGGCAGGTCGGTGATGACTGCTTCTGTGGTGAGGAACATGGCCGCAATCGACGCCGCGTTCTGGAGTGCAGAGCGCGTGACCTTGGCCGGGTCCACGATGCCACTCTTCAGCATATCTTCGTACGTGTCCGTCGCCGCGTTGTAGCCCATTGCACCCGAGAGCTTCTTCACTTCTTCAGCGACGACCGACCCGTCCTTCCCCGCATTTTCCGCGATGACTTTGATCGGTTCCTCGACCGCTTTCTTCAAAATCCGGATGCCTACGGCTTCCTCGCCTTCGACCTTCACGGCGTCGAGCGCCGGGAGCGCGCGCAGGAGCGCAACGCCGCCGCCCGGAACGATCCCTTCTTCGATCGCGGCTTTCGTGGCCGCGACCGCGTCTTCAATGCGGTGTTTCTTTTCTTTCATTTCGACTTCCGTGGCCGCGCCCACTTTGATCACGCCGATCCCGCCGGAGAGTTTCGCCAGCCGCTCCTGGAGCTTCTCGCGGTCGAATTCGCTCTCGGTCGTCTCCAGCTGTTTCTTGATCTGCCCGGCTCGCGCCGCGACCATGTCCGCCTTGCCCTTGCCGCCAACGAACGTGGTGTGGTCTTTCGTGGCGACGACTTTATGGGCGGACCCGAGGTCTGCGAGTTCAACCGAGTCGAGCTTGCGGCCCAGGTCTTCCGTGATGAACGTGGCGCCCGTGACCGTGGCGATATCGGCCAACATCTCCTTCCGACGATCGCCGAAGCCCGGCGCCTTCACCGCGAGCGCGTGGAACGTGCCGCGGAGCTTGTTCACCACGAATGTGGTCAACGCTTCGCCCTCGAGATCATCACAGATGACCACGATGTCCTTCTTCCCGGTCTGCACGACCTTTTCAAGGATCGGCAGGATGTCCTGGATGGATGAAATTTTCTTGTCGGTCACGAGGATGAAGGGCTCGGTGTACTCGCTCTCCATGCGTTCAGTGTTCGTGACCATGTAGGGAGAGACGTAGCCTTTGTCGATGCGCATCCCTTGGACCACTTCCGTCTCGATCCCGAAACTTTGCGATTCCTCGACGGTGATCACGCCGTCCTGGCCCATCTGCTTCATCGCGGACGCGATGGTCTTCCCGATCTCGGCGTCGTTCGCCGAGATGCTCGCGACCTGTTCGATCTCCGCGGTCTGGACGGGCTTCGCAATCTTCTCCTTCAATTCCTTCACGAGCGCTTCCACGCCCTTCTCAATGCCGCGCTTGACCGCGAGCGGATTCGCCCCGGCCGTGATGTTCTTGATGCCCTCGGAGATGAGCGCCTGCGCGAGGACGGTGGCCGTGGTCGTCCCGTCTCCTGCAACGTCGTTCGTTTTCGACGCGACTTCTTTCACGAGCTCGGCGCCGATATTCTCGAACTTGTCTTCAAGGTCGACCTCTTTCGCGACCGTCACGCCGTCTTTCGTGATCGTCGGCGCACCGTAGCCCTTATCGATCACGACGTTCCGGCCTTTGGGTCCCAACGTCACTTTCACGGCGTCGGCCAGTTGGTCCACGCCGCGCTTGAGCGCATGACGCGCCTTCTCGTTGAAGATGATCTGTTTTGCCATAGAGTTATTCAATGACCGCCATGATGTCGGATTCGGAAATGACGAGATATTCCGTCTTTTCGATCTTCACTTCATCCGGCGAATATTTCTTAAACACGACCTTGTCGCCGACCTTGACGCTCAAGGCAGCGCGGCTCCCGTTCTCGAGGACCTTGCCCGGTCCCACGGCGATGACCTCGCCCTGTTCCGGACGTTCCTTGTCAACGGTGTCCGGCAGAATGATCCCGGCCTTCGTCATCTCTTCCTTGGCGACGGGCTTCACGATCACCCGGTCACCCAATGGACGGAGTTTCGACATAGTGATGCGTACGTTCGTTAATCATTAAGGAGTCGTGAATCAGCACTCTCAACTGGAGACTGCTAATCCGACGCGTGGGCACAGGGTGCCAGAGGCCGAAAAAGGCGTCAACCCCGCCCCCAACATCTGCGTTATCCACACTTGACGTGGGGTTTTGTATTTGAGACTGAATAGATATGGACTCGCGACAACATGCGTCTTCCCGAACGGAGCTGTCTTTACAGAGTCATCCTGAGCGTAGGGCCGTCCGACGGCCCGGAGCCGAAGGACAGTTTTCAACTGGCATGAGCCTCCTCAATGTTTGAAAACTGTCCTTCGGCTACGGTCGCCTTCGGCGACCTTCGCTCAGGATGACACTATGGAGGGACGCTCGCTCATGCTGACATGAGTGATGAGCATTGCAACGACCAGCATCACGAGTGCCTGCCCCGCCCACAACGTCCAGAGATAGTGGTCAGTCAGCATGAGAAGACCGAGCACGGAAAGCAGGGGCAGAGACGTGCGCCATCGGTCCCGACCGAGAGCCGGACGGAGCAAACGCCACGCGAGGTACGCCATCGCGAGCACGCCTGCGATCCCCGTCTCAATGAGTGCAACGAGCGGTACGTAATGCGGCGGCTCCGGTGGAACCGTGAGACGCGACGAAAACTTCGCCTGCCGCGTTGTCGTGATGGCGACGAGACTGCTCCCAGGCCCCCAGCCGACGATTGGACGCGCCAAAAATGCATCCCACCCCTCTTCGACGGCGTACGACCGTTGTTCGATGGACCAGCGTTCGAGACGCAGCGTCGGCGTAAAGCGCGCCGTCACGTGATCCCACTGCGATGCGAGACCGGCGGCGACCGCGACGACCGTCGCGGCAAGCACGAGCCACGTGGCCTGACGGTCTTGATCAGCGTGCGATGTACGCACGACCGACCATGCCGCGAGGATCAACCCGACGATGGCCGCGATCCATGCCCCTCGGCTGAACGTGAGCACGAGCGCCGTTGCAAACAAGACGGCGCACGCCGCGAGACCGAGCGTCTCGGGGTTCGACCGTGACCGTCGCGCAAGACCGGGGAGCAGCGTCAACCCGACGGCAAGCCACCCGCCGAGGATATTCGGGTGCGGGAACCCGCCGTACGCGCGGAGCACGCGGTACAGGCCGTGTTCGACGACCGAGACGCCGGACGTCCATGGGTGTTGCGTCGCGATCCCTAGCAGGGTCGATCCCGTGATGTCCTGCGCCGCGTACTGCCACACGCCGAGCGCCGCGTGCGGGACGAGCGATAGGATGAACCAAGGCGTGACGTCGACATGCGCTCGAACCAGCGTCCACGCGAACAACGTGAGGATTGCGACGTGAAGCCACCAGAGGCTGGTCGCCGTGGGTGAGGCTGTGAAGAAAGAGACGATGAGAAGGACGAGGAGCGCGATCGGGAACCGGGAACGGGGAACCGGGAACCGGAGACCGCCCTTCTGAAGCGGTTCCCGGTTCCATGTTCCCGGTTCCCGATTCTGAAGCCGCGCGACCAAAAAACTTAAAAAAACCGCGATCAGCACAAAGCTCCATGACAAGTAGGTGGCCCCCGTCCCCTGCTCCCACAGTGAGCCGCCGATCATCCCCTGCTGATAAATCCACCGCGTCTGCCAGGGGAGAGCGAGGATGGCAAGTCGCCATGCGACATCAAAGAGACGTACTCGCGTCATACGAGACCCATGACGCGCAGCCGTTCCTGATACGCCGCGCGGTATGCTTCGCGTCCGTCGTCCACGTGGAACTTGAGGACGTGGTCGTTCACCATCACGGACGTGTCGCGGTTCATACGCTCGACAATTTGTTTCGGGAACCACCCGAGCTGGAAACGACGCGCGAGCGATTCGATCGCGTCTGACGCGATACATCTGATGCGTGGACGTGTAACTGTGAGATCGGGCGTGAGCATCCACCGTTCCGCGCGCGGGTGACGCGAGATGAGCGCGCGATTCGCGTCCCAGAGCGATTTCCCGACGCCGTCGTCCGCGAGGGGCAGGAGCGACAAAAACCAGTACCGGAAGTATGGATCATCGCCCGGAAGCATGTGACTCGAGAGATCGAGGGCGTCATCCGCGACGAAGTATGAAAGGCACACGGCGTCCTGTTTGTCCGTGTGACCCGGGAGGCGGCCGAGAAGTTTATACACGCCGGACCCGAGGAGTCGCGAGGACCAGATTGTCCCTGCGCGAACCACGACGAAAAAATCCAGGTCACCAAGGTCGCGGGCGTGGGCGAGTGCCGTGGTGTTTGCGAGCGCGACATATCGGACGTTCGGATTCCGGAGGAGCCAACGCGCGACCGAACGGGCGCGCCGGACTTTTCGCGGGAAGAGCGCGGTCCGCTCCATCGCGAGCAACGCGAGCCGCGCGAGCCGCCCATGGAGCGCGATGCGGCCGAACCCGGACTCGAGGCGTCCGTCGTGGACAAGCCCGTCACGCGCCGAGACGAGTTCCGGAACGGTTGGCGGTGCGTCGTATTCAAACCCATGCGCTCCGGACCACTCGAACCACGAGGCGCACTCGGTCCACGTGGGCGCGTAGTCGATCGCGTCGAAATACGCCACGGTCTGGAGAATTGCTTCACGGGCAGACTGGACCCGACCCTGGTAGCTCATGCGTTCGGCGAGGGCCGCGATGCGAGGACGCGTGCGCCCACGGGAACGACGCCGTCCTGGACCACGACCTTGTCCTTCGCAATCTCGACGACCTGATTCCAGGCGACAAGCAGTTCCTGGTCGAGCAACCCTGGGACCAACCCGCGCGCTTTCACCCGAAGGGCCGTCAGACGGCCCGTCTCCGTCTCAATATCAAACCCCGCGACTTTCCCGACAGCGACCCCGCCCCGGGTCACGACCGGCAGGCCCACGAGCTGTTTCGTGTTCACGACCATACGGGGACAGGATAGAGCGGTGTCCGCAGCTTGTCATCTCAACCTCTCTTTGTCATCCCGAGCGAAGCGAAGCGGAGTCGAGGGACCCCTTTTCCGTAAGAGCTACGGGGCCGATTCGATCCAAAGGGGATTGTAGTAAGCGATGAATTTTTTATGAAGGGCCCCCGAACGTTCCTTTCTGCCAAGATGAGGAGTGAGTTGAGACATGACGCCATACCGTTTGGTATGTGACGTAACGGGAAAGGGGTCCCTCGACTTCGGGCCGCGGACGGCCCTTCGCTCGGGATGACACCTGGGGTGTGGTGCCTCGCTCGGGATGACTCTTAAGGAGTTGGAGGCGCGACCATCGGCGGAGCCGTTGATGGGAGCGGATGTTTCTTCAGCATGACCCACTGCTGGAGTACGGTGAGTGCGCTCATGGTGAGCCAGTAGAGCGTGAGGCCGCCGGGAAGCCCGAATCCGATCACGACGGTCACGACCGGCATCACGTACATCATCTGTTTGTTCATCATGGTGGCCATGCTCTCGTCTTTCGCGCCTTCCTTCCCCGCGACTTCTTTTGGAGGCGGCGTGACGGCGCCCGGCGGGACCAGGATCTGCCGTGTCTGCCAGAACTGAATGAGACCGGCGATGACCGCAAGCACGTAGTTCGGTTTCGCGAGGTCCACGAACCCGAAGAGCATCGGGTTCACCTGGCCCGGGTTCGGCACGAACGGGTAGAGCATCGAAAACCCTTCGGACTTGAGTCCGCTCGCGAGCGCGTGATAGAGCGCGATGAAGACCGGGAGCTGGATCAGGAGCGGCAAACAGGACGCGGCCGGGTTCACCTTTTCCGCCTTGTAGAGCGCCATGAGCTCCTTCGCCTGCGCTTCTTTATCGTCAGCGAGACGCTTGCGAACCTCGTCGATTTTCGGCTGGAGCGCCTGGAGCGCGCGCTGCTGCTTGATCTGCTGCACGGCGAACGGATACAGCACGGCCTTCACGATCACCGTGAGGAAGATAATCGCAAGCCCCAAGTCCTGCCCGGGGATAACGTCGTACAACCACACGAGCAGGTTCAGGATCGGACGTGTCAGATACTCGTTGAAGATCTGTCCCATACGATTATTCGCTTGCTTTCAGGTCCGCCTGATCCGCCGTTTCGGCTTTCTCGCCGTTCTCGTCAAGTTTTGATTCGAGTGCAGCCTGGACGATCTCGCCGACATCCGAATCTGCGAGCGCCTTCCCGCCCTCTTCCACGATCGTGATCTTCCAGTTCGTAAGCTTGGCCGCGAGGCGCACGTTCTGCCCGCCTTTCCCGATCGCGAGCGACAGCTGGTCGCCGAGGACGGTGACGGACGCGAGGTGGTCGGCCTGGCGGAGTTCCACGTTCGTGACCTTGGCCGGAGACAATGCGTTCGCGATGTATTCCGAGACGTCTTCCGACCACAACACCACGTCCACTTTCTCCCCTCCCAATTCGCGGATCACCGACTGGATGCGCGTTCCGCGCTGCCCGATGCAGGAACCGATGGGGTCAATGGCATCGTCGTTCGTGGTCACGGCGACCTTGGTGCGGCTCCCCGCCTCGCGGGCGATCGCTTTCAACTGGACGATCCCGTTCGCCACTTCCGGAATCTCCTGGGCGAAGAGCGCGGCCACGAGTTCGGAGCTGGAACGGGACAGGCGGATTTCCGGGCCCTTCGGAGTCATCACGACCTCGCGGAGGAGCGCCTTCAACCGCGTCCCCGGGTAGTAGCGTTCCATCTCGATCTGGTCTTCCGGCAGGAGGATGCCCGTGGCGCGACCGAGGTCGATCAACACGATCCGGCCTTCGCGGCGCTGGACCGTGACGTTCATGAGCTCGCCTTCGCGGCCCTTGAAGTCGCTGAAGATCACGCCGCGTTCCGCCTCGCGGAGCTTCTGCATGATCACCTGCTTCGCGGTCTGCGCGGCCATGCGGCCGAACGCGGCCGGTATGGAGAGCTCCACGCGGATCTCCTCGCCGACGGCGGCGTCCGGTTTGATGTCGCGCGCGTCGCGCAGCATGATCATGGTCTTCGGGTTGAACTTGAACTGGTCTTCTTCAGACACGGCGGCGGACCCGTCGGCCGGAGTCGCGACCGGCCTCACGGGAAACGGACGGATCATCTCCTGGCGCTTCGCGATCGAGGACTCGTCGAACTTCTTAAAGTAGTCGTCCGGGAGCTCCATGTCTTCCACGACCGCTTTCACGTCGAACACGCGAATGCCGGCCGTGGCTCCGTCGTACTTCTCCGGGTCGAACTCGACCTTGATGTTCTGGTTCTTGTTGCCGAAGTCCTTGCGGTACGCGGCCGCGAGCGCGCTCTCGATCGTCTCCTGCACGGACTCCATCGGGATGTTCTTCTCGTCGCAGATCTGTTTGATGGCTTGGGAGATTGGGCTTGCCATAGGGGGTGGCTAATAAAGAGACCCGTTCTACTAGAACGAGTCAACGTCAAGGACTATATGCCATTGCTGACATCGTGTCAAACGAAAGAAAACACCCGGCGAACCGGGTGCTTTCTTTAGACAAACGTCTCGAATTAGTAGCGAGGACCGCGAGGTGCGCGCTCTTCCATCGGACGGGCCTTGTTGACCGCGATGCGGCGTCCGCCCATGTCGGATCCGTCGAACATCGAGATCGCCTTCTCGGCAGCCGCGTCATCCGCCATCTCAACGAAGGCGAATCCGCGTGGGCGATTTGTCTCACGGTCCATTGGGATGAACACGGAGGACACTTCGCCGGCCTGGGAGAAGAGTTGGCGGAGTTCCTCGTCCGTTGCACGGTAAGGAATACCTCCGACAAACAGCTTGGTAGGCATGCGTTTTTCGAATGATAGTGACTAAGTGAACGGTTGAAGCTACCGTCCGCCGTCGCCCTTCGGGCTTTGGCGGACGAATGGGCTTCGCCCATTCGGATACCGTTTGCGCATGACCCACTTCCCTTCGACCTCCCCTTTGACAGGGCACGGACGGACCTTCGCACGTTTTATCCGGATGGCAGAATAGCATGGATCGGGTGTCTTGTACAGAGCCTTGACCAAAGCGCGAAATTGCGCTAGTCTTCCCGGTTGTACCTTCTTGAAAGGAGGCTGATTCGTGACGACATCCCCAACCTGCGCCTGGTGCGAACAGGCCGTGGCGCCTGGAGACCACTACGTGGATCCCACTGACGGTGCGGCGGTGCACAAAACCTGCCGCCACGCCGAGATAGACGAGAAGATCTGGCTCTGCGTGCGCCGCGCCTTGGTCGACGAGCTCCGGCCCGTCTACCTCGCCCTCGGAAGCACGATGGAGGCGCAGAACCTCGTGTTCCGTCTCTATCCCGTGACCGGCGTGTCGCTCGAAACCGCCTTCGGCGTAGTCCGCGAACTCGAACAGCGCGTTCGCGCACTCACGGTCCACGACTTCCGGACGTCCGCAGACGCCCTCGCGGCGATCCGCGATGCGCGGCGCGAACTCCGGGCGTTCCTGCCCGCCGTGTGACTCATCAAATGCCCCGCCCCGGTGGACCACCGGGACGGGGCATCGTTGTATTTGTTTGACGCAAAGCCTACGCCGCTTTCTTCATGCCTCCGGCCTGTCCTCCCTTTTCGAGCTCGCGGATTTTCTTCACCGTACGCGCGATCTCTTCGGCAAGCTTCACTTTCTGTTCCGACGTCCTCGTGATCTGTCCCGTAACCGCATCCAGCATCTGCGGGAGCCGCTTCTTCCGGATCTCTTCACGGTCGCCCGCTTCCTGGATCTCCGTGCCAAGGAGCGGAAAAGCGAACGCCTGGTAGTCCTCGATGGTCATGGCGTCTCGCTGGAGCTTCGTGAGCGCCTGCCGGTGCTTGAATCCGGGTTCCATCATCTTGCTGATCGTCTCGACGATCGTGCGCTGGATCGCTTCGAGCTTTTGCAGCTTCTTGCCGAGCGCGTGGTTCTCGAGCGCCATTGTCTTGTAATCCTTCCGAAGATCTTCCACGTTGTACACGAGCTCGCCCTCCTCGACTTCCGCGGGTTCCTCCGTGATGTCGACGATATCCTCATCGCGAAGCTCGGCAACTTCCTCGGTGTAGAACGGATTGTCCACCATGACCTCCGCGCCTTCGCGGAACGCCTCGCGGGCCTGCTCCTCGCTCACCCCCTTTTCCATCTTGTCGAGGTAGTCGGTGAAACGCTTTGCTTCGGCGTTCAATTCCGCCTCACGCCTCTCGAATCCTTTGCGTCCGGCGGCTGCGATATCCTTGAGTTCTGCATTGATGCCACGAAGCCGCGCGGCCACGCCGCGATAGGCTTCGGTCTTCGTGACGAGCTGCTCATCGGTGCGAAGTCCGAGAACTTCGCCCTTCGCGTTCTTCACGAGGGCGCTCATGGGTTCGCGCTGGGATGGAGGCAACGGCGGCTTTTCCCTTCTCGATGAAGGAGGGAGCGGACGCGCGGCGGCTGATTCGAATCTGGGCATATGGGGATATGGTGACTGGTAATTGACCTAATGTCTAATTGGTCATTTCTTACTGCGCCTCGCCCGTAAGGAGCTGCATGGAGCCCGGGAACACGACCCAGGGGCGTTGCGAACTACCCGTGGTACCGGACGTGTCAGGGTAGTTGATGCTGCATTCATTTACGCCAATGGCTGTTTTGAAATCCACGTTGCTCTTGATACGTGAGGCGTCGAAGCATCCGCCGTTCGGGTGCCGGATTTCCGCCCCGAGCGCGTCAACGAGGATGCGGCTCTGGGAGAACTCATTCCGGCACTCGCCCGCGCACCACCCCCAGTTGTCCGTGATGAGCACGCGCGGGGTGAACCGGCAGGTGTTCGAACCGCTGTCGAAGCACCCGCCCTTGGGCACGAGGTTTCGGATACACGTATCGCCCTTCTGACAGCAGTTGCCGTCCCCCGGGGTACACCCGATCGTGCATTCGACTTGAGGGTTCCCTGAACAACGTTCTGTATTCACGTCGCATGACGCGGGCTTGTTGTTCGGGAGGCACGCGTACGCGTGGCGGAACTCGAAGTACTGCTCATCACAGGCTTCCTGCGTATTCCCGAAGGCCACGCGCGGGTTGCAGGTACCGGGTTCGCCGCCAGACTCGCATTGCGTATCCCGGAAACAGCGAACGTTCGGGCGATCCGCGCACGATCCCCAGGCCACGCAGGGCACTGCGCCCGGCGGGCAGTCCGCGTCGCTCTCGCACGTGAGGCCGGGAGCGTCCATGCACTCCTTCTCCGTTTGGCAGTACGGCTTGCGGTTCTTCATGAAGGCGTCCGGGAGCTCGGTCTGATTGCCGTCGCCCCAGTCCACCGTCACGCGGCGGAGCGGCATCTGCTCGTGCGAGGCCCAGGCGTAGAAGCGGAGGGTGGCCACGTGGCCGCCAGCCCCGCCGTTCACGATGCCCTCGTTCAGGCCGTCGAGTCCGATCGTGCCCAATCCGCTCACGCGGCACTGCCCGCCCGTGCACGCGCGCATGTCCGGCGCGGCGATCTGCGGCGGCGCGGGGTTGTAGTACTCAATGTAGTTGTAATCTAACGCATTCCCCTTCACGTCTGTCGTATTTGAATTCAGGTACTTTGGCGTGTAGAGGCCGGGCGTCACGTCCGTTGGGAGCGGTGTGGCGTCGTCCACGCTGCTCCTCACGTTGCCGAGGTCATAGCCGAACAGGCCGCAGTACTCATCATTCGGATCAGCGCACAGGTTGGGCCTCGGCCAGTACCCCGGCGGGTGCGTGCAGATGTTGTTATCAAGCCTCGTATCTTCCTCACGTTTCGGTGAGTTTGAATCTGCGTCGCTCGCGCCCGAGGGCCAACACGCGCTATTCTTCGAGCTCTTTGCAAAATCCGGCGCGCCGGTTGTGACAGGATTACACCAATTCTCCGATTGAGTCTGGAATGAATCATAATCAGATCCGCTCATCCCGGGCGGCCGGCAATCATTATCCGCGAAGCAGGTGGCGCCTGTCCGCGCCCCGCCGCGGCAGGTTCCGAGGCCCTTCGATGACGTTGACGCCCCATCACGGAACATGGCAGCGAGCGGTTCGCATGCACCGTAGTGGATCGTGATGAAGTCCTTCGCTCTTTCGCTTGGGGTACCACGCCATGACCAACTCATATACGGCGGGCCATCAAGTGCGGATAATTCTAAAGCGCTAAAATTAGAGCTTATGTCACCATAACTGGTACCGTCCCCAGGATCTGGATAGTAACTAAACACGAGCGGCACAAAACCAGGGAATGTCTTCAGAAGGTCAAGGTCGTCCCACCCCCCCTTGATGGGCGTGTCATCGGCCGTGTACCGCACGCGTGTTGCGAAGAAAAAGGTCCTCTCTGCCGGTACAGTCTTTACCGGGAGGAACGCGTCTTTCAACGGGCAAAAACCATCCCAACAACCCCTGCTAAAGTCCGAAAATGGGCCAGGAGTGTAGTAGTAATACATGGGATTTGATCCGGGGGTTGTCGGCCGCGCAAACTTGTCCGAATACTGACCCCCGTAATTCGATGTTGTCCAATTAAAAGTTTGGTTCGCAATACCCGCAGGCCAGGCGTTTCGCGCCGTGAAGCTGCAGTCATCGTCTTTCGTGCACTCGGCCCACGGGTAACCTTCGCAGGTGCCCAGATTGGACGCCGTACCACCGCCGCCGCCCGGGGTTCCACCGCCCGGTGCGCCTCCGCTCGTGCAAGCGCATGTGCTATAAGTTCCGTTTGCGCGACACGTTTTTATTCCAGTCTGGCCGGACGAGCACTCATTATTACAATTTTGGGTAGTGCCTAGGAGGCAGGTTGTTTCTGCGCCTCCGCTCGCGGGCGCGTCCTTGCACACGCACTGTCCATACGTTCTATTCGAGAGGCATGTTTTCAATCCAGTCTGGCCGGAGCTACAGTCTCCACTGCAGTCTATTTGATCACCAACATCGCACCCCGATGGGGTGCCGCCATCGCCCGGTTCGTCTCCATCACCGTTCTGGACGGCAATGCGGAGGGCCGCGGTGACACGGGATCCGCCGCCGGTTACGCCGCTCCCGGCCGCGGCGACACGGACACCGTTGTCACGACTGGCCGTTGGCTTGACGCACTTCACGCCCGTGACCTCGAGCGGGCATTCTTGGCTTTCTTCCTTCTCAGAGGTGCAGTAGCTCGTATAGGCGCCGTTCGCATCGTTCACCTTGCTCGGACCCCGGACGCTCGTGTCTGAACACCGGAAGGCGCCGCATTGGACGGCCGTCACCCGCCTACAGCCGGTGTCCGTATCCTTGCACGTGCTGCAGTCGCCGTCCGTACGGCACCCGGCTCCCGTGCACCGCAAATTTTTCCCGACGGTAAATTTCTCCCACGTTTCATCAGCCACTTGACGACGCTCGCAGGCGGCGAACTGCGGGCGGAGCGTGCCGCTCAGCTCATCCAGTTGCACGGGAGCGACGTGGCAGATGTCGGAATCATTCGAACAGTCAAGTCCGCGATTCGTCCCGCTGAAGCTGTTGCAGACTTTTTGGGCGAACGCGTTTCCGCCGCCGGTGGCGCCCTTCACGCACTTGGCTTCGAGACCGCAATACCGCCTGGACGCCTCCGCGTCGGCGTCCGTGGGGCACCACCCGGTGAAATTCGGACTCTTCGGATCGGTGCATGCCCAGCTGTCACGGGTCGTCCCGCGTGGGAAGTACCCGTAAATCCGGTAGATGCGGGCGAAGACGTTCGAGAGCATCCCCCAATTCGACGTGGGGAACTTCTCGGGACGGAAGTACGTCTGGCCGGGGAAGGTGAACACGGGCGGGTGGAGCGGATTTGATTCCGCCTGCTTCACCCCGGTCATGAAGAGCGGTTCGTTGCCCGCGTCGCCCGTGGCGAGCGATGCGCCGTAGGGAATGTTGGTGCTGTTCCAACTGAATCCGCTCCGGGGAATCGCGAACCCGCTCCTCGAGGAATTCCGATCGGTGAACACGGACGACTCGTGGCTGTCTTTCGAGATGGTCTCCGCGAGCTCGCGGCACACGTCGGCCGACGACACGTTGACGTTCATGTAGATGTAGTATGGCCCGTCGCCCGGAGCGCAGGTCGTGACCCAGAACCCCACGAGCTGGAACGGACCCACGAGCTTGCTCGGCGTCACGTCTTCCGGATCTTTGGCGTTCTCCTCCTTGAAGGTGTCTTCAAAGACCGCCCGGATCGAGAACCAGGGATGGTCGGCATCACACCGGCCATAGACGGGAGTCTTCGACAAACTGTCCAAACTCATCCGCCCGATGTCCGGACCGAATGCCTGGAACCGTTCCTGCCCCGCGGCCCGATAATTCAGCTCCCAGGTCTTCATGAAGCACCCGCTCTTCTCTTCGTCCGATTCATTGGCCGGATTCGCGCATTTGACTTTCACGGGTACCCCCTCCGGCGTCCCGTCCTCGGTCACGATGGCGGCATTGCGACGATCCAACTTCCCCCCGCCCTCCGCAAGGTACTTCCGGAAATTGGCGTGCCACTGATTATCCTGCGGTCCGAATGAGTCCGGGTCGTCGTACTCCATTCCCCCGGCGTCACCGAACCCCTCGTAGTACATGCACCCGATCTTGCCGCCTGGCACGCTGAACTGGAACGACGCGATGTTGTCCTCGAGCGAATTCTCGAGAGCCGCGTCCGCATCCGGCAACGGCCCGCCGTTCACGCCGTACGCGATGTGCCACGGCTCGAGGAGGACGGCGTACTCCGCGTACGAACGGTTCGCTCCAAACCCCGTCGTGACCAACCGCACGACGGACGGGTCTCTCATCGGTTCCTGATCGTCGTCGGCGAGTTCGCACCAGTTCCCCATTACCGTCCCTTCGGCCAAACCACCGTCGAGCGATGCGCCCGGCTCGTTCCCGTCGCACCCGAACACGTTCGCGGGATCGAAAATCGTTGAACAGCTCTTATCCGACGTGAATTTGTCGTGATACCAAAAGTGCCTGATGGCTCCCGCATAGGTCCCGGCCGAATTCGGTTTAAACCCAACGGCCCCGTATTGGGTGTACTCGTTGTCTTCCCCGACAGTAACCGCCGCACCGATATATCCGCCGATGACAGGTGAGAGGGGGATGGATGGAATACCGAATCCTTCAAGCACGCCCGCGATCGCGCCCAAGAGGCTCGCGTCTTCGTCGTTCGGAACGAGCGCTTCGGGTTTCAACGCAAAGTCCCTCGGGGGTCGTACCGGCGACGTGCAGTAGTAACGACCGGAGGACAGGGGCGGCGACCAGCCTGCCGTTGGGCTCCAGTGGTAGGTGTCGCCAGGGCCCGAGAGCACGGGGTTCGGGCTCCAGGTGAGGCACTCGAGCCGGGTCTGGTCTCCCGCGACCACGCGCGCCGTGTCGTACTCCAGGCACTGGCCCGTGACGCCGCGCACGAGCGTGCTCTTTAAGACGGGCGTGCACGTCCCGCCCTCACCACATCCGCCCACAACGGGAAGCGCCGGCACCCCGCCCGTTGACGGAACTTGAGCGGAATGACTCGGCGTCGTCGAGTCTGCGGCGGGCGGCGTCCCGCCCGTCTGGCCTCCCGTTTGCGCCGGTTGTCCGCTCTTTTGGATTCCCGTGTCGAGCGCGCAGGGTAACCCGTCGCGCGGCCCGCCGGAACAGACGGCGTTCGACACGTTCGTTGAGAGCGGCTCGTAGAACTTCGAAAGACCTCCGTACTCCACGCGCTTGTAGGTACACGCACACTCCTCGCCGTACTCGCAGAATTTAACGGATCCATACCCGTCGGCAACCCGTTTGGGTTTGGGCGGGGTCACGGTATCGTCCCACTCGATCACGAACTCGTTGCCGAACGGCGAATCTCCCTGGGGCGCCGCCTTGCATTGCGTGTTCGGGAAGCTGCGCGAGAGCACGGGGTCGAGTCCGGGTTGGGTTGACTGCCGGAAACGGGTCACGAGGTTCACCACGTTCAGGTTGTCGCTCGTGATCGGCTCACCGACGCCCGCGAGTTGCGGCGGTTGGGACTGGTCCACCGTAACCCAGCACAGACAGGGAGAAGCTGCGCTACAGCCACCGATCTTCTTCAGGTTGTTTGACGTGTCGGTGAGGAGCCCGATGCCTCCGGTCTGATCGATCACGCAGAGCGAGTCCTTCAACTCCGATGAAATCGTCAATCCCTCTTTCTCGTCAGCATTCGCCGGTCGCGCGCGCGGGCCGGGGTACGGCACCGGGACCGCGAGACGGTAGTCCTTCTTGTACCGGCTCCTCGTGAGGGGGTCTTGCGCCAGTATGGAACCGATGGGCGCCAACTCCGCGTCCACGATCTGGAAGTGATCCGGAATCGTCATTCCGCTGTAGTCCTTGTTCCCAAACCCGGTTGCACGGGAGGCGTAGGTACCGGCGTCAATCACAACATCTTTCTTCAGGAGTTCGGTCGCGAGCGACCTGTCCACGTAATTCGAGCAGTACGGGATGCCGGCGCCTTCAGGCTCCCCTGCTTTGTTG
>MGEH01000003.1:8376-8470 GCA_001791275.1 Candidatus Uhrbacteria bacterium RIFCSPHIGHO2_12_FULL_60_25 | reverse complement strand
AATACTACTCCATCGCTTCCCGTCGTTTAGTGTCTTTCTTTGTCGTTATTTTACGAGTAATTGCATTACAGATAAGGTTGATTTCCTTGGCTTC
>MGEH01000003.1:6347-8341 GCA_001791275.1 Candidatus Uhrbacteria bacterium RIFCSPHIGHO2_12_FULL_60_25 | reverse complement strand
GCGCCGCGCATGCGACCATCCGAAGCCAGTGCATCGTTTCCTTCGCCTCTTTCTTACTGATGGACATCTTATGCTTAAAGTCATCGCGCGATTCAGCATTGTCCGCTTCGCAGTAGTTCGCGCCAATGCTCGTAGCCGATTTGATCAATTGGGTAAGAATTGGTTTCGTGATGTGGGTCGTCTCGATGCCTTTAACAAAATGAATGACCCGTTCACCAAATTTGGATGTTCGTTCTTCCAAATCATAGCGTTTGGCTTCGGGCATGTAGGAAATTTGAAATTGATTAGGTCAATTAGATCAATTGGAAATTAGGTCAATTCAATTATTGCGCTTCGCCCGTGAGGAGCTGCATCGAACCCGGGAACACGACCCAGGGGCGGGAGTCCCTCGCGCCGGCTTTCGGGTTCAGCGCGTCGCATTCGTTCGGACCGATCGGCGTGACGAAGTCCACGTTGCTCTTAATGCGCGAGGCGTCGAAGCAGCCGCCGTTCGGGTGACGGATCTTGGAACCATCCACATCCACGAGCACGCCGCTCCGGTTCAGCTCCCCGCGGCACTCGCCCGAGCACCATCCCCAGTTGTCCGAGACGAGCACGCGCGGCGTGAACCGACAGGTGTTCGACACGGTGTCCGTGCACCCGCTCGTCGGTGACATACTCGTAACGCACCGGTCACCGACCACGCACTTCTTCGTCACGTATTCGTCGCTCGAAGGACTCGCATTCGGATCGCAGGTGACGTTCGGGTCGCTGGAACAAGACGCCACGGGGCAGGTCGCGCTCGGCTTGTTGTTCGGGAGGCACGCGTACGCGTGGCGGAACTCGAAGTACTGCTCATCGCACGCGTCCTGGTCGTTGCCGAAGTAGACGCGCGGGTTACAAGTTCCGGATTCGCCGCCAAACTCGCACTGCGAATCCCTGAAGCACTTGACGTTAGGCCGATTCGTACACGCGCCATACGTTTCGCATGGCCCTGCGCCCGGCGGGCAGTCCGCGTCGCTCTCACAGGTGAGGCCGGGGGCGTCCCTGCATTCTTTCTCCGTCTGGCAGTACGGCTTGCGATTCTTCAGGAAGGTATCCGGGAGCTCGGTCTGGTTGCCGTCGCCCCAGTCCACCACCACGCGGCGGAGCGGCATCTGGTCGTGCGAAGCCCAGGCGTAGAAGCGGAGCGTGGCCACGTGGCCGCCGGCTCCGCCGTTCACCACGCCCTCGTTCAGGCCGTCGAGGCCGATTGTGCCCAATCCGCTCACGCGGCACTGCCCGCCCGTGCACGTGCGCATGTCCGGCGCGGCGATCTGCGGCGGCGCGGGGCTGTAATAATCAAGATAGTTGTAGTCAATCGAGCTCCCGCCCACTTGGCTCGTGTTCTGATTCAGGTAGAGCGGCGTGTAGAGACCGGGCGTGACGTCCGTGGGGAGTGGTTTGGCGTCGTTCACGCTCGTGCCCTTGTTGCCGAGGTCGTAACCGAACAGGCCGCAGTACTCGTCGTTCGGATCCTTGCAGAAATTCGGACGCGGCCAATACCCGGGCGGATGCGTGCAGATGTTGTTGTCCAATTCCGATCTGTACTCCTTCTTCGGCGCGTTGTCCGCGCCGATGAATGCCCCGCTCTCCGCAAGCGTCGGATTCTCCGGATCCGCAAACGGCCAGCAGGCGCGGCTGCTTGGATCAATGCCGTAGTCGGGATCATCGGTGGTGACTGGGTTGCACCAATCCGCCGCGTCGTCTTGATACTGCTGATAATTCGCCTCATCGCGGCACTGACCGTTTGATTGGCACGACGAGCCTGCCCGCGGTCCGCCGCGACAGGTCCCGACGACGGACTTCTTTTCGCCCCCGTCGCGGAACATGAGCGCCAGGGGCTCGCACGCGCCGTAGTGAGCCATGAGCAAGTCTGTCGCTTCAGTATTTTTGTTATTCCAAGACCACTTCATATACGGCGCTCCATCAAGGGGCTCTCGTAACAACGCTTTATCACTCGGTGATGTGAAAAA
>MGEH01000003.1:4354-6315 GCA_001791275.1 Candidatus Uhrbacteria bacterium RIFCSPHIGHO2_12_FULL_60_25 | reverse complement strand
TGATTGGGGTATCCATGGACGTGTGCCGCATGTCTGTTGCGAAGAAATAGGTCTCCTCCGGCCATATCTTTGCCGGGAGGAACGCGTTTCTTGCAGGACAATTCTCATCCGCCGACGGCGACGCCGTGCATCCCGAGTCAAAACCGGTGGCCTCACCGTCTACTGGCGTTCCTCCGTAGAAGTACACGGGGTTTGTTCCAAGGCTTGGTGGCCTCCCGAACTTTTCCGAATACTGACCCCCATAATCCGATGTTGTCCAATTAAAGGTCTGGTTCGCGATACCAGCCGGCCAGGCGTTTCGCGCGGTGAAGCTGCAGTCCGCGTCTTTCGTGCACTCGGCCCAAGGGTAGCCTTCGCAGGTGCCAAGCTTATCCGTTCCCGGCTCGGTACAACCCGTTTTTCCTTTTTCACAGCACTTGACGCTCTTGGGTGTGATCTCGAACGGGCATTCGGGGCTGTCTTCCTTTTCATAGGTGCAGTAACTCGTGTAGGCGCCGTTCGCATCGTTCACTTTATCCGGACCGCGGACGCTCGTATTGCTACAACGAAACGCGCCCTGACGAATCGCCTCCGCGCGTGAGCACCCGAGCGGATTCGTAGCCGCGTTGCAGTCGCCGGCCGGGCACTTGCTACCCGCGCATTTCCAGTTCTTGCTGTCCGTTCGCTTCTCCCAGACCTCGTCCGTGACGGCGCGCCGCTCGCAGTCGCCGTACTGCGGCCGGAGAATGCCGTCTACCTCGGTCATCGGCGCGATGTGGCAGATATCGGGGTCTGTGCTGCAATCAAGCCCGCGGTTCGTCCCGCTGAAGCTGTTGCAGACTTTCTGGGCGAACGCGTTCGACGAACCGGATCCGCTTGGGACGCATGTGCCCTGGAACCCGCAGTACGCTTGCGCGACTTCTGTTTTCTTTGAAACGGTCATCTCGTCCACGTTCGGACACCACTGCCCGAACTGCGGACTCTTCGGATCCGTGCATGCATGGTCGCTTCGTCCCACGCCCTGCGGGAAATATCCGTAGATCCGGTAGATCTTGGCGAAGACGTTGCTCAATATCCCCCAGCTGCTCTTCGGGTAGGCTTCCGGCCGGTAGTACGTGGGGCCCGCGTGGGTGAAGGTCGGCGGATGCAGGGGGTTGGATTGCGACTGCTTGACGCCGCTCATGAAGAGAGGCTCCACGTCTGCCGCGCGCGTGGCAAGCGACGCGCCGTATGGGATATTGCCCGTATCCCACGTGAAGCCGTTCTTCGGCATGGAGAAGCTCCCCCTGCTCCAGTTCCGGTCCGTAAACGCGGCTGTGTCCGCGCTGTCTTTTGAAATCGTCTCAACGAGCTCGCGGCACACGTCGGCCGTGCTGATGTTCATCCCCATGTAGATGTAGTGCGTGTCGCTCCCGGCCGAACACGCGGTGACCCACAGGCCAGCGAGCTGGAACGGGCCCACGAGCTCCTGCGGGGTAATCTCTTCGGCCGGAGTTGCGTTTTCGCCGGGGTTCCTGTCTTCGAACACGGCGCGGATCGAGAACCAGTGGCCGCTGTCGCACACGCCGTACACGGGCGACACAGAGATGGAGTTCAGGCTTGTGCGCCCGATGCTGGGGCCGAAGGCCTGGAACTTCTCGTGGCCCTTGGCGCGGTAATCAAGCTGCCAGGTCTTCACGAAGCATTCACCCCCTTTGCCGTCGGAGCAAGCGAGCTTCACCGGGACGCCTTGCGACGTGCCGTCTTCCGTCAAAACCTGCGCGGTCGAACGTTCGAGCTTCCCGCCGCCTTCCTGGATGATCCGGTTGAAATTCGCGTGCCATTCATCGTCGGAGTCGGGTTCCTGGTCGCCGGTCTCATTATCGCAATTATCAACATGGGTATCGGCGAACTGCTCCGAATAAGCGCAGCATGACTTCCCCTTCGGCACCCAGAAATCAATGCTCGCAATCGAATCTTCGCTGGAGTTTTCCAGAACGGCG
>MGEH01000003.1:0-4323 GCA_001791275.1 Candidatus Uhrbacteria bacterium RIFCSPHIGHO2_12_FULL_60_25 | reverse complement strand
TGGGAAAACTCCCGCCCGCAACGAGGTTTGCGATCTCTTCCGGTTTGAAGAGGATCGCGTACTCGGCATAACTGCGGTTTACCCCTTCGCCGGTCGTCACGAGCCGCATCACGTCCCCAAAGACCTCTCCATTTTCATCCTGCTCATCGTCCGCCTGCTCGCACAATTCTCCCATGGTCGTTCCGTCGGAACGCGTTCCGTCGAGGGATCCGCCACCGCCGTTACCGTCGCAAGATAAGAAGCAGCTGCCGTTCGACGTGATATCGTCGCTGTACCACAAGTACTTGATCTCTCCGGCATACGTCCCCTTGGTGTTCGGCTTGAGCCCTCGTGGGAACGTGAGTGGAACGTTGAGTATCTCCTCGTCCATCTCCGTACCGCCGGTCGAGTCTTGTGTCGGCATGATGCTGAATCTTCCCGGCGGACGGACGGACGACGTGCAGTAATACCGCCCGGAGGACTGCGGCGGCGCGAAACCAGCGGTCGGCGACCAGTGGTACAAGTCGCCCGGACCCGCGAGCACGGGGGTGGGGTTCCACAGGAGGCACTCGCTCCGCGTCTGGTCGCCGGCCACCATGCGCGCCAGGTCGTACTGGAGGCACTGGCCCGTGACACCGCGCACGAGCGACACGGAGGAGATGGGCGTGCATGTGCCTCCTTCCCCGCACCCTGGAAGCGCGTTCTGGTCGGCGGGTTCGCCGCCAGGCACCTGCTTCGCCTTCGTGGGATCGTCGGTCGGCTGCCCCTGCGGATCAATATACGGCTGCGCCGCGTTGGGATCCGGATTCTTGAGCGGATCGGGCGGCTTGGACCCGGCAATGCCCTGGGCCGTGATGCACGGTTGGCCGTTGCGCGGACCGCCAGCGCAGACCGCGTTCACCACGTCGGTGGACAGGGGCTCATAGAATTTCGTGGACCCTCCGTAGCTGATCCGCTTGTATATGCACGAGCAGTCCTCCCCGTACTCGCACAGGTTCACGCTCGCGTATCCGGGGGCGACACGTTTTGGCGCTGGCGGATTCACGGTGTCGTCCCACTCGAGCACGAATTCATTGCCGAACGGCGCATCGCCTTGCGGCGCGGCCTTGCACTGCGTGTTCGGGAAGCTGCGCGCGAGCACGGGGTCGAGCGTGGGCTGCGTATCCTGCTGGAAGCGCATCGCGAGATTCGGCACATTCAGGTTGTCGGCCACGATAGGCGCGCCAGCGCCAGCCAGTTGTGGAGGCTGGCCCTGGTCCATGGAGAGCCAGCACGTGTCGCCCGTGTCGAAGGTCCCATTCCGGTTCGTATCCTCGAGGATCCCGTACGAGCCGTTCTGCGTGAGCACGCAGATATTGTCCTTGAACTCCGAAGTCAGGGTCAGCGATTTAAGTTCGTCAGCCGAGGCCGGACGGGCCTCGCCGAGCGCGGCCCCGGACGTCTTGTACGGAACAGGCACAGCCAGGCGGTAGTCCTTCTTGTACTTGCTCTTCACGCGCGGATCCGGCGTGACGATGGACCCGATGGGCACGAGGTCGGCGTCGAGGAGCTGAAACTGATCCGGGGTGGTGATGCCGCTGTAGTCGCGTTGCCCGAATCCCGTGGGACGGGAGGAATACGTTTTGGCGTCAAGCACGACATTGTTTCGAAGGATCTCGGTCGCGGAGTTCCGGTTCACGTAGTTCGAGCAGTACGGGATGCCGGCGCCTTCAGGCTCACTCGCCTTGTTGCAGAGCTGCAGGTCCGCGCAGATGCTCTTGTACTTCCCTTCCTGCGGGTCGTAGGCCGTCTCGCCGCTCGAACAGGCGAGCCACTGGGAGCATGCGCGGTCCGGTTTGACTTTGACGATAAGGTTGGTGGTGTTCGGTAGCGGACCGCACACGGCGGTGGCGAAGTCGACAACCACCGGAAAGGTCGTAAGGGCGCAGTCCTGATCGGACGTGCAGCTTTTACTGCCCTCTGCCTCGTTTACGGCATCGATGTTTTCCTGCAACTGCGCAACGGCAGAATTCGTAAATGCATACTTCTGACACACCTTCCCTTGGCACGCCGGACGGTTCGGTTCGTTGTCGCAATTGATGGGCGCGACCGGCTGGTACGCACGCGTTTGGTACTCGCGGCTCGTGGCATCCGTGCTGAAGAGGAGCCGCGTGTCCGACATGTCGCGGAAGAGCACGCACCCACGTGCCGGGTCCACCTGGCCGTTACAGCTCGTGGTGTCGAGGCTCTGGTCTTTCACCACGAAATACGGGCGGCCCAGCGGGTGGAGCTGGTCGGACTTGTCCACGACGTCGCGAAACTCCGTGCACTCGGCCTGTACATCGGGACATGTGGCGGCCCACGCGCGCACGCCGTCCGGCTCTTTCCCGTCGTCCGGGTAGTCCACGGAGTCGGTCCCGTTCCACGGGTTGTACCCCGGGTCCCCCGCGTACCGAAGGCCGAACTCGCTCCCCCGCATGAGGCGGTCGGGGTAACACGGGCAGGTCGTTCCCGTCTTGAACCACCCGTCGAAGGTGGCGCCGGACGTGTTCGGGACGTTGCATGCCTCGTCAATCACGATCGCCTTCTTGTACTCGCAGGCGTGGTCCGCAGGCGCGCGGAAGTAGTCCGTGCCGCCGACGGACGAATATGACTCGCAGAAAAGTTCTCTCTCCGAACACAACCCTTCATCGTACTTCGTGGCGTCGTCCTTGAGGTACACGGTCTTGAACGGATCGCCCGTATTCCCCTCATTCGCGCCGGCCGGCGACCGGAGGCCGAGCCGGTCCTGGTTGAATTGCGGGAGCCCGAACGCGCGGCAACCCACCTGCGCCGCGGAGCACTGCTTCCCCTGGTCATCAATGTAGTAGTCGTACCGGTCGGCCTCGCGGATGGTCGTCTCGTTCCCTGACGGGATCGCATTCCTGGTCCATGACTGCTGGTACGGCGTCTCAGAGTTCCTGGTGTTCACGAACGCCGTGCAGCCGATGGCCGAATCCCGGCAGAGCCGCGTGAACTGGCGCGCGTTCACCTGGGTCCCCTTCCGATCAATGTACGTCTGGCACCCCAGCATGGCCTGCGGCTGCGGGATGCCCTCGGGCGTGCGGTCGCACGAGGCCGGCGTGTTCCAGGAATCCTTGATTGCGTACACGCGGTCTTCCACGCGAGCCACGCGGACCTTGTCGAGGAACGTCGTCTTCGTGAACCCGCCGATCGTGAACTGGGTGGTGGTCGCAACGCCGCCGGACGTGCCCGTGAAGGGACCCACTCGGTACGCCCTCCATTCGACTTCGATCTGTGTCGATGCGAGCGTTATGGCTTGGTCGGTCGTCTTCGCCGTGATGGTCGGCCGGGCCGGGTCAAGTGTCCGCGCCCAGAACGTGAGCTCGTAGAGCGCGCCGGGTTCGACCAGGAGCGGGAAGATGATGCTGCCCTGGTTTGTCCCCGAAACCACGATCTTCTGCGACTTGTCGCCGACCAGGATGTTCTCGTCGGACTGCTCGAACGTCGTGACGTTCGCTCCCTTCGCGGCCGTAGACGACGCGCTTGAGAAGTCCTCGTTCAGGATTTCTTCCTGCACCTTCCCCTGCGTGCCGATGTACTCGCGGCACCCTGCGTTCGCCACATCGCACGCGTTGCTCTGCGCCTGATCCGCGAGGTACAGGCACTGGTTTCCGGCCGGCAGGAACGTGCCGCCCGTCTTCGTGCAGTCCGCGCTGTCCGACCCGTCCTTCCGGAGCTGGACGCATTTTTCGCTTGAGAGCACGGTCTGCGACTCGAAGCGGTAGAACACGTTCCCTTCCGGATCGTAGAACTGGCGGCAGTCCGGATCGAACGCCGTGAGGTACGACGTCTGGTTGCACGTGTTCGGATCTTTCAGGACGCCATCCGCGCCGGGCTTCACGATCACTTTCGGCGGCTGCGGCAGGGACTGCGTGGTGTCGCGCTTCAGACTCCAGGTTTTGAGCTGGTACCCGGTCGTGTCCGACCCTTCCCAGGTATAGAAGGTCTGGCTGTCCGCGCCGGGCTTCTCGCAGGAACGGAGGAAGCTGAACCCCGACTCGCTCTCCCCGCCCAATGCCTGCGCGTCCAAATTTGTGAACCGTTCGCACCCCACGTCCTGCACGGCGCAGGAGCTCGCGGTCGAAGGGACGAACGGGACGATCGTGTCGTCCTCCGGGTCGTCGATCCGCGGGTCCAGATCATGCACCAGGTCGAAGGTGGAGTGCTGCTTGCGGAACTCCGCGTACCCCACGCACTCGGACGGACAGATGTCACGCGGGGACAACACGGCGGGGATCTCGGGGAGCGATGGCTGGGCGAGTGCGCGGAACCCCTGGCACCCGGCTTCGGTCTGCTTGCACA
>MGEH01000002.1 GCA_001791275.1 Candidatus Uhrbacteria bacterium RIFCSPHIGHO2_12_FULL_60_25 | reverse complement strand
GCTCGGACCGAGAAGCTTCTTCACGTCCACGAGCGTTTGAACCGGCGTGGTGAACGGACGCGTGATCGCGCTCCTCACGCGCACGATGGAAAACACGATCGCGATCACCCCGCACACGCCCAACACCCCCACCGAGAGTTGTTGCTCGCGCGTGAGGGAACGCCATCGCTCTGCCACGGACGTTCCGGGCATGTGATTGCCTCCTCGCGGAGGCAAGGAAAAGTATACCACGGAGAACGCGGAAATGCCGTAACCATGCGCCTCGTCAAGACGGACAGAACCAGTTACACTGCTCCTAGCTATGTTCACCCCTTCCCCTACCCAAATGCCAGACTGGTCATCGCGTTCTTTGGACGAAGGCCAGCTCTCCGTGGACGTATTCCGCGACAAGAACGACCTCGTGATCCGGTCAACCGTGGCCGGCGTGGCCCCGGAAGACCTCGACATCTCGATCCACGGCGATCTGCTCACGGTCCGGGGGAAACGCGATCACGGCCGGGAAGTCAAGGAAGACGACTGGTACTACCGCGAGTGCTACTGGGGCGCGTTCAGCCGCTCGGTGGTGCTCCCCTACGAAGTCAACGCCGACCGCGCCGAAGCGAGTCTAAAAAATGGACTCCTTGAGATCCGCGTGCCGATTCGAAAATCAGGAGAGCGCAACATTCGCGTGAAAGTGGAGGAGTAACTCACACGTGTCATCCTGAGCGGAGGGCCGTCCGACGGCCCGAAGCCGAAGGACAGTTTTCGGAACCTCGCGCCACGGAAAACTGTCCCCTTCGGCTGCGCTCAGGGCAGGCTCTCGGCTCCGCTTCGCTACGCTCGGAATGACATGTGATAAGGATTGCGTTACTGTGCTTACAATATGGCGACCCCCCTCAAAGCAACCGTCCAGACCGTGGACGGAGACTCGGTGACGATCAAGCTCGAAGACGGGCAGACGTTCCGGATCCCCGCGACGGCGTGCGAAGGGACGCCGAAATCCGGCCTCGAGGTCCGTGTCATCGCAGCCGTGCTTGGCTCGGAAGACGCGGGACGCCAGTCCATGGCACAGCACATCTTAAATCAACTGCTCGGATCAAAGCATGCCTAAACCAAACGGCTGGAAGACATTTCTCACCTGGACTATCGCGGCCTTCGGCGTCGCGGCCGTCGTGGGCGGATTGGGGTTTTTCGCCGTCGTGGGGTACGCGCGACTCTACGAGGGCCGCGTCTTCCCGGGCGTGCGCGTGTTGGGTGTCCGTTTGGACGGCCTCACGGCAGACGAAGCCCGTGCCACGCTCAACAAAGCCGTGGATGAGGCGCTGAAAGACGGACTTCGGTTCCGATACGTCGTTGATTCAACAGAAGGCAAAGCGCGTGAGGTGACGCTCGATGCCACGACCGTCGCACTGAACGACCGGGACATGGCGCGAGACCTCGTGCGATACGTATTGGACAAGCCCGTCGTGGCGGCCATGGGCTACGGGCGTAGCGACAATATCGTATTCGATACCTTTCTCCGCTGGCGTGCCCGCGTGTCTCCCGTGAATCTCCAAGCCGAAGTGACCGTGGATGATGACGGCATTACGAACGCGCTCACGTCCGCGCTGAAAGATGCAGTGCCGGCGGTCAGGAACGCGTCCCTCGACGTGACGTGGAACCCTGCGACAGGGCGCGCGGAGACCAACGTGACTCCGGAACGCGCGGGAAAGAAGGTCCGCTTCGACACCGCGCTCGCGACGCTACGCGTCCAGGCCGAGCGACTTCGTTTCCAGCCCATTTTGCTTGAAGAACAGACCGAGTCGCCATCGATCACCACAAAGGACGCAGAGGCGCTCGTGAATATCGTCCAGAGTCTGCTTGCCCACGCCCCGTTCCGGCTCGCGTATGAGGACGCGACATCCGGCAAGAAGCAAACCTTCACCGTGGCGACCTCAACATTCGCGACGTGGTTGAACGCCGTGCGAACGAGTGGCGTGACCGAGCTCACGATCGACCAGGACCGCATGGGGAAGGGCCTTCGCACGCTCGCACCGGATATCGAGAAAACAGCGAAAAAGGGATCGCTCGTGATTGAAGACGGAAAACTGAAGAGCTTTGAGGCCGGGACGGAAGGCATTGCCATTGACGACACGGCGACGCGCGAAGCGATCCTCGACGCATGGTCGCGAAAAGCGACAACCACGACATTCACGATCCAGGTGGTCCGCGAAGAACCCGTACTCGTCGGCAAGGACCCGGAACGCCTCGGGATCAAGGAGATAGTGGGCATCGGCCGTTCGAACTTTTCCGGCTCCCCTGCAAATCGCCGGAAGAACATCGCGACCGGCGTGAAGAAAGTGAACGGTTCGCTCATCGAACCCGGGGCCGAGTTCTCCCTCTTACAGACGCTCGGGCCGGTCACGGCGGCGAACGGCTGGCTCCCGGAGCTCGTGATCAAAGGGAACAAAACCGAACCTGAACTCGGCGGCGGCCTCTGTCAGATCGGGACCACGACCTTCCGAGCGGCACTCGGGAGCGGACTCCCGATCACCCAACGCACGAACCACAGCTACCGTGTGCGCTACTACGAACCCGCGGGCACGGACGCGACGATCTACGAGCCGCGCCCCGACTTCCGATTCTTGAACGACATGAAAACGCACGTCCTCATCCACGCGTACCTGGACGGCGACGACGTGATCTATGAGTTCTGGGGGACGAAAGATGGCCGCACGGTCAATCAGACGAAACCCCGAATCTTCAACGTGACGTCTCCGCCGCCGGGAAAGCTCGTGGAGACGCTCGATCTCCCGCCCGGGAAAAAGAAGTGTACCGAGATTGCACACGCCGGCGCAGACGCCGAGTTCACGTACACCGTGACCTACGCCGACGGGACGGAAAAGAAAGAAGTATTCCGTTCCCACTACCGGCCCTGGCAGGCCATCTGCCTCGTCGGCGTTGAGAAACTTTCCGAACCCCCAGCCGAGGAAGGGACAGAACCTACCGAAGGGTCGGCCGACGTGACGGTCGTGAATTAAAAACCTCCCTAGTGTCATCCCGACCGGAGCCCCGTCGGAACGGGGCTCCGGTCGGGATAACACCTGGGGTGTGGTGCCTCACTCGGGATGACGGACCTAAATAAAAAAGAGGCCTCGAGCAATCCGCATCCAAGAAACCTAGTTGTAGGGGAGAGCGAGTCCGAAGACCGGCGGCACCCTACGATTAGGTTCCATGCTTGTCGTGGACGCGGATTGCTCAAAGTCTCTTTGGCAATCCTCTAAAAACGATGTGAAGGGCGCCCGCCTCCTTACCGGGAGGAGATAGCTTACCCTACCTGACTTCTTCTGTCAACGGTGCGACTTCTTGGGTATTTTTTGGCTTCATTGACGTTTGTAAAGAGACAAAAAACCGACCTGTGGGCCGAATAAATGTTCTGGTCTGTTTATACCGCCTCGGAACACTCCGTTCAATGGTCGTGTCAACCCCGCCCCAGTTCGTGACAAAATGTCTATCACTTAAGACCGCTATTTCAGCACGTCTTCCAGCTTCACGGAGAGCAGCTGACTCGTTCCGTCGTCCGTGAGCGTGACGCCGTAGAGCACGGATGCCTGCTGCATGGTCGCGCGGTTGTGGGTCACGACGACGAACTGCGTCTTGTCGGACAGCTGCGACAGGATGTCGGCGAATTTCTTGGAGTTCGCTTCATCGAGCGCCGCGTCCACTTCGTCTAAGACGACGAACGGCGACGGGTTCGTGGCCATGATGGAACAGATGAGCGCGATGGACGTGAGCGCTCGCTCGCCGCCGGACAGGAGCGCGATGTTCTTGAGGCGCTTCCCCGGAGGCGTCGCCTGAATCTCGATCCCCCCGACCTCCTGTCGTCCTGTCGTCCTGTCGTCCCGTTCGATCAAATTGCCCTCTTCGTCTTCTTCCGGTTCCGCCTCAAGCTGCAGGAGCTTCGCTTCTCCGCCGCCGAAGAGCAGCTTGAAGAACTTTCCGAACTCGCGGTCCATCGCATGGAACGCCGTCTCGCTCCTGGTTCGGATCGTCTCGTCGAGTTCCTCGATCACGGTCTCGAGGCCTGCGATCGCGCCCTTCAGATCCGCAGTCTGCGTGGACAGGAAATCGAAGCGCGTCTTCGCCTCGCCGTGCTCCTTCTCGGTCTCCGGATCAATGCTCCCGATCCATTCGAGCTGCGACCGGACTTTTGCGAGGCGCGGGAGCAGCCCTTCGACACCATCGACCTTCCCGACCTCCTGTGCGAGTGTGTTAAGCGTCTTCTCCCAGTCCGGTTGGTGCTGGCGGAGCTCGACCAAGAAGGCGTCGCGACGCGTTTCCCATCGGGCGAGCTCGACCGCAGATTCGTTCGCCTTGCGTTCGGCCTGCTGCGCCTCGGTCCGCTTCTGGTTCAGCTTCCGTTGCGTCTCAAAGAGGTGCGCGCGCTTGCCCTCTTCCTTCTTCGACCACCCGTCGAGCTCGGCTTGGATCGAGGCCGCGCGTTTCACGAGCTCCCCCATCTGCTTCGCGACCTCATCGAGGTCTTTTGCGATCTTCGGATCGGTCTTAGAGGCAGGTTCAGGAGCGGGTTGCTGGAGTTTTGAGACCAACGACTCATGGCGCGCACGCAGGTCGCCGACGAGCGACTTCGCGCGCGCGAAGTCGGGTTTGGCTGACTCGAGAACCTTCCAGAGTTCGTTCAGCTTCTTCTGCGACTCCTCGACCGACTCGATGATCTTCGAGAGCGGGAGGGCGGCCCATGCCGTGTCCCCTTTCGCACGCGCGATTTCGACCCGTGCTTCGAGTTTCGCCTGCTGTTCCCGCAGACTCGCGCGTTGGTCCGCGATGTCGTCGAGCGACTTCCGGAGGTTGTCGAATTCTTTCGACGGGGGAACGGCTTTCTCCATCGCCGCGAGTTCGGCTTCGAGCGCCTTCGCCTCGGACGACAGCTTGGACTCGGATGCGCGCGCTCGTTCCACGTCCGTCTGGACCTTCGTGAGGTTGCCCCAGATGTCGTGCCAGCTCCCGCCGTAGTATTTCCGCTCGAGCTCGCCTCGTTCCTTCTCGAGGCTGGACCGTTCGAGGAGTCGCTTCATCTGCCGCTCGAGCGTCGAAAGACGGGGGCCGATTTCGCGGAGCAAGGCTTCGGCCTGCGACAGGTTCTGCTTCGACGTCTCAAGCTTGTTCATGGCCTGGTGACGTTTGAGCTGAAACGGACGCAAGCCGGCCGCTTCATCGAAGAACTCCTTGCGCTCGGACGGGGACGCGACTAAGACCGCGTCCACCATCCCCTGCCCGATCACGCTGTACGTCCGCTGTCCAAGCCCGGCCTGCGCGAGCAGGAGGACGATCTCGCCGTGCTTGGCCGCCTGGCGGTTCACTTCGTACTCGCTCTTCCCGTCACGGTACAAGCGTCGCGTCACGACGATTTCAGACAGCTCGATCTCCGGCTTGTCGTCGTTCACGAGCGTGAGACTCACCTCCGCAAATCCGGAACGCGCCTTCTTCGCAGACCCGGAGAAGATGACATCCTCGCCCTTTTTGCCCCGGAGGAGCTTCATGCTCTGCTCACCCATCACCCAGCGGATGGCGTCCGCGATGTTGGATTTCCCCGAGCCGTTCGGCCCCACGATCCCCGTGAGTCCGCGCCGCGCTTTCGATTGCGGGTGAAACTCCAACGCCGTCTTCTGGGCGAACGTCTTGAAACCCTGGAGCTCGAGGCGCCGGAGATACATAACGGAGGACAGGTTACAGGCGGAAAGACCCATTTACCAGTCCCCAGTCCCCAGTTACTATTCCCACATGCCACGGAACCTTGAGTCCACGAATGCCCACTTCCATGCCGCCCTGGCCCGTGTAATCGCCGAGCAGGTGGAGTTCCCCATGGGCACGCTAGTCACGCTTGTAGAAGCGCACCTCACGCCGGACTCGAAGCACGCCACAGGGACGCTTTCCGTCCTGCCGACCGGCAACGAAGCCGAAGCGTTGCGCGCGCTCCGCGACTACGAACACGACGTGAAAGATGCGCTCGCAAAAGAGCTCCGCATGCGCAGGATCCCCCACCTCCACTGGCGGTTCGACCGGACGGAGGAAGAGGCGGCGGTGATAGAAAAGGAATTGCACGAATTGAAGAAGAAGGGAGAGATTTGATGGTCCCAGTAGGGGCGCACTGCGTGCGCCCCGAGCAGGAAAAGAAAATGACGACTCATAACGTCGGGGCGCACGCAGTGCGCCCGTACCAGGGAATCCTTGACTGGATTGTCTATTCTCCGTAAGGTTTCCGGTCCACATGTCTTCCACCACCCACTTGTTTGGTCGTCTCCACGAAGCGGTCCGCACGGCGGATCGCATTTTGCTTGTGGCGCACAAGAAGCCGGACGGCGATACGCTGGGCTCGAGTTCGGGATTCTTCAACTGGTGTCTGCGCGAGGGAAAGGACGTGACCGCGTTCTGTCTGGACGCCCCGCCCGACATGTACGGGTACCTCGACCAGCTCCACCGGTACACCACCGACCCCGCGGTCTTTCAGGAGCGTTATGACCTCGTCGTGGTCTTTGATTCCGGCGACCTGAAGTACTGCGGCGTCGACAAGTACGTGCCCAATCTTCCGCAGGGCTACCTGCTCGTGAACCTGGACCACCACGTGACGAATGACCGCTTCGGGCACCTGAACATCGTGTTGACCGACGCCAGTTCGACAGCGGAGGTCGTCTATCGCTTCTTCGAAGAGAACAAGGTGCCGCTCGACCACCGGATCGCGACGTGTCTCCTCACGGGACTCTGTACCGACACCTCGAACTTCTCCAACGCCGGGACGAATCCCAAGGCCGTCGAAGCGGCCGCGACGCTCGTGGGCGCCGGCGGACGGTTCCAGGACATCCTGAAGCACGTGTGGATGAGCCAGAACGTGGACGCGCTCAAACTCTGGGGCCTCATGCTCTCGCGGCTCCGCTACAACCCCGCGTACGACGTGGTCGCCACGTATATCCTGCAAACCGACGTGACCGATATCTCAAACGACGCGGTGGACGGGATCGCGAATTTTCTGAACGCGGTCACGGGGAACGTGGACACGATCCTGGTACTGAAAGAAATGCCCGACGGGTACGTGAAGGGTTCGTTCCGCTCCCTCACGCGTGACGTCTCCAAGGTCGCGAGACTGTTGGGCGGCGGCGGGCACAAGAAGGCGGCGGGGTTCACGGTGAAAGGGAGGATTAAGGTCACGGACAAGGGGCCTGTTGTCAATTAGCACTCACTCTAGTAGACTGCTAACCATATGAATCCTTACGAAATCCGTTCGGAAACGAAATCCAGCTACCTCATCCCGACCGTCATTGAGAAGACGCACTACGGCGAGCGGGCGTACGACATCTACTCGCGGTTGCTCAAGGACCGCATCATCATGCTGGGGTCCCCCATCGATGACGGCGTGGCGAACACGATCGTGGCGCAGATCCTGTTCCTCGAGAGCCAAGACAAAGGCAAGGACATCAAGCTCTACGTGAACTCGCCGGGCGGCAGCGTCACGGCAGGCCTCGCCATCTACGACGCCATGCAGCACGTGAGCTGCGACGTCTCAACGATCTGTATGGGCATGAGCGCGTCCATGGGCGCGATCATCCTCGCGGGCGGCGCCAAAGGCAAGCGCTTCGCCCTCCCCAACGCCGAAATCATGATCCACCAGCCGCTGGGCGGTATGGAGGGGAAGGCGACTGACATCAAGATCCACGCCGAACGAATCCTGAATATGCGGGAGCAACTGAATAAAATCCTCGCCAAACACACGGGACAGGCCATCAAGAAGGTGGAACAAGATACGGACCGCGACAACTTCATGAACCCGAAGGAAGCGATGGAGTACGGGATCGTGGATAAGATTATTTCGTGACCGCGTCCGCCTACTCCTTCTCCACCCCCGTCAAAAACGCGCAGCTCGATACCTTGTCGCCCTCTTCCTTGAACCGCATCACGCGGACTCCTTGCGTGTCGCGGCCGAGGCTTGAGACGCTTGAGAACGGCGTGCGGATCACGATGCCGTTCTTCGAGATGATCATGAGGTCGCGGTCGTCGTCTTTGCCGGACACGTAGGCGGCCACGACGCCGCCCGTCTTCGCCGTCACCCGCATGGTGCGGATGCCGCTGCCTCCGCGGCCTTGGACTTTGTACTCCGTGAGGTTCGTGCGCTTGCCGAGGCCGTTTTCCGCGAGCGTGAAGAGCTCGAGCTGGCCTTTCTTGGCAACGGCCGGGTTGATCACGTCCATGCCGATCACTTCGTCCGCCTTCTTCAATTTGATGCCGCGCACGCCGGCCGCGACCCGGCCCATGCCGCGCACGTCCGCCTCCTTGAAGCGGATGCTCTGTCCGTTCTTCGTGACGAGCGAGATCTCGTCGCTTCCGGACGTCGGTTTCACCCACCGTAAGTCGTCGCCTTCATGGAGTCTGATCGCGATCAAACCGGACCGTCGGACGTTCTCGAACTCATCGAGCGACGTCTTCTTGATCGTCCCTTGGTTCGTCACCATCACGAGAAACTTCTCGCCTTCGATGTCGTCCATGGCAAGACTCGTCGCGACGCGTTCGCCCGGCGCGAGCTGCAAAAAGTTCACGATGGCCTGGCCCTTGGCCGTGCGGCTCCCCTGCGGCACGTCGTACGCCTTGAGCTGGAACACGCGACCGCGCGTGGTGAAGAACATGAGGTCCGCGTGCGTGGACGTGGAGAAGAGCTGTTCCACCTGGTCTTCGTCTTTCGTTGAGAGACCCATGACGCCTTTGCCGCCGCGCTTCTGTGTACGGAACGTGTCGGGAGGCAGGCGCTTAATGTACCCGTCGGTCGTGAGCATCACGACCGTGGGTTCGTCCGGGACGAGGTCTTCCATCGAGAACTCCCCGACTGCGCCGGCGACGACTTGGGTGCGCCGCGCGTCGCCGTACTTGTCTTTGATTTCCAGCACTTCCTTCCTGATGATGTCGAGCATTTTCTTCACGGACTTGAGGATGCTCTCCAACTCCGCGATCAATTCCATCTTCTCCTTGTACTCCTGCTCGACCTTGAGACGTTCCAGGTTCGCGAGCGCCTGGAGACGCATCTCGAGAATCGCCTGGCTCTGCGCGTCGGACAGCTTGAACTTCTTCATGAGGTTCACCTTCGCCTCGTCCTTGTCTTTCGACTTCTTGATGGTCTCGATCACCTCGTTGATCTTCAGGAGCGCGATGCGCAACCCTTCGAGGATGTGCGCTCGTTCCTTGGCCTTCGCCAAGTCATACTCCGTACGCTTCCGGACGACCGTCTGCCGGTGCTTCACGTACTCCTCGAGCATGGTCTTCAAGGGCAAGACGCGGGGCACGACGCCATCAACCAACGCGAGCATGTTCACGTGGAACGTTTCCTGGAGCGGCGTCATCTTGAAGAGCTGGTTCAGCACCTTCTTCGGGTACGCGTCTTTCTTCAGTTCGACCACGATGCGGACGTCTCCCTTTGCGGACTCGTCCCGCAGGTCGCGGATCCCCTCGATCTTTTTGTCTTGGACGAGCTCCGCGATTTTTTCGAGAAGCTGCGCCTTGTTCACCTGGTACGGGATCTCGGTAACCAGGATGCGATACGCGCCAGCCTTGTCCTCCGTGATCTCCGTCTTCGCGCGCATCACGATGCCCGCCTTCCCGGTGGCGTAGGCGTTCAGGATCTCCTTCTTGTCGTAGATGATGCCGCCAGTGGGGAAATCCGGACCTTTGATGAACTTCATGAGGTCTTCCACTTCGACGTCCGGATTCTCGATGAGCGCCACCACGGCGTCGCAGACCTCCGTGAGGTTGTGCGGCGGGATGTTCGTGGCCATGCCCACCGCGATGCCGAGCGTGCCGTTCAAGAGCAGGTTTGGGAGTTTGGCCGGGAGGACCGTGGGCTCCTTCTCCGACCCGTCGAAGTTCGGCGCAAAGGGCACGGTCTCCTTGTCGATGTCGAAAAGCATCTCTTCGGCGATCGCCTGGAGCTTGCTCTCCGTGTAGCGGTACGCGGCCGCGCCGTCGCCGTCGAGCGACCCGAAGTTCCCCTGTCCTTTGATGAGCGGATAGCGTAAGGAAAAATCCTGCGCCATGCGCACGAGCGAGTCGTACACGGCCATGTCGCCGTGCGGGTGGTACTTCGCGAGCACGTCACCGACAACGGACGCGCACTTCTTGAACTTCGCGGTAGACCGCAGCCCGTTCTTCCACATCGAGTACAAAATTCGGCGGTGGACCGGCTTGAATCCGTCGCGCACGTCCGGGAGCGCGCGTGCCACGATCACCGACATCGCGTAGTCGATGTACGCGCGTCGCATCTCGTCCGAAATAGGGCCTGGCTCCAGGGTTCCGACGTTTGACGCGAGTGCAGTTTGGATCGGGGCTGGTTCTTTTTTCTGGGGTTTAGGCATACCAGGTCAGGATTCAGGTGCAGGCGTTAGGCCAGGTGTCTGGGGGTTGATCGGATATGGTGACGGACCTGGTTCAGTCGGCGTTGTCGACGAAGGCGCCCCTGGTGCCGACGGCGCCATGAGATCGCCCTGTCGTTCGGTTGATGAGGAAGACGTCTGGAGCGCAGTCTTGATGCGTTCGCTCAATTCCGCCGCAGCGGCTGCGGTCGTCGGTCCATCGAGTGAAGGAGTCTTCAAAAGCGGATTCGAGTCCACCTGTTCCGTAAACTCATTCAGTCGCTTGGTGACCTCCTTCAGATCCTCCCCGCCGCGATTCACCGACTGGCTCACCTGCCAGCCGACCGTGGTCCACCAGCCGCCCGCGATGACCGCGACGGCGATGGCGATCCCCGCCCAGAACGACATCCGCTGGAGCGGGTCCTGCGGCGCGCGGCTCGCGGCGTGCGCGAGGATGAGCTCGCGTTTCTCATCGGACGAGATCAGCCGCGGCGTATCTTGAAAAACGTCGGGGTGTGCTGGCCCGCGAGGCAACTTGGAACGTGGTGATGATTTGCGGGGCATGTGGGAATGGTCAGGCTCGTTCCAATACGGCGACCATAATCTGATCAACGGGAAGATCCTTTTTGGCAATCTTGAGCCGGTTCACATTCTGCCGCTGGCACGCACCGAGCTGTTTGCAGAACGCGTCGACGGACCCGAGCTTCGCTTTGAGACCCGGGATGTCGAACGACAGCGGTACCACAATGCGAGGTTCGATCGTCGAGATCACTCCAGCGGCCGTCTTCGCATCCATGACTTCTCCACCGCCGACTGGAAGGATGAGAATGTCGATGTTGGGCAGCGCCTCAAGCTCCGTTTCGGTCGGGACGCGCTTCAATCCTCCGAGAAACGCAAGCGACATCCCCTCGGCCTGGAACCGGTAGATCACGGGGCGCTGAAGTCCTTGATCGGCGTTCGGGTCCTGAATCCCGTTCACGAACATCCCTTTGACCTCGTACTCTCCGGGGTCGGAAATGATAAACGGCGTCCCCTGAATCGGTTCGAGATTAAACCGCTTTCGATCCTGGTGCGAGAGGACCACGACGTCCGGCGTGAGTGTCCGTGGGTACCGGATGGACGTCTCGTTTTCATAGGGATCGGTCACGAGCGTACACTCCTGCTCCCCGGTTTTCGCCTCGATTCGGACGCTCGTGTACCCGTGCCAAAAGATGAGCATAACGTGGGCAAATCTTATCACGAGCCTGCAAAAAAAAGAAGGCCAAAAAGGCCTCAAAAAGTCTAGCCAATTGATCTCGATTGGCGATGCACAAGCCCACCAACGATGGCGAGCGCGAGCGCATCCGCCGCATCGTCCGGTTTGGGGGGGTTCGCAAGCTTGAGAAGACGGGTGACCATGGCCTGGACCTGCTTCTTGTCCGCATTCCCCCACCCCGCAATCCCCTGCTTCACCTGGTTTGGCGTCACTTCAACGATGGGGAGTCCCGCGTCCGCGAGCGCGAGCATGATGACGCCGCGCGCCATGCCGACCTTCATCGCCGTCTTCGCGTTCGTCTGAAAGAACAGCGACTCAACGCACGCGACCGTCGGCGAGAACCGTCGGATCGCCTCACGGACGTCGTTCCGGACGGCCGCGAGACGTTCGACAAATGCGGACTCTGGACTGGTATCAATCACCGAGTGCCACACCCACGTCGCATCACCGCCCGTGACGTCCACAACGCCAAGCCCCGTGCGGCCGTAACCAGGGTCGACGCCTAACACCCGTAGGAAAGACATAGTATGGAACGTCATCTCAACTTGACAAAGTGATTATTTTCTGATATTCTTTTTCAGTATGCCTCAAACTCCTGAACAACTCCAAGCTACGAAATTCGAACCGATGACGCCCGAACGGAGGTCCGCGACAGAGCGTGCAACGAAAGTTGCGCGCGCGAAACAGGCGCAGGCTGAAGCTGCGGCGCTCCGCGGTGAAGACGAGAAGGAAGCGCGTACAGCACTCGATCGCATCCACGCAATGCTGAAGGGTGAAGCGGGACTTATCAAGTCCGGTGGTGCAGTTGCGATTCCCGCGAATGCGCTCGAAGAGGCGCGGATGGCGATAAAGATAGAGGAAGCGCGTCGTTCGGCTGTTTCCGAGACAGGCGCATCACTCGCGTCACGACCCGGGGACATTGAGGTGCGGCCTGGTGAGGCAGCGCCACAAGGCGGTCTCGAGGAACTTCAGGAATCAGACATCGATGCCGCTTTTTCTGGCATCACAAAGACGGATACGAAGGACTATGCCACGCGACTCCGGCAGCAGCTCACCATGCGTCGGAAGACGCCTGACGACAAACCGAGTTAACCATCAATAAAAAGTCCCCCGTCGAACGGGGGACTTTTTGATCTATGCGGCCTTTTGCGTTTCTTCGTCGTACTCGGGTTCAGGCTCATGGATGTGGCCAAACCCCGTACCGGCCGGGATGAGACGGCCGATGATCACGTTTTCCTTGAGACCTTCAAGCCGGTCGATCTTCCCCGTAATCGCGGCGTTGATGAGCACCTTCGCGGTCTCCTGGAAGGACGCGGCGGAGAGGAACGATTCGGTAGAGAGCGCCACCTTCGTGATGCCCATGAAGAGTTCGTCGCCCGTCGCGACCTCGCCCTTCCCCGCATTCTCGTTCTCCTGGTTGAAGCGGGTCTTCTCCACGACTTCACCGGGCAGGAGATCGGTGTCGCCCGCTTCCCTGATGTACACGCGGCTGAACATCTGTTTGATGATGACCTCCACGTGCTTCGAGTTCAGCTTGATGCCCTGCGACGCGTAGATGTAGAGCGTCTCGCGGAGCATGTAGCGCATCACGGCGTCGCGGCCTTTCAGTTTGAAGAGCTGGAGGAGGTCCAGGTGGCCTTCCGTGAGCGCGTCTCCCGGTTGCACCTCGTCATTGTCCTTCACGAGGACCTGGTAGCCGGTCGGCACCAGGTGCTCCATCACGGCCGGGCCTTCCCAGATCACGGTCAGGTTCGTTTTCCCGTCTTTCACCACGCCCGCGTGTTCCGAAACGAGCTCCGTTCCGCCCGCGCGAACGAGGAGGAGCGTCCCTTCTTTGACTTTCGCGCCGTCCTTCACCTTCACGTCGTCGCCCCTCTCGTGCGCGTGCACGTCTTCCTGCACGGCCACGTGTTCGATTTTAATCATCTTGCCGCCCGAGTTCGTGTCGAGGATGCGCTCGCCGTTCGTGAGTTCAATGACGCGCCGCTCGCCGCTCACAATCTTCACCCTGCCTGCCACGTCGGCAACGAGCGCTTTCCGCTTCGGGCTGCGCGCTTCCACGAGTTCTTCCATACGCGGGAGACCCATGGTGATGTCGGCGCCCGCGACGCCTCCCGTGTGGAACGTGCGCATGGTGAGCTGCGTCCCCGGTTCACCGATGGACTGGGCCGCGATGATGCCGACGGCCGTCCCGACCTTCACGAGTTCGTTGTAGGACAGGTCGTAGCCGTAGCATTGCTGGCAGATCCCGCGCTTCATCTTGCACGTGAGCACGGAGCGCACGTTCACCTCCTGGATGTTGAGCGGAGTGAGCAGCCGGATGTGGTCTTCCGTGAGGAGCGTCCCTTTCTTCACCGCCGCCTTCTTCGTGGCCGGATCCTTGATGTCCTTCATGGTCACGCGACCGAGGAGGCGCGTCATGAGCGGCTCGCCGATCTCGTCGCACTCGGCCGCCGTGAGGATCACGCCGTCCGTGTCGCCGCAGTCATCTTTCATGATCACTACGTCCTGCGCCACATCGACGAGTCTGCGCGTGAGGTACCCGGCATTCGCGGTCTTGAGCGCCGTATCCGTGAGACCCTTCCGCGTGCCGTGGGAAGAAATGAAGTACTCGAGCACATCCAGTCCCTCGCGGAAGGACGATTTGATGGGGAGCTCGATCGTGTTCCCGGCGGGGTTCGTCACGAGCCCCTTCATGCCGACGACTTGCGTGAGCTGCCCGATGGATCCGCGGGCGCCGGATTCGATCATAGAGTAGACGGTTCCGACCGGGTCCATGGCGGTCTTGCACATGGTCTGGATCTGGTCCTTCACGTCCGCCCACACCTTGATGATCTGGCTGTAGCGTTCGCCCTTCGTGAGGAGACCCTCCTTGTACTGTTCTTCGATCTCGCGCACGCGGCGCTCGCCGTCTTCCACCGTCGCCTGCTTCCCCGTGAGGTTCGGCAGGTCGCCGATGCCATAGGAGAACCCGGACTGCGTGATGTAGGCGAACCCGAGCTCCTTCATCTCATCCAGGAATCGCGCCGTGCGTTCGAATCCGCGCACCTCGAGCGTGAGGCGCGTGATATCGGCGAGCTGTTTCGTACCGATGGGTTCGTTCCGGAACCCCACTTCCTTCGGGAACAAGCGATTGATGAGAACGCGACCTGCATTTGTCTCAATCACAGGAGACCCCGGCGTGAGGCGCGTCTTGATCTTCTCGCGAATGGACAATTTCCCGGTCTGGTACGCGTACACGGCGTCCTCGGCGATCCCGAACGTCTTCACCTTGCCATCTGCCGGCTCGATGAAGGTCGTCATGTAGAAGGCGCCCCAGGCGATGTCCTTGTCCGGACGCGACACGGGCTGACCCGTGGCAGGTTTCAAGAGGTTGTTCGTCGAGAGCATGAGGTTCCGCGCTTCCTGACGCGCCTCTTCGGTGAGCGGCACGTGCACGGCCATCTGGTCGCCGTCGAAGTCAGCGTTGAACGCGGTACACACCATGGGGTGGATCTGGATGGCGCGGCCTTCGATCAATTTCGGCTGGAACCCTTGAATGCCGAGGCGGTGGAGGGTCGGAGCACGGTTCAGGAGAACGACCGAGTTCACGGCGATCACTTCCAGGATGTCCCACACCTCCGGGTGGTCCGCCTCGATGAAGCGGTTCGCGGAACGGATGTTGTGCACGAGCTCTCGCTTGATGAGTTCGGAGATGATGAACGGCCGGAAGAGCTCGAGCGCCATGGTCTTCGGGATCCCGCACTGGTGCATGAGGAGCGAGGGACCGACGACGATCACGGACCGGCCGGAGTAGTCGATGCGTTTGCCGAGCAGGTTCTGGCGGAACCGCCCCTGCTTGCCCTTCAAGACGTCCGCGAGACTCTTCAGCTGGCGCTTCTTTCCAGTCGCTGCAATCACGGTCTTCGAATGGCGGGCGGAGTTGTCGATGAGCGAGTCCACCGCTTCCTGGAGCATGCGCTTCTCGTTCCGCGTGATGACTTCCGGGGCATTCAGTTCGACCAGACGCTTGAGACGGTTGTTGCGGTTGATGACGCGACGGTAGAGGTCGTTCAGATCGGACGTTGCGAAACGACCGCCGTCCAACGCGACCATGGGGCGCAGGTCCGGCGGAATCACGGGCACCACCTTCAGGATCATCCAGTGCGGATCGAGGCCCTGGCCCAGGAACGCTTTCAGGAGTTTTAAGCGGCGGATGATGCGGTCGCGCTTGGCTTCGGATGCGGACTTGAGATCCGTGGTCAAGAGTTTGACGGTCGCGGGCACGTCCATCTTCCGGAGGAGCTCGTCCACCGCCTCGGCGCCGATCTTCGCTTCGAACACGTGGCCGTACTTCAAGGACAGGTCGTGGTACTCATTCTCGGCCAGAATCTTGAGCGGCTTCAGGTCCTTCAACTCCTTCTCGGCCGTCGAGACGTCTTGATCGAGCTCCTTCAGCTTGTTCTCCTTCGTCCGATGGAGCTCCTCAAGCGGACCTTCGGTCGGCGCCTTCTTGGTCTTCTTCGTGGTGGGCGCGGCCGGAGCGGACGTCTGCGCCCGGGCGAGTTCGCGCTCGTACTCTGCCTCGATCGCCTTGCGTTTCGACTTGTACTCGACGCGGAGCTGCTCAATCGTATTCGTGCGGAGCTCCTCGTTCACGTCCGTCACGATGAAGGCGGCGAAGTAGATCACCTTCTCGAGCGCCTGAACGGACATGTCGAGCGTCGTCCCCACTTTCGACGGGACGCCGCGGAGGAACCAGATGTGGGTGACGGGCGCCGCGAGGTCGATGTGCCCCATGCGTTCTCGACGGACGAGGGAGTGGGTGACTTCCACCCCGCACTTGTCGCACACGATCCCCTTGTACCGGATCTTCTTGTACTTCCCGCAGTAGCACTCCCAGTCTTTCGACGGGCCGAAAATCTCCTCGGCGAAGAGCCCCGACTTCTCTGGTTTCTGCGTGCGGTAGTTGATGGTTTCGGGTTTCGTCACCTCCCCGTACGACCAGCCGCGGATCGTCTCCGGGCTCGCGAGGCGCAGGCGGATGGCGTCGAAGTCCGTGGTCTTGATGTTCTCCGTTTGGAAAAACGACATAGGCGGTGTGGTTATTTCGCTTCGGATTCAGACGGAGCCCAGTGCTTCGCGCGCTCGTCATCCGACGGGTTCGTGAGCGCCGGACGGGCGCGGAAGTGTTCGGGGCGCGGGGATGATTCCTCGATGCGCTTGCCGCGCTTCAGGAGTTCGACGTCGAGGCAGAGTCCCTTCAGTTCGCGGACGAGCACGTTGAACGATTCCGGGACGTTCACTTTCCGGATGGGTTCGCCTTTGATGATGGATTCGTACGCCTTGGACCGGCCCGGAACGTCGTCGGACTTGATCGTGAGGATCTCTTGGAGCATGTGCGCGGCGCCGTACGCCTCGAGCGCCCACACTTCCATTTCTCCGAAGCGTTGGCCGCCGGATTGCGCCTTGCCGCCCAGGGGCTGCTGGGTGATGAGCGAGTAGGGGCCGATGGACCGCTGGTGAATCTTGTCTTCCACCATGTGGTTCAGCTTCAGGATGTAGATGTAGCCCACGGTCGGCGCGTGATCGAACGCCGTTCCCGTGCGGCCGTCCATGAGCGTGATGCGTCCGTCCTGCGGGAACCCCGCCCGCTCGAGTTCGTCGCGGATCGTCTTCTCGGGCACGCCGTCGAATACGGGGGACGCGACCGTGTAGCCCAGGGCGTTCGCCGCGAGTCCCAGGTGGGTCTCGAGAATCTGCCCCAGGTTCATGCGGGAGACGACGCCGAGCGGCGAGAGGATGATGTCGACCGGAGTGCCGTCCGGGAGGAACGGCATGTCTTCCACCGGCACGATCTTCGAGATGACGCCCTTGTTCCCGTGGCGGCCGGCGAGTTTGTCGCCCACCTGAATCTTCCGGAGGTCCGCGACCGCGACCACGTACTGCTTGATGACGCCCGGCTGGAGCTTGTCGCCCGCGTCGCGCGAGAATACTTTCACGTCGACCACGCGGCCGTGCTCGCCGTGCTGGAGGTACAGGGACGAATCGCGCACGTCGCGCGCCTTCTCGCCGAAAATCGCGCGCAGGAGCTTCTCTTCGGCGGACAGGTCCGTTTCGCCCTTCGGCGTGATCTTCCCGACCAAAATGTCGCCGGCTTTGACTTCGGCGCCGATGTGCACGATCCCCTGGTCATCCAGGTTCTTTAGTTTCTCCTCCGAAACGTTCGGGATGTCGGACGTGACGACTTCGGGTCCGAGCTTGGTGTCACGGACGTCGATCACGTGGTGTTCGATGTGGATGGAGGTGAAGCGATCCGTGTGCACGAGGCGTTCGGACAAAATGATGGCATCCTCGTAGTTGTACCCGTCCCAGGAAATGAAGGCCGCGAGCAGGTTCTGGCCGAGCGCGAGTTCCCCGCGCTGGCAGCTCGCGCCGTCGACCAAGACCTCTCCCGCCATGACCTTCTGTCCTTTTGAAACCGTCGGACGCTGGTTGATGCACGTCGAATGGTTCGAGCGCTGGAATTTCACGAGGTCGTACCGACGCGTGGCGCCGGATTCGGTCTGGAGCTCGATGTGGCTGCCGGAAACGGACATGACAATGCCGTCGTCCTGCGCCAGGATCGCGTGGCCGGAGTCCACGGCGGAACGCCGTTCAACGCCCGTGCCCACAATCGGCGCGTCGGGCTTGATGCACGGTACGGCCTGACGCTGCATGTTCGTGCCCATGAGCGCGCGCTGGCCGTCATCGTGTTCCACGAACGGGATGAGCGAGGTGCCGACGGACAAGACGTGTTTCGATGAGACATCGAGATAATCAATTTCGCCCACGTCGACGGTTGTCGGTTCGCCGTTCTTACGGGCGCTCGCGCGTTCCGCGAGGAACCGGCCCGTCTTCGGATCGAACGGGGTCGTCGCCGGAGCGGTTGTCCCGCGCTCTTCGGTAAAGGCATTCAAGTACACGATTTCATTCGTGACGCGGGGAACGACCGGAATGCGATCCGTGTGGATGTTCGCCTTGAGCTCCTTCGCGAGATCTTTCGTGATCTTCTCATCCTTCTTTCCCAGGACCTTCCCGTCCCCCGAGACGGCGTCCACACGGAGCGTCTCCCCCACGCCTTCCTTCCCGTCGTTTGCGACCCAGGAGACGACCCTCCGGTACGGCGATTCAATGAATCCGAAATCGTTGATGCGGGCGTAGCACGCGAGGTGACCCACGAGCCCGATGTTCGGACCTTCCGGCGACTGGATCGGGCAGATGCGGCCGTAGTGGGTGCGGTGCACGTCGCGCACGTCGAAGCCCGCGCGTTCGCGCGTGAGGCCGCCCGGGCCCATGGCCGACAACCGCCGCTTGTGTTCAAGCTCGGCGAGCGGGTTCGTCTGGTCCATGAACTGCGAGAGCTGCGAGCTCATGAAGAACTCGCGCACGGCGCCGATCACGGGTCGCGCGTTGATGAGCTTCGCGGGCGTGATCGTAGTGATGTCCTGCGTGGACATGCGATCCTTCACGATGCGCTCCATGCGCGCGAGCCCGATCCGGAAACGGCTCTGCACGAGTTCGCCGATGGCACGCACGCGGCGGTTCCCAAGGTGGTCCACGTCGTCCGGTTCTTCCTGCGTGATGTTCAAACGGATAATCTCCCTCATAATGTTCACGATGTCTTCCTTCGTCATGATGCGGTTCACGTCCTTCTTCACCTCATCGCGGTCAGCCGGCAGCCCGAATCGCTGGTTGAACTTGAACCGGCCCACGGCGCCCAAGTCGTAGCGTTCGAACTTGAAGAACATCGAGTGGATGAGCGACTTCGCGTTGTCTGACGTGGCGAGGTCCCCCGGACGGATGCGCTTGTAGACTTCGATGTAGCCCTCTTCTTCGTTCGATGCCGCGTCCTTCGCGATCGTGGAGTCGATGTAGTGATTCAACGGGTGCGTATCGACGTTGGTGAAGAGCGGCTTCAAGTCATCGTCCGTGGAAATGCCGAACGCGCGCAGGAGCGACGTGGCCGCCACCTTGCGCTTCCGATCGATTTTCACCCAGATCACGTTGTTCGCGTCAGTCTCGAACTCGAGCCACGCGCCGCGATTCGGGATGAGCTTCGCGCCGTAGTACCGGCGGCCGCGCGTGACCTCGGCCGTGAAGAACGCGCCGGCGGAACGGACGAGCTGGGACACCACGACGCGCTCGATCCCGTTGATCACGAACGTTCCCCGATCGGTCATAACCGGGAGTTCGCCCAGGTACACCTCCTGCTCCTTCGTTTCGCTCGTGCGCTTGTTCACGAGCTTCGTCTTCACGCGGAGCGGGGCCTCGTAGTTGATGTGTTTCTCCTTCGATGTCTGTTCGTCGAATTTGGGATCATCAAAAAAATAGTCGGTGAACGAGAGCTCGAGGTCGCGGCCGATGAAGTCCTTGATCGGAGAAATCTCATTCAAGAGCTCGCGGATTCCTTCTTCGAGGAACCAGCGGTAGCTCTTCTTCTGGACCTCGATCAGATCCGGAAGCGCCATGGCGTCTCGTGACGCCGTGAAGTATCGCCGATCGGCCGATGTGGGCTCGATGCGACGGAAGACCTGTGTGGACATGGGTCTCGTGATGTGACGCGTGAACCCTCACCACTGCCACCCCGTGCGACGGGCGGACATACCGGCCTGAGGTGCCGGGGGAAGCGGGAGAAAAGGGAACGCGTTGTGAGTGAAGCGATCGGACGATCCCGTCCAGGACCATGGTCCTGAAATTGTGGGACGCGCAATCGGCAACCGTGAGACGCAAATACCCTCCGTGACGAGGTGTCGGAGGGTATGGGCGTCTACATCATTGAGCGCGACATTCGTGGAGAATGGGGGCGATAGCGGGTCCTCACCCGTCTGTCAACCCGCTCTATTGCGCGCGAATTCTAGCCGAGGACCAGATAACCGTCAAGGCCAAAACCCTGAACTGCCTAGTGGGCTTGACAAAAGCTTCATTTTGTGTTATTCTATCTCGTTAAAAAAACTCAGCTCCTTCCACCCACAACAGGAGAAACGACCAATGAATCAAATCACCATGAAGCAGTACCAGAACACGGCGGGCGGCGCCGTCTGGTCGCTGTTCAACGACATCGCCTTCGCAGATGACGTCGTACTCCGCTCGGCGTCCGTCCCCTACGACGGCGTGGACCCTGGAACCATCGTGTCCGTCGTCCGCCGTGAGGCAGACGGCTCGACCTCGACCCAGGACCTCTTCGCCCCGTACGACTACGAGACGCTCTCGACGCTCGTGCGAGCGTACCAGTCCGTGAAGAACACGCACGTCGTCACGGGCGATCACCAGTTCAGCACGTTCGCCTACGCGAAGGCGAACCTGAAGACGCCCGCCGCCCGCGCGTACCGGGCTCGGGTCGCCTGATCCCGAAAGGAGATTCCCATGAAGCTCGCGAACATTTTGACCCCGACCTGGATGCGATCGAGGAAGACCGACGAGCTCGTGAGCTTGCACCTGAAGCTCGCGAACGCCCTGGACAAGGTCCTCGACGACATACAGGCCTCGGGCGACGAAGAGCTCGCCGACCTCCGCGATGACCGCGCCCACCTGGGCCAGGTCGTCGAGGACCTCGAGCGCATCCTGGACGCACGGGCGGCGCGACCGATCGCCGCCTGACCCAACTCTGGACCCCCCGCTCCACACATCTCGTGGGACGGGGGGGTTTCAGTTTGTCGTGATAAGATGTGACTCATGGCAAAAAGACGATCACACCCGGTCCGTCTTCCGATGCGACAGACCCATGCGGTCGGACGAATTCGCATATCTGACATCGATAAAAAAGTCCGCATCGCTGGCATAAAAGCAACCCGGACCATGCAAAGTAAGAAGGCCTATGACCGTACCGCGAGAAAACGGGAAGATCGGCGGAGGGGACTTGATCAAAATGGGAATGTGTGATGGAGTGCGGCGTCCGCACCTTTCCTGAAAGGAGGTCGTTCCGTGAAAAAGAGTGGAATCATCTTCTGCGTAGCCGCGGGTCTCTTCACGACGGGATACGTCCTGGGTTTTGAACATGGATCGACGCGACAAGATCCTCCGGGAGCCGCGTCGGTCAATACGACCATCTCCGACACTGCCAGCGAGATCATGAGCGACGAACTGCTCATTCGGCACCAGCTCTTCGGCGAGAACTACGTGACGATTCCGTTCATGCCAGAAGAACCAGAGACTGGTCGAGACGAAGGGATCGAGCTATGACAGACGTCTTCCAACTGACCCGGGAGATCGTCATTATGGCGCTCGCCGTCATCGCCTACTGCGCGCTCGGATTCGTTCTTCTGCTCGCCATCGAACGACGACTCTACGGTGGTGAAACACCACGGTATTACCAGGGACTCGTCGCTTCCATGCTCCAGACGGTCTGGCCCGTGTCGCTCACAATCCTTGCCCTGGTCGGTCTCGTCGCACGACGACGGAACCACGAACGACGAGAACAGCCTCATATCCGGTCGGTTTCGCACTGAAACCGGCCGGATGTTTGTTTTCTGGGAGTGGGTCGTCCCTACTTGACATTCCAACTGAAACCTGTTAGGTTCCATGGTTCGTTTTTATTCGCCCTGACCGGTATGGAGGGGCCCCTTTGATCGGTCGCCCTGCCTGCATTGCAGGTGGGGTGACCATCACAGGTGACGCGCACGACCGTACGAGACTCCGGCTACGGCTGGATTCGTCGCACGGCCAGGCGCATCCGCTCGCGCGCGACTATTGTCGAATGCGCGAGCTTTCCTCCATACCCGTCCGGACGAACCGCCGCCGCTTCCGGCCCGGCGACCGGGCCCATTGAGCCTCGCTGTATGGCTCCCCAATCCTGGCTCGCCGGACCCGAAGCGACGGTTTGGAAATCCGGACAGCGCGGCGTACCCTGTGTCTCTCCGCCCCTGAAGTCGCCGCACGCGAAATCGTGAGACGCCGCCAGGGACGAACAGGCTGTTGCACGTTCCACAACAACAAGAAAGAGGCCGCCACATGACCGACCAGAAACCCGTCCGTATGGTTTCAGGGTTCACCCTGAACCTCACCACAAGCTCCGCGCTCCTCAAGACCGACAAGCGCGTGGGGTGCCCGCAGCTTGCCCTCACCTTCACGAACCAGGTGATAGGGCGAACGCGGCTCTTCATGCATCGGAACGTCAAGGGTGACGCGGTGCCCCGGTTCCCGCAGGTAGACACCCACCTCGTCGCGCGCGTCGGCGAGTACTCCCGGAAGTTCGAAGAGTTCCTGAAGGTCGACGTCGAAGGCGACCCGGACCTCGCGAAAGCCGTCGAGGCGCACGAAACCGCCATCGACAAGGCGAGAGACGTAGAGCGGTTGTGCCGCGAGCACTTCGAGAAGATCGAGGGGTTCAAGGAGCTGGAAGGCGCGATCGACGCCCAGGAGAAGAAGGTCCGACGGCTGCAGAAGAGCAACCGCCGGGGCAATCTCGACGCTGATGTCCGCGAAGCGGATGAGGCGCTCCGAGAGCTGTACCGCGAACGCACCGAGCTCAAGGCCGCAAACCCGGCGCCTGTGACCCAACAGGAAACGACCCGGCTCCGGAACGCGGAAGAGCGGTCAAAGGGCGCCGTGGAAGACGCGTGGCAGCGGCTCCTCCACGGTTCGAAGCACCGCAAGCACGTCCTCGGGAAGTATCTGGGACAGAAGCGCGTCAAGTTGACGAAGCTCCCGGAGAACCTCATGCACGCCATCGCGGAACATGCCGTCGAACTCTACGAGCTCGAAACGGATGCCGTTCCGCTTCCGACCGATGCCCGAGGCATTCCCGGAGCGCGGCTCGGGGTCGTCACGAAGGAGGACGACAAGGTGGTGTACTCCGAGATGTCGTGCGCGTGCGATCGCGAGGTCTCCATGCCGTGGCGTCACGTGCTCACGGCGCTCAAGCCCGCGCACCTGAACCAACTGTATCGGCCGGGGAACCGCGAACGGCTCTTCGTCTACGCGCAGCTCGACGCGGACAAGCCCTTGACCGACGATCCCGTGAAGAGCGTGGACACGCTCGTGATCGGCGCCTTCCCGCGCGGGAAGCACGACGTCGGTTGGGCCCTGATTCTGCGGAACAGGGAGTGGATCCAGGTCATCCGGAACATCGACGTCATCCGTACGTCGGGGATCCTGGAACAGCTCCTGCCGTTCTGGCCGGACGAGAGCCACGAGAAGCTCTCCACCGAGGCTCCCCCGACGGCGGAAGACGAAGACCGCGAGGAGTACGCCGACCCCGGCGACGCGGGGGTCGAGGAGTCCGGCACGAACCCCGCCCCGCCTACCCTCGAGCGAAGCGAGGGGGGCAGAACCGAGGGGTCCGACGCGCCTGCCGACGCGGTGGAACAGGCCACGAGTGCGGCCACCTCCTCGGTGAACTGAAGCACCTTGTGCACTCTCTGCGGTCCAGCCCATTTCTCCGGGCTGGACCGCGGATCACTCTGCAATTCATCATTGATGGATGAATTGCGAAGTGATCCCGCACAAACGGGATTGAACATTCCATCAATCATCCGGTCTCCGTCTCACGACGGGGATCGAAGCCTTGGCCGTCGAACGGCCCGGACTTCGGTCCCCGGAAACGCGGGACCGTATGAGATACTGTGTGAAGGATTGCGAACGATCCATGCTAACGTTCGCCCGCGGTGGTCCTTTCATGGATGCACCGCACCCCACACAGGGAGGAGAGAGACTCGAGCGGTGAAGTGTCGACCATGCAGTCCCTTCATCGCCCGCCCCGATATCCATCGGGACGCGAGACACCCTATTGGAGGCGGAGGAATGGCATTCTTCCGCCTCCCCGCCTCATCTGTCTGACGGACGAATCCGTCACACGGATGAGGTGCACCAATGAAAAAGGAGATTCTCATGGTCGATGCCAAGAACTGGCGCGTTCGGCTGGAGGAACTCCTCCAGTGGGCCACCTTCACACACGAGACCGTCACCATCATTGGAACGTCGGATCCTGACGTCGTCCGAACGAAAGAGAACGACCTCAACGTTCTCGCGATGACGGTACAGGACTTTGAGGAGTGCCTACGGATCATCCGTGATCGGTACACCTTGAATGTATTCCAGCATGACCCGACGCGTATCGTCGCAACCGACGGAAAACTTCGTTGGCAGCACACCGTGACGTTCCGACTCGGACGTCCTGTAAACTAACACCCGTTCACCGGAGCGAGAGCACTGGTGGACGGGTCTTGTGTGAGTGACGGATTGACGATCCCGACACACTCGCCTATTCTAGAAATCCAAGAGGTCAAACTGAGTTGTGCCGGTTGAACTGCGACGTGGTGTACGTTTCCCGGGTATCACTATTGACGGCCCCCTCGCAGCAATGCGAGGACTCTCTCCTCCCGTCGATCATGACGCCCACTTACAACGTGGCACCGCGTTGCAGCTCCGCCTGCAGAATGCCCCGCCGTTCACGAACGGCGGGGTTTGGTTTTATTGCGTACCCGTGGCGGACAGGTCGATCAATTCCGTTTCCGGAAGCGGTCGGTCGTAGACAACGCGTCGCTCGATGACGGTTTCGCTCCCTCGTCGACGTCGGGCGACGATACTCACAATCATCGTGCCACGGCGGACGTCCAGCGTGAGTTCAAATGCCCCGTTCCCGTCCACGGCCGCATCGCGGCCGTTCACGCGCACGTACGCTTCTGGAATCGTGCGCCCGCGAACGAGAACGATCGGGTGCAGAAGCCGTTCGCCGTCCAGAGGCGATTCAACCACGAGGAGCGGCGGCGCATTCACGGCCTCTGCCTGCCACCACACGTACCCACCCAGACCGACGGCGAGCAACACGACTCCGAGAACCCCCAAGAGGTGCGGCCCGACCATGAGGTCGAGGCTCCGGACGCCCCGCGTGCGGGGCAGGAGGTCGCTCGTCTTCCGCGTGGCATGGAGTTCCTCAAGCTTCGCGCGAAACCGCGCGAGGAAGTAGGGCTCATAGCCGCCCAGGTGGCGGACGTACGTCGTGAGGTGGCGCACAATGAACGCCGGATCGTCGATGTCGGAGAGCCGATCCTCTTCGAGCGCCCGGAGGACCGTGTCACGGATTTTCGTTTCACGCGCCACCTGCTCGATCGTGAGGTTATGGAGCTCGCGCAGGTCGCGAAGGTCGGTTCCGAACGTCGCTGGACCTGTCCCTACCCTCTTGTGAAGGAAGGTCATACGTCCTCATCGTCTTGTGTGCTCGCGATCCGATCAATTTCTGCGAGACGGGCGCGCTCTTCGATGTCAGCGCCATGCGCGCGTGACGGGACGGGCACCTGATCCATCCCTTTCGTGAACTCCGCCTTTAAAATTTCCCGCGGTTTCGCGCCTTCTCCCGGCCCGATAAACCCTTCCTGCTCCAAGAGATCCAGAATGCGGGCGGCTCGCGCGTAGCCGACCTTCAAACGTCGCTGAAGGAGTGAAGCGGACGCTTTTCCGGCACGCAGGATTTCCTCTTTTGCTTCAGGGAGCAACGGGTCGGAGTCCTCATCATCGATCGGCGTCCCGCCCGAAAAGGCCGTGCCGCCGGTGCCCCGCTTCTCGACGACGGCCGGCTCATAGTCCGGCGGGCCGTACTTGCCCGTGAGGAACTCGACGACGCGCTTGACTTCATCTTCGGTCACGAACGCGCCCTGGATGCGTTTCGGACTCGGCATGTCGGCCGACTGGTAGAGCATGTCCCCGCGACCGAGGAGTTTCTCGGCTCCCATCTGGTCTAAAATCGTCCGCGAGTCGGTGGCCGACGCGACCGCGAAGGCCACGCGCGCCGGGATGTTCGCTTTGATGAGACCCGTGAGTACGTCCACGGACGGTCGCTGGGTTGCGAGAACCAGGTGGATGCCGACGGCGCGCGCCATCTGCGAGAGCCGGACGATCGGGCCTTCCACGTCGGCCTGGGACGTGACCATGAGGTCGGCGAGTTCGTCCACCACAAACACGAGGTATGGCATCTTGTCTTCCGACCGCTGGTTGTAGCTCGCGAGGTCGCGCGCCCCGAATTTGGAGAGGATGTCGAACCGCCGATCCATCTCACGGAGCGTCCACTTGAGCGCGTTCACCGTGCTCTCCACGTTCGTGATGACGGGGGTGAGCAGGTGCGGGATGTTGTTGTACACCGGGAACTCCACGCGCTTCGGGTCCACGAGGATGATCTTCAAATCGTCCGGCCCGTTCGCGTAGAGGAGCGACATGATGAGGATGTTCAAGCAGACCGACTTGCCCGATCCCGTGGCGCCCGCCACGAGGAGGTGCGGCATCTTGCCGAGCTCCGTGACCCATGGCGCGCCAGCCACGTCCTTGCCGAGGACGAAGGACAGGGGCGATTTACGTTCGCGGAACTCACGGGTTTCAAGCATTTCACGAAGCCCCACGGTCGCAATACTTTGGTTTGGGACTTCGAGACCGACGAGGGACTTTCCCGGTATCGGAGCTTCGATGCGGATGGGGTGAGCCGCGAGCGCGAGCGCCAGATCGTTGTGCAGCGCCGTGATGCGGGAGAGCTTGATCCCTTCTGACGGTTTCAGTGTGAATTGCGTGACCGTCGGACCGACGGACACGTCACCCATCTCAACGAGAATACCGAAATTCGCGAGCGTCTTCCGGATAACTTCCTGTCGGAGTTCGATATCACCCGACACGGGTCGTTGGTCGCGGCGCAAGAGAAGATCGAGCGGGATTTCGACTTTGCCGCGACGGCGGCGGGGTTTGGGCGGCGCGGACGGAACATCAGCATCATCCTCCGGAAGCGGAAGTTTCTGGACAGCCGTGTCCGGTTCTTCCTCTTCTTCAACATCCGTGGCTTCTTCAGTCGATTCATGACTCGCGACTGGCGACCGGCGACGCGACAACCACACGAACGGGATCGCGAGCGTGCGGAGGAGCCACCGGAGGCCGAGCCAGAGCTGCCGGAAGAATCGCACGATGGACTGGAGCGACGTATTGAAGATGAGGAGCCACGAGACCACGAAGAGCGCCGTGAAGAGCGTGACCGCGCCGGCAACGCCGAAGAGGGCGATTCCGGGCATGGCGATGAGCTGCCCAAGTTTCCCGCCAGCGGCTTTCAGCGCCTCAACATCGAACTGTTCCGGCGTCACGGGGAATGTCACGGCGTGCACAAGGCTGTTCAACGCGACGAAAAAGAGGGCGAACCCGATGAAGTTCGTGGCTTTCATCGGGAGCTTTTCCGGCGCCATGAGGTGGTACCCCCACGCGATCAAGAAGAACGGCACCGCGATCTTGTCCCACCCAAAGATTTGCGTGATCGCGCCGTCCACGGCGTCGCCGAATCGCCCGGCCAGGCCGAACATGGAGAGCAGGATGATGAGCGAGATGAAAAACAAAAAGACCGTGAATACGCCCTTACGCGTTTCAGGATCGAGGGACAGGTCGAGTTTAAACGGCTTTTTCCGTCGCGGAGACATGTGGCGTTCTCCACATAGACTATGGTATCGACCGGCTTTTTGCTAGAGTAGACCCCGATTTATGCCGAGCATTTTCACCCGTATCATCAACGGCGAAATCCCGTGCCACAAGGTGTGGGAAGACGACCGCTTCTTCGCGTTCCTCGACATCCACCCCATCCAACCAGGCATGACGATCGTGGTCCCGAAAAAAGAAGTCGAACATCCCTTCGACATGGCGGACGATGAGTACTGCGACCTCATGCGGGCGGCGAAGCGCCTCGTCCCCGCCATCCAGAAAGCGGCCGGGTCGCTCCGTGTCGGCCTGGTCATCGAGGGTCTCGAGGTTCCGCACGCCCACGTGAAGTTGATCCCCATCTCGAAGCCGGCGGACCTGGCACAGACGAATGCGCGGGACGCCTCACCGGACGAACTCGCGGCAATGGCCGAGAAAATTCGGCGTAACTTGTAATCACTCAACCGGCGGCATCTCGTCTTCCCCTTCGCCGACCGGGACGGGACGCACATTGCCAGACTCCTCGCGCGCCTGGAATTCGGCGATGACTTTCTCGCGGATCTCTTTCATGATGCTCGGACGTTCGCGGAGCGACGCCTTCGCGTTCTCGCGGCCCATACCGAGCTTCTCATCGCCGTAGGAGTACGAATTACCGGACTTTTTAACCACGCCATACTCGACGCCCGTGTCGATGAGGTCGCCGGAAAGCGAGATCCCCTCGTTGTACATGATGTCGAACTCGCAGGTGCGGAACGGCGCCGCGACCTTGTTCTTCACGATTTTGACTTTCACGCGGTTCCCGATGATGCGGTCGCCCATCTTGATCTGCGCGCTGCGGCGGACTTCGATGCGGCAGCTGGCGTAGAACTTGAGCGCCACGCCGCCGGTCGTCGTCTCTGGGTTCCCGTACACGACCCCGATCTTCTGGCGGATCTGGTTGATGAACACGACGACGGTCTTGGTCTTCGAGATGATGGCCGTGAGCTTGCGGAGTGCTTGAGACATCAAACGCGCCTGAAGACCCATGTGGCTATCCCCCATTTCGCCTTCAATCTCGGCTTTCGGCGTGAGCGCCGCGACGGAGTCCACGACGACCACGTCGATCGCATTGGACCGGACGAGCGTCTCCACGATGTCGAGCGCCTGCTCGCCCGTATCCGGCTGCGAGATCAGGAGATCATCCACGTTCACGCCGAGCTTCCGCGCGTAGTCCGGATCGAGGGCGTGTTCCGCGTCCACAAAGGCCGCCATGCCTCCCAGCTTCTGACACTCGGCGATGATGTGCTGGGCGAGCGTGGTCTTGCCGGAGGATTCGGGACCGAAGATCTCGACCACGCGTCCGCGGGGCACACCGAGGACGCCAAGCGCGAGGTCGATGGACAGGCATCCGGTCGGAATCGTATCCATGACCGACCGCTTCGCTTCGCCGAACCGCATGATGGCACCGTCGCCGAACCGTTCCTTGATCTGATCAATCGCTTCCTGTGCCGCACGGTGGCGGGCGTCGAGTTCTGTCGTTTTCTTGGCCATAGTGGGTGTGACAAGTGTTCTATTCTTGTTCTATAATGAGTAAAACCTTAACATAGTCGCCGCTTTCGTTGGAAGTGCACGCGGTCAAGGGGCGGGTGGGGATAATGAGGGTGCTTGAGTGCTTAAGTGCTTGAGTGCGAGTGGCATCTTCACTGTCTTCGTAAGAGACCTATGAAGTAAACGTAATAACCGTAGGACCGATTGCAATAGAAGCGATACTCTATCAATATCGGTTTTGGACACCAGACCGAGTCGCTGAATCAACAAAAGTTGGGTCTCAAGCTCCATTGCAGAGCCTGTTGCGATACGACAATAATTTTTTAATTCATTACGTGTATTTTTACCAAAACCTTCAGCAAGATTTGAGGCGATCGAGACAGAAGCGCGTCTCATTTGAGACTTCAGACCAAATTCTTCTGATGAAGGCAGTAGTTTTACCAGTCGATATGTGGATTCAGATAATTCCATTGCCTTCTGCCAGACAAACATTTCTTTATATGATTTCATATGTGTAAATTCTCGCACTCAAGCACTTAAGCACTCATTCTTATTAGTAGCGGCCCCGATCAAAGAGGTGATCGAGGCCGCCGAGGTATGACTGATCCTGACTACGGAACCGGCGAGACGAGACCGTTGTAGTACGGCGCGCCTGCATTGTTCGGCGTGAAGGTCCAGCTCACGGGCGATCCTCCTTTCGTGAGCGTGAGCTGTCCGAGCGGCTGACCGCAGCCGCCGGAATCGCATGCGTGATCGCCCCAGTACTTCCCGTTCGGCAGGTACACCTGGAACTCAAAGCGCTGGGAGCCGGACGGAACCGGCAGGTCGCACTCGAGGAGGTTGTCGGACGGATTCACGTCCGCGCATTCGGTGACGATGTGCCACGAGATATTCGTCCCATCCTGGAGCTTCGTCCATCCTTCAATACGGAGCGACCCGGAGACGGGAGAGACGTATGCGACATGCAACGACGTGGACTGTGGAGACCCGGCATCAGGCGGCGGGACGTTACTCGTCCCTCCAGATCCTCCCGCACCGGACGATCCGGCGTCGAACTGATGACCTGCGTCTGACGGACTCCCACCGTTCCCGGAATCAAGTTCCCCATTCCAGGGGTCCGGACACACGCAGGGTCCGTAGGACAGTCCGTCCATAGCGCAGACCTGGCTGCCGACGAGGCCTTGGCCGACGCACGCGCAGGCTTTGGTTGCTCCTGGCGTACAGGTCGGGGGCTTGGCAGACGTCCCGCCGCTCCCTGATGCCGCGTCTGGAACAGACGGAGAACCGCCTGCTCCGCCGGTCACGGACCCAGCGTCTGTCTCTGGCGCGACCGCGTCGTCCGCGACCTGGCCCGCATCTTCTTCACCGACTCCCCCGCCGCCCGGTCCCTGATCGGGACAGTCGACGAGGCAGGTTTCGGGATGACGGCACAGGCTCACGAGGTCCGGCGTGATGGTCGCACCGCGCGGTCCGGCCGAAGCGTCGAGGACGCTCTCCTCGACTTCGACGATGTTCTCCGCCTTGTAGCCCAAGGACAGGAACGTGGACCAGTCGTAGATCGGAAGGCGCACGCCGCCCGCGACGACCGCGACTTCGCTCTGGCCCTTGGCCTTCACGAGCGTGCCGTCGCGCAACCGCCGGAATCCCTGGTCCGTTGTCGAACTCATGAAGTACGACCGGAGGAGTGGAGACCACACCTGGATCTCCGTATCCTTCCATGCCCATGACCGGAACGCGGGTTCGTTCACGAACGACCAGCGTCGTGCGCCCGGGTGGAGTCCGTCGTACTCGTAGACCGTGGACTCGTCTTCGAACTTCACGAGCTTGTGACCAGCGAGCTCGGACGCGTACACGCCTCCTGACTCCCACATGCACCCGAATTCGGATTCGGACACCGGAATGGCGCGGCCAAGGAGACGGTCTTGCGTTTCGATGGGCGACGACAGCGCGAGGAGCGCATCCCCGGGACCGACCATCCAGTGGCTCCGGTCGAGCTCCCGCTCGATCACGGTCCCCTCCGGGTGCCAGCGAACGACGAGTCCAGCCTTCATGAGCGTGTCGAGAAACACGGCCGGGTCCGCGAACCACTTCCGCTGGCTCACGTACGGATCGTCGTAGCCGCGAAACCAGCTCACGTCCGTGGCCTGGGCGTCACTCTCGCTCTGGAGACGGATGCCGAGGTGCAGGTGCACACCGCCGTCTCCGTTCGTGGCGTCGGCATCCACGTACCCGACGATGTCGTCCGGAGTGACCGTGTCGCCTGTCTTCCATGCGAGGCTCCCCTTCTGGAGGTGTCCGTAGATCGACAGGAACGTGGTGATCTCGACTGGTTCACCGAGACCGTTCGCAACTTGGATCGGGCGCGGGAGCGTGTGCTCGATCACGACCACGAGCCGTCCGTACCCTTGGGCGGACCGGTAAACCTTGATCGTGCCGCACGCGACCGGATGGATCGCTGTCCCTTCCGGGAGCGCGTTGTCGTCCCCGAGATGGTTACCGTCCGTGTAGAACCCACGCTTCTCGTAGAGCTTCGAGAACTCCTCGATCGTCGTTGGATATCGGACCGTCGTGACGTTGCACGCGGCGACGCCCTTGATCGGTCCTTCGTGAATGGGTTCCACGGTCTGCCCGACCTTGTTCGACGAACAGGCCGTACAGATCACGATCAACATCCAGTATCTCAACGTTGCCGACATGGCATGTCTCCACGCAGGGTCGAACGACCCTGCAACGCGTCAAAATGTGAAGGTCCGAGCTCCGTCAATATGACGGATACGCCCCAAGGGGCTGACTCCCTTCCGAGGTCCCACTCACGCGTTCGTGGGACAGGGGGAAGGATGTCGCACACAAGTACGACTCGGGCGGGAGGTCACTCGCGTCGCGAGTGATCTCCCGCACATGCGTGCACGACGAATGCCCCGTTGGTAACGACGACTTCGTTGGTCATCGGTCGCGAGGACATCGCCGGGAGCATCCCAGACCGTCATCCGCATCGGACATATTCCGACCGCCTGTGGCGATACGGGTGCGGCGATCGATGCGGCCCGGTCGAAACCGGGACGGATGAGCGATGCCGCATGTCAGGATGGAATGGCGAGTCTTCGACCGTGGAATCCGACGCGAACGGCGTCGAACTGGACGGACGGACCTGGAGCGTGAGAGATCAGGATCCCCCTGTCGCACAGTGTGCGGACCAGTTCCAACGAAGAACCGGACCGTGGCTCGTGCGTCGGCACCACCCGGACGCGTTGCCCGTGCGAACTGACCTCATGGCCACGGTCGTTGAAAGACGCGGTGGCCGTCTGACGCTCCCCATGGGAGTTCATCATGCGTTCATGCACTGTCGAGGTGCGATCCGTCATCGGTCTTTCGACGTGGACGGTTCACCTCTACAGCGTGAGGTTCATCGAACATCGCGTCAAACGAATTGTTTCGTCTTCTCTGACAGTTTCATCCAACGAGGTCAACGGCGTGCAATGCCGCAATGTGAGAACTGAACGAAACGTCTGTCGTAAGGACCTAAGAATCAATCGTCTGCATGACAATTTTTTCGCGATCAGACATCGTGCGCTGTGGATAATCCGATTCCGTGGCTTGATTGCGCATCCAAACGACCATCATGACGCCGTAGGTGAAAAATAATCCCCAGGTCGGAAGCGACAAGGACATCTGCAACCACGGGAACCGGTCGGCGACGTCCGCGATGCCGAGCATGACGCGGAGGCAGCCCAGCGCGGGCAGGGCCGTGACGGGCAGGAGCGGCCCCACGGAGACCGCGACGGCGCCCCAGAGCATGGTGAGTCCGACTAGCGGGATCGCGAAGAGATTCGTGAGGAGACCTGCGAGCGACGTCCGCTCGAACGCCCAGAGCGTGTAGGGCATTGTCGTGAACGTCGCGGCGACCGTCGTCGAGACGATTTCGCGGAGGCCGACGACGTCCGGAATCCAGGACAGACGTTCCGCGATAGGACGGGCCCACGCCATGAGACCCCACGTGGCAAGGAACGACAGCGCAAACCCTGCATCAAACGCGAGCGCCCACGGGTCCGCGAGGACGATCGCTGTCGCGGCGATCATGAGGAGCCTCGTTGCATCCGCTTTGCGTCCAAAGACGCGCGCGAGGAGCGCCAGCCACCCCATGAGTGCCGCGCGGACCACCGACGCCTGCGCGCCCACGAAGAGGACGAAGAGAAAAATACCGAGCCCCGAGAGGACGATCGCGCTCTTCCGCCGGTAGCCCGTTGCCACGAAGAGCGGAACGAGGAGACCGACGACCAGCGTGATGTTGGACCCGGACACGGCGATCAGGTGCGTCATCCCCGCGTTTCGAAACGAGAGGTTGGCCTCGGGAGACAGTTCGCGTTCGCCATAGAGGATGCCTGCGAGGAGCGCGCCTTCGTCGCCCGGGAGGACGGACCGGATGCGCCGCGACATGGTCATGCGCCAACGCGACAGGACCGCACGCACGTCGAATCCGGACGATTCCAGATGGACGATGTCCGGTTTCTTGCAGGCGAACCACACGCCGTCCCGCGCGTCGCGCGCCGAACGCGGATTCGCGGGGTCGATGCGTTTCACGGACGCGCATGAGACGCGGACGCGTTCGCCCAGCGAACGTCTTGCCGGAATCGCGATGCGTCCGCCATCGTCCGGGCGGACGACGACGTCGTATCGTCGAACTTCGACGACTTTGCCGGAAAATTCCGTTGGCGCTTCTTGCACTGGGATCGATTGATCGAATAAAAAGACGCCAAAAACCATTGCCAACAGGAAGACCCCGATCGTTTTCGATCTGGTCAGCACAGCAGTACCGATCACGATCCCGACGATAATGTATCCGACGGGCGTCCGGGTAAACGGATATGCCGCGTGCAGTAATACGCCGATAAGAAAACCAAGCATTATTCAGTCAGTACCATGGGAGCAGAAAGTCACAAGTAGTGAAAAAAGCTTTATTTTTGCCTGTACGGGCGACGCAATGCGTCGCCCGTACATGAAGAGAGAGCGTTATCCACAATTGACCGACCCTATTGTCCGTGGGACTGAATAAAACATGCGGCACTACATCATTGAAAATCCTCGTCGCTGGGACGAGGATCGGAAGGGGTGTGATCAGGAACTTCTGCCTCTCCCTACGCCGAAGTAGCGGAACCCAGAGGACCGGACGGAGTCTGGATTCATGAGGTTGCGCGCATCAAAGAGGACCTTGTCCGCCATGACGGACGAGAGGCGCGCCAGGTCGAGCGCGCGAAATTCCTCCCAATCGGTCGCGACGATCACGGCGTGCGCGCCAATCGCGGCCGCGTACGGGTCGGATGCATGGTGGAGCTCGTGGCCGTTCAGATCGGATGGCGCGAGACGCGCGACCGGGTCGTACGCGCGGACCGTGGCCCCGCGCTCGAGGAGCGCATTCAAGAGATCGATAGCCGCGCTCTCCCGCGTGTCGTCCGTGTTGCCTTTGAACGCGAGCCCGAGGAGCGCCACGAGTTTGCCCTTCAGGCTCGTGAGTTCGCGCTCGAGCCGGTCAATCACGCGCGTCCGCGTGAGGCGATTCATGTCGTATGCCGAACGCGTGACCGGGAGCGGGTGGCCGTGACGGTCACCCAAGTGGAGCATGGCGCGCACGTCTTTCGGGAAACAGCTCCCGCCCCAGCCGAGCCCCGGCCGCAGAAACTCCTTGCCGATGCGCGGGTCGCTGCCAATCCCCTTTGCGACGTCCTCCACGTCCGCGCCGACCGCGTCCGCCAGGTGCGCGATCTCATTGATGAAGCTGATTTTCGTGGCGAGGAACGCGTTCGCCGCGTACTTAGTGAGCTCCGCGCTCCGCCGGTCCATCGTGATCTTCGGACAGTCGAGGTAGCCGTACAGGTGGATCATCACGTCCGTCGCCCGCTTCGAATCCGACCCGATGACCACGCGCGCGGGGTGGAGGAAGTCGTACACCGCGTGCCCTTCGCGCAGGAACTCCGGGTTTGAGATCACGTCGAACTCTCCGCGGTAGACTGCACGAACGAGTTCGGCGACCCGCTCCGCCGTGCCCACCGGCACCGTGCTCTTGTTCGCGATCACCGCGTATCCGGAGAGCGACCGCGCGACCATGTCGGCCGCAGCAAAAAATGCCGTCATGTCCGCCGACCCGTCGGCCGCCGACGGCGTGCCGATCGCCATAGAGATGACTTCAGCGCCCGGGATCGCTTCGTTGTAACTCGTCGAAAACGCGAGCCGGCCGGCTTTCACGTTCCGTTCGACCAATTCCTCGAGTCCAGGCTCGAAGATCGGCATGATTCCATTCTTCAGTTTCTCGATCTTCTCCGGCACCACGTCCACGCACACCACGGTGTGGCCGAGGTCGGCAAGACAAGCCCCGGAGACGAGGCCCACATACCCAGTCCCGATCACCGCGACGCGCATACGTGGGGTGACGTTACGGAAAAAACGCGGAAAAATCAATGCACTCATAAAACTTGTCACTCATAAAACTCAAACCCCCTCGTCCGAGATTCAGGACGAGGGGGTGAGAAGGACCGTCGAACGGCCCGCGGACCGTATGACGACCCAAGGGCTCACTTACGAAGGGCGACGAAGCGATAGTACCCGTCCCACCTATCGTCAGGATAGACGAAGTTCAGGTTCACCACGCGCGCGCTGCCATTGTGCCAGAGCTCCGGCACAACGAGATCGCGGCCGGAATCGGGCCACGAATAGCCGAGAGCCACGATCGGGAACTTCCTCTGGAGATCGGATTCAGCCGCGCCCAGAGCGAGTAGGATGTCGATCGGCGCGAGTTTCAAACCACGGCGGTCGAGCTCGTGCTTCACCCGCTTCGTCGTGAGACGTTCGTCCAGGTGGACGAGGATTACCTCGAGCGCCATCTTGATGGTCTCACCCGAGCACTCAATTGGGAAGTTCTTCTCCGTGATGTTGTCGTTCACGAAGTCGTACTTGCCCTGGGCGATGAGGTCACTGAGGGACTGCGTGCAGTCGAGCGTGAGGGTGTAGACCGTCTCGGAACCCTTCGTCATCAGGCTCTCCACGATCTGGACATTGCCCTCGATGATGGCCTGCGCGAGCTGTTTCGAGATCGCGCCGCTCACCATCATGTTGCCGATCTGAAGGTACTGATTCATCGATGCTTCCATTGTCGTATCCTCCGTCTATCCATTGGCTTCCGCTCTGTCCGATCCGTGGTTGTCCGGATTCGGATTCAGCTAGGCCGCAGGTAGAAACCCATGATTCGCATGGGCACGATTGTTCATCATTGAACGTTATAAATATAGCACAAAATGGAGAATTTGTCAAGAGTGCTTTACAGCCAAAATGTAGCTAATTTACTCAAAATTATTTGGCTCAATGTAGCTAAATCACAATCGCATTGACTTCTCTGATTGAGACTATTAAACTTTAATATATCGAATCAACATCGAATCCATATAATAATAATATGGCCATTATCAATTTTGCTGTTCCAGAGACCCTTGAAAAGCGGATCAATAAGACGATAAAAGAAAAAGGATTTGCCAGCAAAGCCGAATTTTTTCGTTTTGCAGCCGTCCATTTTTTGGATATCGTCCAAAAACCATTTGCGACAGAAGACGAACGTTTTAACTTCCTGAGTGCAACGCTACAACACGAGATCACGCATGGCCACAAAGGCAAAACGCTGCCAAACATAAAAACGCAACTGGAAGACGTTTAGCACATCGGTCTGTATCAGACGATCGTTCTTGACCATTTTAAACGTCAGCTAAAGCCGTTTGTAAAAAAGCATCACGACCTCAAAGATGCGATCATTGAAACCCTTGAACGGTTTGATGCCCGTCAACACGATCATCTTGGCGGCAGCGTTTATAAAATACGACTCAAGATCAAGAGTCTTCCAAAAGGGAAAAGTAAGTCATTCCGTTTGGTGATCCTCATGGTGGAATCAGAAGGCTTTCTCGTTCCTATCACCATCTATTTCAAGAGTGATAGGATCTCCATGTCAAAAAAAGAGATCAACGACCATCTGCAACAGACTCTTCTCGAACTACGATCGAGAGTGGTATGATCAAAATGAATTACGATTGAAAAGATCCTCGTAGGGTTCCGTCCCTACGGGGACTTTTTCTTTTCACGTCGCAATCGTCACGAGTCTCCCCTTCACATAGATGACCTTGGACGGCGATTTGTCGCCCAGGTGTTTCTTCACGTTCTCTGATGCGAGCGCCTTCGCCTTCGCGTCTTCTTCCGAGATGTCTGTCGGGACGTTGAAGCGGTCGCGTACTTTTCCGTTCACCTGGATCACGAGCTCGAAGGACGATGCGACGATCTTGGACGCGTCGTGCGTTGGCCAAGCCGAGACGTGGATGCTCGTGTCGTGCCCGTGATCTCGCCACAGTTCTTCCGCAATGTGCGGCGCGAATGGCGCCAGGACCTTCAAGTACCCTTCCTGGAATTCCTTCGGCACGCCCCCGACCTCGACGAACGCGTTCGTGAGGATCATGAGTTGGGACACGGCCGTGTTGAACGAGAGCGACTCAATGTCGTCGGACACTTTTTTCACGGTCTTGTGGTACAGCGTCTCGAGGTTGGGCGTGACCGAAGGGAGGGACGAGCCGCTAAATAGCTTCCAGGCTTTGTCCAAAAAGCGACGCACGCCTTCGATCCCATTCATATCCCACGGCACGGGCTGGTCGAACGGCCCCATGAACATTTCATAGACTCTGAACACATCCGCGCCGTACTGCTCCACGATCTCGTCCGGATTCACCACGTTCCCTTTGGACTTCGACATCTTCTCACCGCCTTGGGCGAGGACGAGCCCGTGTGAGCGGCGGCGCGCGTACGGTTCGGGTCCGACCTCTTTCGGGACCGCGCCGATATCCCACAAAAACTTGTGCCAGAAGCGCGAGTACAGGAGGTGGAGCGTGGTGTGTTCCATGCCGCCGTCGTAGAGGTCCACCGGCATCCAGTACTTCAGCTTTTCCGGGTCTGCAAACGCGCTGTCGTTCTTCGGATCGCAGTACCGCAGGAAGTACCATGAGGACCCAGCCCAGTTCGGCATGGTGTCGGTCTCGCGTTCCGCGTCTCCTCCGCAATTCGGACAGCGCACCTCGACCCACGACCGAATCTTCGAGAGCGGCGACTCGCCCGTATCGGTCGGCTGGTAGCTTTCGACGTCGGGAAGCAAGACCGGAAGCTGGTCTTCGGGTACCGGAACGTACCCGCACGTCTTGCAGATGACGATCGGGATGGGCTCGCCCCAGTATCTCTGGCGGGAGAAGACCCAATCGCGCAGGCGGTACGTGGTCGCGCGCTCGCCGAGACCTTTCTCTTCGAGCCAGACGATCATTTTTTCTTTGGCTTCCGCCGTTTGGAGATCGTTCAGCAAATCGGAATGGATGGCGACGCCTTCATCCGTGAAACACTCGGAACCTCCATCGACAAACTTCCACATGTACTGAAAATTCCCAAGGTTCAAAAACGAGGGCATGTCGTTGCGATCAACCCAGACAGCCCGATGGTTCTTCGTATCTTCCTCATTCGGTTTTTCCCATGCGTCGTTTTCGAGCTCAAAGAGTATCCCCCGACCAACGGCATACCGATTCTGGTCTTTATGACCGGCAAAGAAATGATTGTGTATTTCGCCGGTCAAGTATTTCACGAAACGCACGTGCTGATACCCGGTCTCCTCGATGATTTCGCGTTCCGCGGCCTTAACCGGATCCTCCCCTTCCTCTATGCCACCGATAATGCCTGAATGCCAACCGAATTTTTCCCAATCCAAACAAAGATATTTGTCCTCACTCCAATGCTTGACGATGACGTAGATGGTCTGCCGACGAACCGTTGGTTTATCGGAACGAATCGCATCTTTACCGACTTTGTCAACAAAATACCGCGCCACCACCTGCCTCACCGGCAAACCATACTGTCTCGCAAACTCGAAGTCTCGTTCATCATGCGCCGGCACGGCCATGATGGCGCCCGTGCCGTAGCCGACGAGCACGTAGTCCGCGATCCAGACCGGAATTTCTTTTCCGGTCGCGGGGTTCGTCGCCGCGACGCCTTCCAAGACAACTCCCGTCTTCTCCTTCCCTTCCGCCTGACGTTCCATCTCGGTCTTCTTGGATGTCGTTTCGCGGTACGCATTCACCTCGCGCGCGTTCGTAATCTTCCCTTCGTGGATCCAGCGCTGGACCAACTCGTGCTCGGGCGCCAGGACCATGTACGTTGCGCCGAACAACGTGTCCGGCCGTGTCGTGAAGACCCTGACCGAAACAGACGGTTCCCGGTTCCCGGTTCCCGGTTCCCGAATTTTGAAATCAACGTGCGCGCCGTCAGATTTCCCGATCCAGTTCACCTGCTGCGTCTTG
>MGEH01000001.1 GCA_001791275.1 Candidatus Uhrbacteria bacterium RIFCSPHIGHO2_12_FULL_60_25 | reverse complement strand
CGCCGCGCCGCCGGTCTGCGGGATGTACTGCGACGTCTGACCGATATTTTGGATTTGTTCAGCCTGACCGGTCTGTTCCACTGCCCCCTGCCCCTGCGTCTGTATCAGGGTCTTCAGGATCTTGATCGGAAACGTCTTACATCCGTTCACGCACGTCGTCGCCTGGGTCCTGCAGGTCAGAACCGACTCCTGCTCGCCGCCCGCGAGCGTCAGGCAGGCGCGGAAACCTTCACGACACGACGCTGTGCAGGATGCTTTTGTCCCCTGGATCGGCTTGATCCCGATCGCGTTTAACGTGATATCGGAGCACAGTTTCTCGACGCAGAGCTTCCCGATTTGCCGGCATTCATCCTTGCCCTCGTCATTATACGTATTCGACGCGAGACAGACGGAAATCTCGCGGCGGCATTGCGATTGGCAGAGCGCTGGCGGAACGCTCTCGAGCGTGCCGCGGCCGCGGCCGCAGACCGTGAGACATGCCAGATTATCCGCGCGGCACTGGTTGAATTGCGTTTCGTTATTCCCGGCGGCCCGTATGCACGCGCCAACGCGCACGGCACAGCGCGTATCACAATCCACGGCAGGCGGCGGCACGGGCCTGCAATCGCGGCTGCAACGGTCATACTTGCTTTGGCACGCGGTCAAATTCACGATCTCCACCGAGCCTGGCGCTGCTGCGGTGATGGCATTGCGTGAACATACGACCATTCTTATACGACAATCCGTGAGACACTCGGGGATCCCGTTCGCGTAAATCTCTTCGGCTCCTCCGCCGGCTTCTTCTTCGGTCGTAACGGCAAGAATCGACGCCGCACCCGAGCCGCCGATCGGTTGGTACGCGTTTCCTCCGGCGCCGCTGCCGGCACCAGGAGCGACTGCGGACGTACCCGTGGCGCTCGAGTCCATGGCCGCGAACACGAGCACGGGCGCGATCACGACCGCCGTGAGCAGTCCGAGCGTGAACGTAAGCATGGACGCCGGGTGCCGGTGGCGTGAACGGTCGCAGGTGGTGCAACCGGCTTTGTGGATGCTGGTAGCGATGGAACGGGGCATATGCAAGAAGAATATCAAAAAAAGAGGCTGACGACTATCGCCCGCACGTTGAGGCGTTACGCCGAACCAGGACTCAACCACGATAACGCGATGATACTCGCCGCAGTGAAGGCGAGCCCCGCGTACTGGTGCGGCCGGAGACGCTCGCGATCAATGATGATTCCGAGCAGCGCAGCAAGCGCGATGTATCCTTCGCTTACTGCCGTCACGAGCGAAATTGGCAAGAGCGTGACGGCGTAGGCAAAACAGACCCACGCGAAGTTGTCGTGGAAACTCTCAAGGAGAATTTCTTTCCGATAACGATGCGCGTGAACGAACAAATGCCTCCGCTCCCCGGTCAACAACAAGTATGCGAGAGCGAACATCGCCACGACGGTGTTAATGAACCAGATGGTGAGCAGCGGCTTCGTCTCTTGGCTCGAGACGCCGATGAAAAAATTCACCAACGCCATACCGATGGCAGAAGCTGCCGCAGTGATCACCCCGCGCTCAAACAGCTTCCGTCTATCCCATTTCCATGGCAGATGGGTCATGACGGTGAGGATCAAACCGATGCAGATGGCGAGAATAAGCGCGAGCTGCACAATGCTGAGCTTGTCGTGAAGAAAGAATAGGCTCAGTCCCACGGTCATCGGGAGTTCTGCGCCAATGATCGGTTCAACGACCGCCATTTTCCCATCCTTGAGCGCCTCAAAACTTAACAGCAGCGCGACGAACACGATGACGGCGGTAAGACTCAGGATCAGGAGGAGATTCGGATTGGATACCAGTGTCCCGATATCCGTAATGACGAAAGGCAGCAACACGAAACTCCCCAAGCCAGAGACGTACAACATCGCCTTCCAAATGCCGATGTGTTTCGCCGTCCGATGGAGATAAAAATCACCGAACGCCCACCCGAGGAGCGCGCCGAGCGCAAAGAGAAAACCGATGTTCATCATATTCCCATGATAGTGCTTCTGCCGTTTTGATGGAAGCTGCCGGGGCTCGGGGTTGCAAAAAGCGCTGCGCATTGTTAACATCCGCCAACATCATGCGGGCTATAGCGCAGTTGGTAGCGCGCTTCGTTCGGGACGAAGAGGTCGTGAGTTCGAGTCTCACTAGCCCGACCATGCAGAAACTCCCACAAGGGGTTTTTGTGTTATTGCTGACAGGAATGATACGTTTGAGTCTATGGTGAGTTATCTCGTCGAAAATGACATCGAAAAGCTGCTTGCACAGGCAACCGGGAGACTGGACCACCGGTCCGTGGCGCTGAACGTCGCCTGCGAGTATGAACGCATTCCGCGCTGGCTGCCCGACGCGGTGGACCCGAGCCGCGTGTTCGGTCTTGAAATCAATCGTGACCTTGTCGCGCAAGACCCCAACATCAAGTATTGCGACGTGGACCGCGACCGTTTCCCGTTTCCGGACGACGGATTCGACCTCATCGTGTCGCTCTTCGGGGTCGAGCACTTTCAGACGGACAACGTGTTCCACGAAGCGCACCGAACGCTCATCTCGGGGGGACGGTTCGTCTTCCTCGTCCCGAACGTCCTCTACCCCGCGTTTGCGATCAACAGTCTCATGGGCCGGCGGTTTGCCGCGTTCTTCTACAGGCGCGTCATGCGTTCTCCCTACAAACCGCACGAAACGTTTTATCGGTTCAACAGGCTGGGAACCATCCGATCCGTCGCCAAGCGCGCCGGGTTCTCAAAAACCGACATCACGTTCTTCGGCCCCGCCAACATCCTGCTGTACGTCCATCGCTTTCCGTTCCTGAAACGCGTCGTGACCGTCGTCGAACGCGTATTAACGAACCGCGTCCTCTTCCGGTTCAAGCCGTACATCCTGGCGGTATTCGAAAAATAATAGGCGACTATACCCTGACGGCAAGTAGCGTTATTTATCCAACTCTTCAATGATCACGTCTAGTTTGTGATTGATTTCACCAAGAGTTTGTCCTATCGCTTCGCTAATCGCTACTTTGATTACGTAAACGAGACCCATGAAGATTGCGAAACCACCGAGTAACGTAGAGACTACAGCTACTATACCTGACTGCATAGAATTACCTTGAAATGAGTAAGAAATGCCTTGTTATTTATGCCCCTTGACAGCAAGTAACGATTGTGTTAAGCTGTGCTCAATATGAAGTATACCATTGTTCACTTCCGTGACGCGTTCCCTACGGACGACGTCTGTTTGGACTATCTGCTCAACGTCCGTTTCGGCGGTAAGGTTGGTAAATGTCCGAAATGTAAGAAGATTGCAAACTGGAGCCGCGTAGCAGGCCGTAAGACATATGCCTGTTCGTGGTGCGGTACTCACGTCTCGCCGACAGCGGGTACGATCTTCCACAAATCGGAAACCCCTCTTATGCACTGGTTCTATGCGATATTCCTCATGTCACAATCGAAGAACGGGGTAGCGGCTAAGGAGATCGAGCGACTTGTTGGTGTCACGTACAAGTGCGCATGGCGCATGATGCACCAAATCCGCAAACTCATGGAACAAGGGCCGTCATTGTTTGATGGAACGGTTGAAGCTGATGAAACCTACGTAGGAGGTAAACGCCGTGGGAAGCGTGGGCGTGGTGCGTCAGGAAAAACGCCCGTATTCGGGATTGTGAAGCGTGAGGGACAGGTGTTTGCGAAAGCCGTCCCGAACGTGAAAGCGTCCACGGTCATGCCGCTTATCCGTGAACACGTGCGGATCGGTTCGACCGTGATGACGGACGAGTTTGCGATCTACAATAAATCAAAGAAGAATGGCTACAAACACAAACGGGTCAATCACGGTTCTGGTCAGTACGTTCGTTCAGGTCGGCCTGAAAAGATACACACGAATACGATTGAGGGCTTTTGGTCGCAGTTGAAACGGAGCGTGGATGGAACACACCACTCGGTCAGTGGGAAGCACCTCCAGCGGTACGTGGACGAGCACGTGTTCCGTTATAACCATCGGAACGCACCGACCCACCTTTTCCAGGTGTTGATGTCGCGGCTCGGTTCAGGAGCTTGAAAAAGCGTTCTTTATCCGTATGATCCTTGGCCGTGTTTGAGGGTTTTCGAGGCATAGATTCAACTGTTCAATTCTTCAACTATTAGGTATTATACCCCTTATGCAGGAGGCGCAGAAAAAGAAGGATTACAAGGCCATATCTGCATATTTTATTGCTGGTCTGTTAGTTATAGTAGGGAACGTATATATCTTAGGTGGATATGGTCTAGTGCCGCCAGTTTCCAGTGAAGCAATCGGTTATGATTTAATTCCGGCTGTTATCTATATGCTCGGTATCTCACTCATCTACAAAGGCTATAAGATGCTTCGCGGGGAGAAGTAGGATTGACAGGTTCTTCAGTTCGTGATAGTTGATGGAGTTCCTTACAGGACAGAGTCAGTGAGCCAGACGGGACTCGAACCCGTATGTCTGTGAGGACGGTGCATCTCAAGTGCACTGCGGTTACCAGTTTCGCCACTGGCTCACGAATCCTGCCCTGTACGGTCCACCAGTCGTCATCATGGCAAGCATGGCCAAGTAACCGGAGATCGCTCTCAACGCTGATCACCGTCCCTGACCATGCCAGCTCTGCTGGCGACATTCCCGCCCACAGAGCGGACGACAGGATAGTTTGTAGGGCTTCCCGCAACCAGCGGTGTTCACGCACCGCGTCCTGTCATCCGCCCTCTGGGCGGGACTTTTTATTGCTTGAGCTTGAACGTACCGCGTTTTCCCTCTTCCTTTATCTTCGTCAATTCCTTACCGTCCAAGTTATTCATCGAGCTTTGAACGACCTTTGGGTCAGGTTGGAAGCCGTCCCGTTTCTGGATTTCTTTCACTACCGCCCTGATCCTCAACTCTTGGTCTGGGTTTTCACGAAAAATGCGCAAGATTGCCTCCTTATAGGAGAAATTGTCCGGCATTTTGCCCTTTGGCGCGTTCTCCAAAAGACCCGTCAGTTTGAGCAGACGGTCGCGCTTCTCTGCGATCTCTTTTTTGAGTCGTTCTATTTCATCCAAACGCTCGTTCAGCTTTTCATCGATGGTTTTTGACATAACGGATGGGAGTATAGCTGATGTTCCTTTTAGGCGTCAAGGAACAATAGGCATAACATAGACGATTATGCCTTACGTATTCACGGAGGTCAATAAAATGCTTGAAAAAGTGACCAACGTCATATATCCTATTATTATGAACAGCCTCAAAAACCCCTACCTAATCGCCGGAGCAGTCGTGCTCACCCTTCTTGCTTTCGCGTTCTACTGGTACGAGTGGAGACCGACACAGATCAAAAAGCACTGCTATTATGTCAGCGCGGAATTAAAAGACAATCTCTTGCCCACCGCTGATCTACAATCTCCAGATAGTTTTAGCCTATCAAATAAATCGGCAAGGGATAATTATAATTCGTGTCTTAATGCGAACGGATTGTAATACTTGCTCTCAAGGGATAGTCGCCAAATAATATGGTTGGGACGATGTGCGCCGACTGTTGGCCGGTGGAGCGGACCACGCACGCGCACCTCTACATTGAGCATTACGCCTTCCGGCTGCTCGATGCGATCACGAAACCTCTCACCCGGTACACGACCCGTGCGCGGACCGAACCGCGATCCGGCAGAACATTCGATGCGCTCGCCCGCCTGCGGATCGTACGGTTCCTGCGCGAGCCGGACGAATCGAAACTCTACAACCGCAGCCTCATCTTCTTCGAGGAGGCGAAACGGCGCGGCATTGATATCGCGGCCGTCACCTGCATGGGACGGTACGTGAACGAGTTCCGTTTTCGTCTCGGTGGCCGTTCGTACGCGTACGAAGGAACGCCCTTGAATCTGTGGACTAGCGGAGTGGAGATGAACGACAAGGGGCGCGTGAAGACCGCGCTCCAACGCGCCGGCATCCCAGTGGCTGAAGGCCGGGCGTTCACCGGAGAACGCGCCGCCTGCGCCTACGGCCAGGCGCTCGGGCTGCCGCTCGCCGTGAAGCCCGCGAACGGCTCGCTCTCCCAGCACGTCACGGCGCCCGTGCGGACGGTGGACGGGTTGCGCGCCGCCGTCCGTCTGGCCAAGCGCTACCAACCGGTGATCGTGGTGGAACGCTTCATCTCGGGCCGTTTGTACCGCGCCACGGTGGTCGGACGAGACCGCGTGTTCGTGTGCCGCAAAGAAGCTGCCAACGTCGTTGGTGACGGCATCTCGTCGATCGAGACGCTCATCCAACGGAAAAATGATGACGCACGTCGCGGTGCGTACGACCGGAGAAACACGACGCTCCACCGCATCGCGTTGGACGACGCGCTCGTACGCCGTCTGGACGTGGCGACGATCCCGTCAAAGGGAGAAACGGTGCGGCTCCATGAAAAAGTCGTCCTGTCGCAAGGATGCGACATTGTCGCGTGCACCGACGCGACGCATCCGGACAATCGCGACCTGTTCCTCTCGATCGCGCGCCTGTTCGAGACCGACCTCGTCGGCATTGACTTCATCTGCGGCGACATCGCGCGCTCGTACCGCGAACAGACGTGCGCCGTGCTCGAGACGAACAACCTCCCCTACCTGGACATGCACCAATGCCCGTCCGACGGCCCGCCGGACCGCGTGGCCGAGATCGTATGGGACATTGTCCTGGAACGCCTGGCTGCTTAGGATGCGTTCCATGCCGACGCGACTGTTTCGTGAATATGAAAAACTCCTGAAGCGCTTTGGCGATCCGGGACCGTGGCCGTGGTTCGGGCAGGACACGCCGCACACGCCGGACGAAATCGCGATCGGCGCGATTTTGACGCAGAACACGAATTGGAAAAACGTCGAAAAAGCGCTCGCGAACCTCCGACGTGACAGGAGCTGCGCTCTCCATCCATTGTCCTGCCTCACACAGACGAAGCTGCGACGTCTCATCCGTCCTTCCGGCTTCTACAATCAAAAGGCGGACCGGCTCGCGCGCTTCGCGCGGTCCATCGGACGCACAGGCACGCTGCGCCGCTTCCTGTCGCGTCCGACGGACGAAGTCCGCCGCGATCTCCTCGCGATGAACGGCATCGGCAAGGAGACGGCGGACACGATCCTGCTCTACGCGGGTCGCCACCCAGTGTTCGTGGTGGACGCGTACACGAAGCGATTCGTTCAAGCGAAGAATCTATGCTGTCTGACGGACTATGATGAGTTACAGCGGTATTTCACACGGCGGCTCCCTCCCGATCTTCGTCTCTTCCGGGACTTCCATGCCTTGATCGTGGCGTGGGGGAAAGCGTGACTTTCAAAGCGACCGCACCGGTGCTACAACCCTGCCGGAGGTGCCATGTTCATTTCCCAAGAAGACGCCCTCTGGAACAAGCAGGGCGACCTCTCTGATCCCGCCTGGTGCATCGAGGTATGTAGACGCCTCCGGCCGGAGTGTGTAGACGGGTGGGAACCTGGGAAGGATCCGCTGGGGCGGAACCTCTGCACCTTGCTCATCGAGTACTTGGACCAGATCCCGCCCTTTGAACAACTCCAGAAGATCGGCAGCAGGCTGCGCGAGATCACGGCGCCGCACAACGCCGAGATCCTCCGGCTCCGCTGGTGGGACATCGGTTCGAGCAAGCGGCATCTGGAAGTCCTCGTTCGGCGCCCGCCGGAAGTCCAAACGATCGTGCTCCTCATGTGGAAGAAGTCCGACGTGGCCGCCAACGTCCCGCGCCTGTTCTCCGGCCTGTCCACGATCCGGCCGAGCTGGGCGTTCGACCCGAGCGCGCCCGGCGGCTGGAGATTCGAGATCGAGTGCGAGATCTTCGAACACATCAAGGACGCGTTCGATCGCTGGCTCGCGTCCCCGCTCCCGCCGTTCCCTCGCTGCCACGCGTGACGTATCCGACGCCCGACCCTCTCCGGTCGGGCGTCTTCAATGTCAAAACGCGCCCTTCCCCGAACCCGTTTCCTCCATTACCCTGTCCGCGCATGCCAACGACACATCACGTCATGCGTTCGATCACGACGTTTTTAATCATCGCCGCGTCGCTGTTTCCGATCGCGTCGCATGCCGCAACGTCAACGTTCGCTGGTGCGACGGGTGACGGAGGGACCGACCTCCTGACCGGTCCTCTCACCCCACAACAGGTGGGGTCCTATGAGTCCGCACGCGTGCTAGGGATCCGACTCGACACGGTCACGAGTACGAGGACGGGACAGCTCCGCGAACTCTATGACGTCGAGTTCCGCGGAGGGGCCATGAACGGACGCCGCGAGACGCTCTCGTCCGACGTCGAGGCGAACTCGTACCAAATCGAACCGCGCGTAGGAGACAAGGTCGTCATCTTCGTCCAGCCGGACGAACAGGGCCAAGCCCACTTCTACCTGGAAGGCTTCGACCGGCGCATCCCGCTCTTCTGGCTCATCGCGCTCTTCGTGCTCACGCTCGTGCTCCTCGCAGGGAAGCAGGGACTCAAGGTCGCGTTCTCGATCATCCTGTCCATTCTCATCATCGGGTTCGTCCTCATCCCCGCGTTCTTGAAAGGCGCAAACCCGGTTCCCATCGCCATGCTCCTTGCAGGCGCGCTGACATTCCTCTCGACAGGACTTTCGACCGGATGGAATCGAAAATCGCTCGTGACGGCGGTCGGCACCATGGGTGGCGTCCTGGTCGCGTACCTCATTTCTGTCGTATTTTCAAACTGGTCACACCTCTCCGGGCTGTCGAGTGAAGAAGATCGGATGTTCTTCAACCAGAACCCGCTCCTGAACCCGCAGGGCCTGCTCTTCGCCGGCATAATCATCGCGGCCATGGGTGTGGTGGAAGACGTGGCCGTGTCCATCGCATCGGGCGTGGAACAGGTCCATCGCGCGAACGACAGACTCTCTTTCAAAGACCGGTTTCGCGCCGGCATGGTCGTCGGCCGCGACCACATGAGCGCGCTTGCGAACACGCTCATCTTCGCCTACGTCGGCGCGTCGCTCGGAACGCTCCTCCTCTACGCCCAGTATCAGGGGTCGTGGCTCAAATTCCTCAACTTCGACGTCGTCGCGGACGAAGTGATCCGGTCCCTCGCCGGCACGATCGGACTCGTGTTCACCGTCCCCATCACGGCGCTCCTCGCCGCGTGGGCCGTCAACCGGCGCGCCAGGGGTACGGCTGCTCGTACGCCGCACGACGGGGCGCATACATAACGAGCCAATCTTTCAAGAACATCGTCGCGCGCACGTCATCCTCGTTGTACTGGAGAATGCTGTTCAAGACCTTCCGGTCGCCTTTTTCACACCACCGCTCATACCAATCAATGCTCTCGCCGCCGCTCTGGAGTTTTCCGGTCCAAGAGAATCCGAGATGCTTGCAGATGTGCTTGAGACCGTAAAAGTAGAGCGGATACGTGACGTTTTTTGTCGCGGGCGTCTTCAGGTCAAAGAGACGCGACTTGAACGTCTCGAGCGATTGAGACCCGCCATACCGACCCTCCAGAATTTTAAGACGCGACCGTTCGTACGGCGCGTAGTGGTAGACGATATATTCGGCAGGCAGGGTCTCGCACCACGCGAGAAACTCCTTCCACATCTTCCCCTCGTCTTCCGGCTTCTCCGCAACGATCGGATGGTACCGGGCAGACGGTTCCCGGTTCCCAGCCTGCCCTGAGCGAAGTCGAAGGGTTCCCGGTTCCCGGATAAGGAACCCATACAAATAGTCCACGTCATTCGGCAAGTCGCTCTCGATGTCGAAATAGATCTCAAGCGGCGACTCGGATAATTCGACGGGTTCGCGAACAAAAATCTTCTTGTCGCGAAGCGCCTGTGCCTGGAGCTTGATTGCTTCGACCCCACGCGCAGTCAGACCCGGCGCCGCGCCTGCGAGTGATTCGACGCGCAGATCCGCGGCATCGGAGACGGTCCGGACGCCGAGATCCCGAAGCGCCGCGAGTTTTCGGACGTCGACGTTATACAAGAGCGCGACGTCGTCCGCATCGAGCGCCTGTTTCTTGCACGCGTCGCCCCACGGGCTCGTGTCCGTACATGCCTTCCGAAGGACGAGTGGCGGCTTCTCCCCTGCCCGAAGCGCTTCGAGCTTCGCGAGCACGTTTTCAAACTCCGAGACCCATACGCACGGTTCGAACCAGTAGTCTTCCTTGTCGCGGTTGATGATCCCGGCTTTCTCTGGGAAGACGCCCTGGATGCGTTCAAGGAGGAAACTGTAGAACGTGAGCTGATGGCGGTGCGCGGGCTTGAGTTCGTGCGACGCCTTGATGTCCAGCGGCACGTAGTGCCAGTTGCCGAGCTTGGACGCGCCGAGGACGCGAACGAGCAGGTCCGGACGACCATGCCAGTCCCCGTCTACGAGTGTCCCCTGGTAGATGATTTCGACGCCCGACGCCATCGCCTTCAATGTCGCCGCGAACAGCTTCTTCGCATCGCCGACCTCCGCAAGCGCCTTGACCTTCTTTCCGGCCATGCGCTCGCGCATCACGACCTTCTCATGGAGATACCCGTCGTCGAGACGCCGGATCTCGCCTTGCGTGAGACTGCGCTTCGTCTTCTTCTCCGCCACGGTCGCGTACAGCTCAAACCACGGCCAGTGTGGGCACGTCAGGTACTTATAGAAATCCGTCGCGTTCAACGCTTTAATGTTCTTTTTCATACTTCGCACCGATCATGAGCGCCCAGATCAATGATTGCGCTCCCACATATGCCCCGACTCCGGTGCACCCGACGACGATAAGGACCCGAGCCCATGTTGCCTGGAAGACGAGGGAGACCGGAAGACCGACGGCGAGCCCGATCACCGTCGGGACGATGACAACGAGAAACGCAATCCCCTTCCGCTTCGGCATGGCGAGCTTTGGGGGAAGAGGTTTGTCTTTGCGAGCTGGTGGCGTGATCCAGGACACGATTCAAGTCTAACACAAACCCCGCCGCTCGCGAGCGGCGGGGCCGGGCTATTTCGTCTCCTTATGCGGCGTGTGCTTACGGCACTGCTTGCAGAACTTGGAGAGTTCCAGACGGTTCTTCAGCGTCTTCTTATTCTTTGTAGAATGGTAATTCA